>JAKEHO010000051.1 GCA_022614965.1 Gammaproteobacteria bacterium
AGCTCACTTTTTCAGCCATCCCCAATGAGGAATATACCGTTACGACCGATGCGGACAACCACTACACAAAGATGAAGTTTCGCCCACACAACAGAAACGCGGTCAAGATCAACATTCCAATAGAAGATCGCCCTGTCAGTCTGCTGACGCGCACTGTGGTCGGCTTACAGCAATCAGGCGCGGCCGCGACGGAAAACAAGTGGAACATCTTCGCCGACCTGTTCATCAGCAAGACAATTCCCTGGCGACAAACGATTCATCCCGACTTCGGCGAGCGATTTCGCGCCTGGTCGGCGACACGCATCCTCAGCGCGCCGCAATCGGGCGATGCGACTATCGGCGAGACAGTCGGCGGGTTTGCAACCACGGTCACCGGCCTGAAAGTGAAGGACGCAGCGCGCATCTTTGATTTTCTCGGCGGAATCGAATATCGCTTGTCCGGCAATAATGGGCTCTTGCCCAGTTTTGACCGCCAGACCAAGCAAAAGTTCTCGCTCTCATTCATCGCCAGCCTGGGTTTTGTGACGCCCGAAGACCCGAAGCTGGGGATCTTCAAATACAATGTATTCGATGACGCGCCTGGGCTGCCGCCCGAGGCTAAGGGGAAAAAGTTTGTGGCCTTCGTTCCATCGGACCGCGACCGGTTCTATAGACAATATTACGCCGGATTGCGGATACAAACTTTCTTCTTCAACCGCCACAACATCCCGCTCCAACGTTTTCCCGCGCAGTTCGACTTCACAATCGGGCAGAACGAGTACGTCTCCGGCGGCCTGTTGCGCGGTCCGATCTTCAGAGTTGACGGCTACTTCCCGCTGCCATACGACGACTGGAAGTTCATCAACATTTACGGTACGGCGTTCCTGCGCCCGGCGCACGTCAACACCAGCACTCCTTTGTTGCTGGAGCCTGTGTCCGGCAATCCGCAGACCAACTTCGTTCCCGACAAGGACACGGTGATCATTCCCGTGCGGCAGTTCGACCGCGATTATTACAAAGTTGGCGTGGGGATTGATCTCTTCTCGTTGGTGCAAACGATCAAGAACAGGCAGCGCATCGCTAACCAGCCTAATACGACTGCCGCGCAGCCATCTACGCCCTAGAGGGGTCAAACTAAATATCGGAGGTGAGTTATGCCGGGTCCTGTCTTGAATAAAACCATTGTCGCCGTGCATGGCATCGGCGACCAGAACAGGTTCGCCACGAGTCAGCAGGTGCTGACGCAGTTCGCCCGCTACCACGACCGCGCGGGCCGCGCGGTACCGTTAGGTCAATTCCACAACGATGACAACTGCTGCAAACTCAGCTTCCATTACAGGCCTGGCAAGGACGATAAGCAGCCGAAACAACCGTTGACCGTCAACCTGACTTTCGCCGAGGGCTACTGGGCCGACATCCCGCGCGAAATGGTCAAAGAAGGCTTTCTGCTTGAAGACGCGCGCCGATGGGCACGCACGATCGTTGAGCGATACCACTTGCGCTCGCAGGCTGAGAACTCCGCCCGTCACAACCAGGAAGGCGTGCTGGCCACGTGCAAGCTCGCGGTCCAAGGAGAAGCTCCGGGCAACATCACCCGCGAAAAAATAGAGCAGGTGCTGACCGAGATGCTGCAAACCCTCGTCGTGCTAGACAAAATCTTTTTCCTGGCGGGAAAGTTGAAGCTTTTCACTTTCGATTTGAATAAGCTGCTGCTGGATTTTCTCGACGACGTGCAGGTGGTGGCCGAGTTTCAGACCCGCCGCAACCGGATTCTGAACGCTTTCAGCATGCAGATGGAGAAGGCTTATGAAGCCAATCCCCAGGCGGACATCTACATCATCGCGCACAGCGAAGGCACGGTCGTCTCCCTCTTCGGACTGCTTGAAGCGGCGCATAAGAATAACAATGAAAGACCTAAGTGGCTCGAACGAGTGCGCGGTTACATGACCATCGGCTCGCCGATTGACAAACACATCGAGCTGTGGCCGGAGATTTTCACGCGCTATGAGAATGAGAATGACCCGCCGCAATACCGGCCCGCCGAGAAAGACAAGATCGAATGGCGCAACTATTACGACTTCGGCGACCCGGTCGGGTTTGAGTTGGATGAGGCGCGCCGCCGCATTGATAAAAAATGGGGGTGCAGCCAGATCTTCAATTTCAAAGACGACGACGACTACGGCTTCGCACGCTACTCCCTGCCCGGCAAGGCGCACAACGACTACTGGACGGACGATGCCGTCTTCGGCCATTTCATCCAGAATGTCGTCTACAAATACGATTCAGAAAAGCCGTCGCCGCCGGAGGAAAAGGACTACAGCAAGGGGCCTGGCAACAAGCCCTGGAAAAAGATCATCAGCCATTTCTTTCCTTACGCGGGCGCGTTGGCAGTGTTGTTTTGCGCGGTGCTGATGATTTACAAGGCCGTCTTCGATTATACCGGTCCGGGGTTCCCGCTGAACCGCAGCAATCTCCTACGCGTTACCGCGGTGACTCTGTTATTGGCAGGACTGACTTTCGTTACGCGCATCGTGCGGCTGACCAAGCCAGGGTTTTGGTGGCTGATTGGATTCGGAGGATTTGTGCTCTCGGCAACCAGCTATCGGCTGTTGCTCGGCCAGGGAGCGGTATTGGATCATCAGCCTGGTATTTTGAATCCTGGTCTGGTGGGAACGGCGTCTGTGGTCGTCATCTTCAGCCTGCTCGCCGGATTGTTATTTCCGTCCTGGGGCATGCGGACTTTGCTCTACCCCGGCTTTGTGGCAGTCTTGACGGTCATTGGGGAACACCTGTTGAAGGGCGCCGACCGGACCTCTTTGGGGTCAATCGTGCAGCACTTGCAGAATAGCGCGGGCACTACCTCGCTCTGGTCAGTCGTGCTGACCACCGCGCTCTTCTTCTTCCTCTGGTGGCTGGTGGCTCTGGTCTTCGACCTGGTCTTCGTCTGGCACCGGTATATACGCTACTCAGTGAAGAACTTAAAAGGTGGCTCCCCTTCTTTCAGCGAAAATCCTCCACCAGCATGATGTCATTACCGTTCCGACCATCCCACGTTCGACCGTAACCCGAACAGGACCTAGGAAGAGTAGATTTTTCATCACGCCGAAATGTACGCCGGGGAAAGCATACACATCTGGGGAATGGGATTTGATGATTCGTCGCGAGATACAGGAAAATCTTCGATCAGTCAAGGCTTAGACTTTTCTGCCAGGTCTGCCCTCCATCTGTAGTGCGATAAACAGCAGTGCTATAATCAGTATCATCGCGAGTTAATGCCCAGCCATTACTACGATCTGAAAAATATATAAAATGATAATACTGTTCAGGGGGAGCAGTTGAACTTTGTTGCCATTCATTCCCACCATCTAATGTGTGTAGGGTAAATTCCCCTGAATTATCTTTCACGCTCTCATTTTCAAAACCAGCAAGCCAGCCCTCATACTTGTCGATAAAGTAAACAGAGCATATAACTGGTTCAACGATAGTTGTAGGGAGTGATTGATGACGCCAGGTGCGACAACCATCGTCAGTACGGTACAGATCGCCCGGAACCCCTCCAGCCCAGCCAGTGTGTTCGTCTACCAGAAACACACATTCTATCGTGGCTTCTTTACTTGCAATTCTTTTAGCAGTCCATGTCTTTCCGCCATCGTGAGTAATATAGATGGCGCCGCTGCCGGCACCAACAATTCCGTACTCGGCATTGAGAAAATAAGATTTGAATAGTAACGCCTCAATCCTTTGAGGATTAGTTGTTATCGGGTCACATATATCCCAATTAATTCCCCCGTCCTCCGTGCGCCATATGGAAATGTTACTAAGTACCCATCCGTGAAGCTCATCTACGAACTGTATACTCAATAGGCGACCTGTGGGGATATTAAATTTTGCGCTTCTATTCCACGTACCCCCTCCATCGTTAGATTGCCATACTTCTCCAAGATCATTGATTGCCCATCCACGTTTCGTATCGATAAAATCTACTTGCTTAAGAGTGCCACTAATATTGGTTGATAGCTGCCTCCACTCTGCCCCTCCAGAATCGGTATGAAATAGTTTTCCTGTTCTTGCGACTATCCAACCAATATCTACGCCGACGAAATCGGCATTTAGTTCTTTCGGTGGTACCTCAGAGGAGACCGCCTGATTAGTTGATTGCTTATCACCACACCCGATTGATACTAATAAGGCGAATAGAATTATGCTACCTAGCTTAGCCACGATTTTACTCCTTATCCTATCCTAACTACAGGGCAAAAGGTTGATAGCTTTCTGCCACGCAAACACTCGAAGCGCTCTAAGTTGATCGCTGTATGGCACACCAAATAGAGTCCGAAGCGGAAAACGCTTCTTGGCGGATGCTATGCCTCTTGAGTTTTAGTTCGTTGCCATCGACTTGCCACTGGTCAACAACAAAGTCTCGATCATCTGATCCACGGCGGCGTGGACAACTTGACGCTGCCTCTCGATTTCACTTTTCGGGTATATGACTTCCCTTAATGCAGTCTGTATAAATTTTGGCATCTAAATCATTCTGGCTAATCGCCCTAGAAGAATGTGGTGCGCGGTCACCGGGATGATGATAACGCCCTGTCGCGTGAGATATCTCGTGTAGAAGGGTTAGCGCGTGAAATTGTCGCGCCGTCAGTACTACATTCTTGCGGTCAACCTGAATTGTTCTCAGTCGCCGGCTTGGATCTATAAATGGCTCATATATATCCATTGTCGCATTAGCACCTCCTCCAGGAGGAAACGTTTTGCCAACTCTCAATGAGTTGTCAGGGTCTGTTCCAGGGTGAAAAGTCAAGTTTTTATTGTTCATAATTCCGGTAAACGCATCCCTTGGACTTTCACCACGTGGTCCTTGAATTGCCGAACGACAAGTCGCGGATGTTTTCGAATTAAAATCGAGTATTTGAAGCGCATCATCGACGGCGCTACGACTCGCAACAATCATCTGTCGAGATAATGGATCGTCGCTAGTTCCTTTTGGCGATGGCAAGAAGCTACTTACCCCTCCAACCCCTGTACCACGCGGGAAGGTGCTTGGCGTCCTAAAACCCCCATATCCTCCTCCAGGGAAAGCTATTCCTGCGGCAAGCTGTGCCAGCCTGCCACTTCCCCATCCCATCAGAGCGAAAATACCTGCGCCTATGGCGGCCTTAAGCGCCAGCGCGCCGAAGCCCCAAGACACCGCTAGTACAGCCGCTACTGCCAGCACTACGGCGAAGACTTTGAAGACGGTCTTTAAGGCCCTTCCAATCCATCCAAACAGCTTTCCGAAGAACAGCCCATCCGGGTCAACGTGATTGATCGGATCGTTCCCGCAGTAGCTGTACAAATTCAAGCTCTGCGGATCGCTCAACCTTGCAGCACCCATCTCAATTGGATCCACCTGCGTGAACCGCCCCTGCGCCGCTTGATAGAACCGATTCACAGCGTAATCCATCCCCGTCGCATCGCTCCGATCATAACTCGTGAACCGCCTCTTCGACGGATTGTTCTTCGTCGGATGCTGCCACGAGTTGTCTCCGCCATACGGCCCACTGAACGGCTGCATCGTCCCGAACGGCATCGTCAACTGCACCGTCACGATCTCTCCGTTCGACTGATCAGTCACCAAACGCGTTCCCAAACGGTCCGGGTGATGGAACCGCGTCCCGCCTCCATTCGTCGTCGCCAGCAATCGTCCACCGAGGTAAATATAACCCGTTCGCCACTGCAAAGCGTTTGCTCCCGACGGGTCGTATTCCGCGATCACCTTTCCGCCGTCCCACCCGTAGTAGGTCGTCACGCTGCCTTCGACTGACTTCAATCTCTGGTTGCTCGCCCCATAGCTGTAGGTCGCCAGCACACTGCTCCCATCCGCGTTGAGCACCTGCGCCAGCCTTCCCGCCGCATCGTAGCGATACTGCTGCTGCGTCCCGACTGAGTCAACCACCGCTCTGGTTTGATTGCCCGCCGGGTCGTACTCAAAACCCGCTGTCGTGATGCGGTTGCTCGCCGTGTTGAAACCCAGGCTCGCCAATCCGTCGAGCGGGATCTGTGGCGCGCTGCCTGTTTTGGTCACGCCCGTCCGGTTGCCGTAGCGATCATAAGCGTAATCCTGCCACCAGTCCGGGCTGAAGAAGGCGTTA
>JAKEHO010000052.1 GCA_022614965.1 Gammaproteobacteria bacterium
CGAAAGCGCGCGGCTTAAATCGAGAGGGGCTTAGGCGCAATGGGTTCAGCGCAGATGCGATCAACAATCTACGTAGAGCTTACCACGTGCTGTATCGGCAGAAATTGACCCTCGCAAAGGCGATTGAGGAGTTACGATGTCTGAGTGAAGCAAGTCCAGAGGTCGATCATCTCGTTCAGTTCCTGAGCCAGTCTACGCGAGGCATCGTACGATAGCAGCCGTTTCGCCGGAAGCCGTTAGTACCAAATACCTGGTGTGTTGTTATTGAACCAGGTGTTGTGAGTTACCCATAATCCAGATTGAGCCGGTTCGCCCCAAATGCCTCACGGGGTCGAATTACTTAACCCGGTAGCCGGTGTGTCATTGGGCACGGTTTTTTCAGAACCCTTGTATCATTTTTGGAGCTTCCTGGAAGGCTCGACAGTGTGCTATTCACGATGCCGTCCGTGGTGTCTGGTTGGTTTACGGGCCAGCTGATGCGCCGTCGTGATTGGGATCGTTTGCTTACCGTGGGTATCGATGAGGCCGGTCGCGGTCCGCTGGCTGGCCCGGTGGTGGCGGCGGCAGTCATATTGGATCCCGAAGCACCGATCGATGGGCTTGCGGACTCAAAACTGCTCAGCCCCGCACGCCGGGAGGTGCTAGCGGAAGTGATTTCCTCGACTTCAGTTTCTTGGGCGTTGGGGCGTGCCGAAGTGGAAGAAATTGATGCGCTCAACATACTTCAGGCAAGTCTACTGGCCATGCGGCGTGCCGTGGCCGCATTGACTGTTAAGCCCCACCGCGCCTTGGTGGACGGGTGTTACTGCCCGCAGCTGCCGTGTGAAGTGCAGGCAGTGATCCAGGGCGATCGGCGGATAGCTGCGATCAGTGCCGCTTCAATCCTCGCCAAGGTCGCCCGGGACCGGGAGATGCTGAGGATGGATAAGCTCTATCCCGGGTATGGCTTTGCACAGCACAAAGGATATCCTACCCGGGCGCATCTTGAAGCCTTGGCTGAGCTGGGTGTATCTCCAATACATCGAACCTCTTACGGGCCTGTCAAGCGATACTTGCAAATAAACCGCTGACTGTAGATTTTGCCGATATGGCTGCACGCTTTATTCATCTTCATGTACACACAGAATTTTCCATCGTAGATGGACTAGTAGCAGTCGGGTCCTTGGTAAACGCCGCTGTTAAATTAGGTATGCCGGCCATCGCCGTCACTGAACAGACCAATCTGTTTTCAACGGTCAAGTTTTACCGGGCAGCTCAAGAACACGGTGTGAAACCCATCATCGGTGCAGAGATGCGAGTCTTCAATGAGACGAACAGCGAATATCCAAGCTCCCTTGTGTTGCTTTGCCAGGATCTCGTTGGTTATCGCAACTTAACGAAGCTTCTGACCCGAAGCTATACGGACGGGCAATTCAACGGCAGGCCTTTTGTCCATCGGCACTGGTTTCGGGAACATGGTGACGGGCTTATTGCTCTCTCAGGAGGCTGTGATGGAGACATTGGCCATGCGATCGCGCGCGGTAATGTCAAAAAAGCGCGACGGTTAGTATCTGAGTGGAAGGAATTGTTTCCAGATCGGTATTACATCGAATTGCAGCGAATTGGCCAGCGCGGAGAGGACGACTACATTCGAGCCGTGGTCGAACTCGCCCTAAATGAGGATATTCCGGTATTGGCGACAAACAATGTCCGTTTCCTTGACGCCGATGATTTTGAGGCGCACGAGGCGCGTGTGTGCATCCAGGAAGGACGTACTCTCGCGGATCTGCGGCGGCCCCGTCGCTATACCGCGCAACAGTATCTTCGAACTCCCGAAGAAATGGCTGAATTATTTACTGACATCCCCGAGGCCATCGATAACACGTTGGCCGTGGCGCAACGCTGCAATCTGGAATTGGGTCTCAATGAGTATCACCTTCCTGATTTTCCTGTACCAGAGGGCTACAGTCAGGAAGACTGGTTATGCCGCCAAGCGCTGGAAGGGATGGAACGGTGCCTCGCCTCGCGTTTTGATGTGGATGCGCCTGGTTTTAGGCAGGTGCGCGAAACCTATTTTGCACGGCTTCAGTCAGAACTCGATGTAGTTACGAGCATGGGGTTTGCGGGATACTTCTTAATCGTCGCGGATTTTGTGCGGTGGGCTAAGGATCACGGCATCCCAGTGGGCCCGGGACGTGGATCGGGAGCCGGCTCACTAGCCGCATATGCTCTTGGAATCACCGAATTGGATCCCATTCAGTACGATCTTCTCTTCGAGCGATTCCTAAATCCGCAACGCGTCTCGCTGCCGGATTTCGATGTCGACTTTTGTATGGATCGACGGGACGAAGTGATCGAGTATGTGGCAAATCGTTACGGACGTGATCGTGTATCTCAAATCATTACGTTCGGGACAATGGCGGCAAAGGCGGTCGTGCGTGATGTAGGGCGGGTACTCGGTTATGCCTATGGTTTTGTTGATCAGATCGCCAAGCTCATTCCGTTTGATCTCAACATGACATTGGATCGTGCCCTCAGCGAGGAAGAAGGATTACGGCGACGCTACGCGGAGGATGAGGAGGTACGTGTGCTTATTGATCTCGCACGCAAACTCGAAGGGTTGACGCGCAATGCGGGGAAGCATGCTGGGGGGATCGTTATTGCACCTTCTGCACTGACTGACTACATGCCACTTTACTGTGAACGAGGCGCTAACAGCGCAGTCACCCAATTTGATATGGGCGATGTGGAGGCGATAGGGCTCGTTAAGTTTGACTTCCTCGGATTAAGGACGCTCACGATTATCGATTGGGCCGTTCGTGACATCAACCGTTTGCGAAAGGAAGCTGGCGAAGATGCCTTAGATATCGCCCGTGTTCCCTTGGATGACCCCAAAACATTCGATCTCATAATGGGCGGCGAGACAACAGCAATATTCCAGCTGGAGTCCCGAGGAATGAAGGAGCTAATCAAGCGCCTTCAGCCTGATGTGTTCGAAGATCTCATTGCGCTTGTGGCCCTATTTCGACCGGGACCTTTGCAATCTGGTATGGTCGAAGATTTCATTGCTCGCAAACACGGTCGCGCACAGGTGGAATATCTCCACCCAGGACTTGCGACCCTATTGAAACTGACCTATGGCGTCATTCTGTACCAAGAGCAAGTGATGCAAATCGCTCAGGTGTTGGCTGGATATTCGTTGGGTGCAGCTGATCTTTTGCGCCGTGCGATGGGAAAGAAAAAGCCAGAGGAAATGGCCAAACAGCGTGAGGTATTCATAGAAGGCGCCATGAGCCACGGTATTGAACGACCAAAAGCAAGCTGGATCTTCGACATCATGGAAAAGTTTGCTGGTTATGGTTTCAACAAATCGCATTCTGCCGCCTACGCGCTCATCGCCTATCAAACGGCGTGGCTTAAGGCTCATTATCCTGCCGCTTTTATGGCCGCTGTACTGTCTTCGGATATGGACAACACGGATAAGGTGGTGACCTTAATCGACGAATGCAGGCGGATGCAGCTCAAAGTTCTTCCGCCCGATGTAAATGTGTGTCGCTATGCTTTCATGGTAGTTGATCTGTCGACTATCGGATATGGGCTCGGGGCCATTAAGGGCGCGGGGAAAGCGGCGATCGATCACATCGTCGAGGAGCGCGACAGACACGGCCCTTATCGGGATCTCTTCGATTTTTGCCGCCGCATTGATTCCAAGAGAGCCAATCGACGCACGGTCGAAGCCCTGATTCGAGCCGGTGCTCTAGACGGTTTGGGACCGGGGCGGAGCGTCATGATGGCTTCTCTGGATAACGCCTTCCAGATTGCAGACAAGTTTGTGAAGGATCACGCGAGCGGACAGAATGACTTATTTGGCTTGAATGCAGAATCTGATGTCATTCACAAGGGCGAAAATGAAGTACCTGTCCCATCGCGTTTCGTGATCGTACCAGAATGGTCCGATACAGAGCGCTTAGCGGGCGAAAAGGAAACCCTCGGTTTGTACCTAACAGGGCATCCCATCGATCGTTACGAGGCCGAGCTCGGCGCAATAACGACTAGTCGATTAGTCGAGCTTAAACTCATGCCGAATCATAACGTTGTAGTAGCTGGGCTCGTTATGGCATTACGGACACGAAACAGTCGCAGAGGGCGTATTGCGTTTGTTTCGTTAGACGATCGAACCGCGCGTATGGAACTCACAGTATATTCCGATGTTTTTCAACAGTACCGCAATTTATTGGTCAAGGATCGACTCCTCGTGATTGAGGGTAGCGTAGGCGTTAATGATGATAGTGGGCACTACTCGATAACAGCCAATAAAATTTACGATATTGATCAAGCGCGGGCAACCTTTGCGAAATGCCTGCTGATACGTATTCAGGCCGACTCTGCCGATAACGGAATCATTAGGGAACTGAAGGACATTCTCACTCCTTTTAAAGAAGGCCGATGTCCGGTCTCAATCCATTATCTTAATTCCCGTGCCGAAGCCGATGTACGCTTGGGTGAGCAGTGGCGTGTCATCCTCACCGATGAATTGCTGGAGGCGCTAAAAACCTCCTTTGGTGAGCACAGCATTCACGTGGAATATTAGTGCGGATCATGGGAACTTCTCTGCTTGTCCGCTGGCTGATTTGGCTGTAAGTTAATTAAAATTCATGTTGTTATAGGCCCCATCAAAACATGAACCTGAACTTAAATTTTCTTGACTTCGAGCAGCCAATTGCCGAGCTCGAGGCGAAGATTGAAGAGCTTCGCTATGTCGGGAACGACAAGGGAATCAATATCAATGAGGAGATCGGTCGTTTACAGAAGCGGAGCCGAGAACTCACAGAGGCAATCTTCTCATCCTTAACGTCCTGGCAAATCTCGCAGGTCGCTCGCCACCCACAGCGGCCGAATACCTTAGATTACGTTGAGCGTATCTTCTCCGATTTCCACGAGTTACACGGCGATCGCAGTTATGCAGATGATTCTGCAATCGTCTGTGGTATCGCGCGGCTGGAAGGAAGGTCGGTTGCCATTGTCGGGCATCAGAAAGGTAGGGACACCAAGGAGAAAATTCGCCGCAATTTCGGCATGCCACGCCCAGAAGGTTACCGCAAGGCGCTACGGGTAATGCAGTTAGCTGAACGCTTTAAACTCCCGATTCTGACTTTCATTGACACCCCTGGGGCGTATCCTGGAATTGATGCAGAAGAACGAGGACAGAGTGAGGCAATTGCTCGGAACCTTTTCGTCATGCCTGGCTTAAAAACACCGATCATTGCGACCGTTATTGGCGAAGGCGGTTCAGGTGGGGCGCTGGCCATTGGCGTTGCGGATTGGCTGATGATGCTTGAATACAGTACTTACTCCGTGATTTCTCCGGAGGGCTGCGCCTCGATTTTATGGAAAAGTGCTGAAAAGGCCGCCGAGGCCGCCGAGGTTATGGGAATTACCGCAAAACGCCTGCTTGACTTGGGGCTCATCGATCAAATCATTAGCGAACCTCTAGGGGGCGCCCACCGTGATGTCGACACCATGGCCCAAACTATTCAGGCTTCGCTTCTGCAGGCAATGGAGAGGTTAGCAGAATTGCAGAATCCAGACGCTGACCATCTCCTCTCGATCCGCCGCAAGCGACTCATGCAATATGGACATTACAATGAGCGGGGGTAACAAGTCGGCTAATTGTGTCTGTGCATTGGTGGTTCAGGGTGACAACTTCTTTTCAACAGCAAGAGAAAAACCGATTTTTAAATGGCCAAAGGCACTGAGCTGGATGTGGCTCCTTCATCGTTTTCCCCGTCATCTCTACTTAAAACGTTAGCGGGCCTCCCGCGTACTGATCGCTATTGGGTAGCCTATAGCGGCGGAATGGACTCTCACGTTTTATTACATGCCATGCATGCACTGTTTCTGAACCTTGGTAAGACGGAGATAAGGGCGGCGCACATCAATCATGGCCTGAGTTGCCATGCTGGCAGCTGGAGTCAACATTGCGAGCGAGTGTGTCGAAGGCTTCGGATACCGTATCAGCTGCTCACCGTTGATGCCGTCAACCCGACGGGTCAAAGCCCTGAGGCAAAGGCTAGAGAACAGCGTTATCGAGCACTCGCTTCCATAATGGGCCGAGGCGACGTCCTATTAACTGCCCATCATCAGGACGACCAGGCGGAAACTGTATTGTTGCAACTGTTGCGCGGCGCAGGGCCACGCGGCCTTTCAGCAATGCCTCTGTACACGGAGTTCGGACCAGGTTGGCTTGCCCGACCTCTGCTGGCCTTCTCTAGGCACGAGCTGAGTCGCTACGCCCAAGCGGAGCATCTTGACTGGATCGAGGACGACAGCAACACCGATTTGCGTTTTGGGCGCAATTACTTACGGCACAAAGTGATGCCCGTTTTGCGTGAGCGCTGGCCGGGGATCAGTCGCGCCCTAGCGCGCGCTGCACGCTATCAGGCCGATGTGGCGGCGCTCATCGAGCAGGTTAGTCAATGTGAACTGGATGCGGTTTACAACATAGAGCGCCAGACGTTGTCGGTGACAGGGTTGCGTCGGCTGGATGGCGTGCGCAGGAAGTTGGTTATTCGCGCTTGGGTGCGTTTGCTCGGTTTGCCGGTGCCGTCCGCGCATCATGTACGGCACATCCTCACGGATGTCGTGGAGGCGACATGGGAAAGGACGCCTCGCGTCGCTTGGGCTGGTGCCGAGGTACGGCGTTATCGAGATGAGATCTATGGGATGCGCCCGCTCCCCAACATCGACCCGGCGCGTGCACTGTCGTGGAATTTGGCTACGCCACTGAAACTCGCTAGCGGGATCCTGAAGGCAGAGCGTGTGGAGGGAACAGGTATCAAAGCCACGTGTTGTCAAAATGGCATGGTGAGTGTTCGTTTTCGCAGGGGAGGAGAACGGCTTCGTCCCGCGGGGCGAGGGCATACGCGCCCTTTGCAAAAGCTCTTTCAGGAAGAGGGCATTCCGCCTTGGCACCGGGATCGGATCCCCCTCGTTTATATAGATGATGAATTGGCCGCCGTAGCAGGGCTTTGGGTTTGTGATTCTTTTAATGCGAAAGATAAGGAAGATGCCTGGAACATTCATTGGCACGCGGCGGATGCTGTGCAGAATCCCGTCGTGGCTTGGGGTAAAGACGCGCGCGGATCGTTCTTTTAAGCTACTAATCAGCAATCGTAGCGGGCGCATTTATGCTGCGTTTCGGTAGAAGTCCGGGTCGGTCGTTGGTACTCGACATACTTTATCGTGCCGGCTGGCTTGTCCTCATATTTTGGTGCGCAACAACTCTAGATGCAGCACCTTTGGATATGGACTTGAAGGGTCTGGATGGCATGAGCCATCGACTCGGTGAGTATTTTGGCAATGGCAAGTGGGTTGTACTTAATGTGTGGGGACCAAACTGTCCATCTTGTATCGACGAGATGCCGGAGCTAGTGTCATTTCACGATGATCATCATGGGAACAACGCAGTTGTGATTGGCCTTGCGGTTGACTTCCCCAGTTTTGATTATGCGAACACCGAGGACGTCGCCACATTCGTTGAGGACTACTTTGTAAGTTTTCCTGTTCTGTTGGGGGATAAGCAAACTGCCTATCGAATTATCGGCGAGCCGCTGAAGGGCATTCCTACAACATTCATATTTTCGCCTCAAGGTCGGCTGGCGCATATCCGATACGGGCCTGTCACACAACGTGAATTGGAAGAGATCATCGGAAGATTAGGTTATGGCGCTGCCAATTAAGCGCCTGGATGGCGGGTATTTCGATCAGAGCGGCAATCTTTCTAGTGTCTGCGTTCCTCAATATGAAGTATCTTCACGGGCAGGCCTCACAGCTGGGTACCTAGATAATCGTCAAGGATACGACCATCAAGAGTAATGCACTTTCCTCTACCCTGAATGGTTCTCCGAGATTAACTGCTAGAAGATTTGCTCCATCATCGGTTTGGCCCCATAGAACCTCCTTCAAGCCCCGCATAGATGACGGTCACTGTTACGCCCGCAAGCTCGCGCGCCCCCGGGTGACTTGGCCGACCGGCGGCCGTCGGATGGGATAGGAAGATCTGTAGGATAAGAAACAGTCCAAGTACTCTAAGGTGCATGTTTTGATTGGTCGTTGGTATGTAGCCGTAGGGTGGTTTCCTCTGCTGGATAGTCTCCGGCGTCGAAAGTAAAGCGAAGCCGCACGTCTCCCATATCAATCAAATCCCCCTCAAAAAGATTGCAGCTCTTCACCTTTTTATCGTTGACGTAGATGCCATTCAACGAGTCAAGGTCAACAATTCTGAAGGTGCCGTGATGCCTATGGTGAATTTCCGCGTGACGGCTTGATACAGAGTGATGCTTTAGCACCACCTCGTTATGCTTGCTCCGTCCAATACGCCAGGTTGAGCCCATAATGGGGAATCGAGTCTCTTTGTCCTCTTGCAGCACAAGATATGCATAGGGTCTTGCAGCCTGTCGGATACGTTCCAGCTCGTGGCGGTGCCATCGAAATGCCAAAGCACCGGCGATTAGGAGAATCAGGATGATGAGGGCGATGGGGATGCTGTACCAAAGCCGGGGCACGTGCGAGGGGCGTTCGTCTACTGCATGCGTCCGTTGCGAGATCGGTGCTGAAGGACTGTTCGATGCTGCCACGATTGTTGCAGGGGGCTCGTCGGTGGCTCCGGTTCCCACATCGGGACCGCGGGACTCGGGCAGCGTCGAGGCCGGAAGTCTGATATCGGTGGGGAGTATCGTCCCTGACGTTACCGGCGACGCGTTCGCTGACAACAGCAAATTGAACGTGAGTACGAGTGAGGTAACGGAACGTCTCATCCCATTACGTCATTTCTCTGGAAAGAGCAGATCCGGTAGATCGTAAAAGCGATCTTTTCATGTAACTCCAAGGAGTATGACAATCGATATGCGCGAGGCGGCATAGGATTGACCAGGTTCTCCATATCAGTTAGCCAAAGGTAAATCTCACCTGGAGCTCCGGTTACCTTGCTAGGCTGTTCGACATAGGTAGATATTAGCTGAAATGGTCTTGGCAACTTGGTAGCCGTTGGCCAGCCTAAAAGGGAAGGAAACGACAGGTATGTGATGATATAAAAAAATGAGGTTACCGCAATTGTCCCCGCCTTAACTTTCCATGACCAGCTTGAATAAAGGAGCAAGCTGCGTAACGAAAGTGCGACGAGTACGTACGCTGCGACCAGTCCGCCTGTTCCAAGCTGTACCATTTGTGTGCTCCTGTATCTACCTGAGCAATACGAGTTGTTTCGGCACGAAATTGATGTCTCTGACCTGGTGATCTGGACCGATCGTAAATCGAGCGGCAGTTTTTTCATCACCCTTTTCTTCAAGTACTACCGTGCCGTACTAGAGGATTTCCAGAACGGGGTTCATCTTTTCAACCTTCACGGTCGCCGTGACAGGTTGCTGCGTCTCGGACGCGTAGTTATGGAGGTTCACGATATATTCCCTGGGGACCAGCCAGCGTATCGTCACGGCCTGTTGATTCAATCGATTCTGTATCTCTAAGATGCCCCGGGGTGTTCCCGATTGTCATGTTTGATGCCATGTACTTTTGCGTTACGCGCCCATATAGTCCGTTTTCCCCAAAGCTGGAACGCACTTTCGGTAAAATTAGGGATCGAAGACGGCGTTCCCAGCTGCACTCATTCCCGTATTAAGACCCGCGTTCCGATGCTGACATATTGGCGAAGGTCGTTTATTTCATTGTTTGTGAGTGCGATGCAACCATCGGTCCAGTTAAATTCGTTATGGATATGTAGTTTCTCGCTGTTAACTTGTCCGATCCCGTGGATACCAATATAGCCTCCTAAGCCTGTATCCTGAGGTGGCAGACTGGTATTTCTAATAGCAGAAAGGATTGCTTCAAATTCATCACCGGAGATGACTTTGTTCTTATATCCGTACCACGCATCTAGCAAGTTTGGGTAGTTTAGCTGCATGAAATAGTAAAACTTACTATCTTTCCCAAAATCTAATACGCGGTAGACCCCTTCTGGGGTTTTGCTGTCACCGGAACGGTGCTTGGTGCCCAAGCCCCCCATGCCGTAAGCAACGTGGTAGCTGCGCTCGATCTCTGTTCCTTTCTTGACGAGGAGGAGCTGTTTCGATTTGATGACTTCAAGCTCATAGTCTTCTGCAAGAACTAGACTGCCTTCGCCGAGCCATGCGAGGGTGATCAGCGAGAACGCAATTACATAGCGGATAACTGTCGGTATCGGAGTTTGTCTGTCGTGGTAAACGTTGTTCACCAGTCGTTTGGACTCCACCGTCTTACCTACCCGTGTGAAGATCCGGTAATGAGCTAGTAGACTTGGTATCGTATGTGTTTTCGGTGCGTCTAACAATCATAACGTTAGGTCCGGCATCGGGCCGAGAGACTACTACGAGTGATGATATGGGCGGGCGCGCTCGAGATCCAACCAAAACACCTTCACGGAAACCGATCGGACATTGGTCTTTGCTGGTAGTGAATTGACTAGGGGGGGTGATGGAACCAACAGAGCCAAAATACAGCCTCATTGCCATCGTGTTGCATTGGGTGATGGTGTTGTTAATCTTCACGCAGTTTGGTCTGGGATGGTACATGGTGGATTTGCCCGAAGGACCGGACAAAAGCTGGTATTTTGCTTTACACAAGTCTATAGGACTGACAGTAGCCATGCTCGCTTTGCTGCGACTCATTTGGCGCTTGACACATCAGCCGCCACCGTTGCCGGATGCGTTACCGCTATGGCAGCAAAAGCTCGCACATGCGAACCACTCGCTCCTCTACGTCTTTATGTTTTTGCAGCCGGTCAGCGGGTATATTTCTTCCTCATTTAGCGGCTACAAAACTAGCTATTTCGGAATTCCACTGCCTCACTGGGGCTGGAAAGATCAGGTGCTGAATGAGTTATTTACAGAGTTGCACGTAGCGAGTTCCGTCGTGTTGGTATGCTTGATTCTTTTGCATATCATTGGTGCACTGTCACATGTCTCGTTGCCGCAAGCCAACGTATTGCGACGCATGTGGCCCTGACGGGCAATTTCTGTTTCCCATTTCTGATGTACGGGTGGTTTAACGCCGCCGTGGGGTGCTCAGGATGCGCGCCAGCGTTTCGATAACGGGCGCATGGGAGAAGCGGAGACAGGCGACGCCAGTTGCCGCGACCGTAAAGCCAATCATGTAGAGGAGGTCCTGCCCAATAGTAAAGTCTGTTCCGAGCGGCGTTGTTAAGCCGTCGAGCATGGCGTGCTTGAGCAAGTCGACTCCGTAGCTAAATGGGTTGACTAATGTGACGATTTTTAATACCAAAGGCAGGTGCTGAACGGGATAGAGGGCCCCACTTAAGAAGAACACCGGAAAGATCACAAAGTTCATGATGACCGCAAAGTTGTCGAGCGTTTTGCTGAAAACGGCAATCAACATCCCTAGGCTAGCGCAAACAAATGCTGTGACGACGAGCCCGAGTATCAGTATCGCTAGATTAACCGCCGCGTTGAAATAACCGATAACGACCAGTATTACGATCAGGATGACGGATTGGACAAGCCCGACGACGGCTGCGCTCACCGTGCGCGCTAAGACGATCCAGTAATGCGCAAAGGGGGCGATGATCAGCATACGCATGACCCCTGACTCCTGGTCGTAGACAAGAGAAAGAGACGCCAGCATCGCGCCAAACAGGAGTACCATGCAAAGCAGCCCAGGCACGAGAAACTGTTGATAACCTCCGGGCCCGAAGTGGCTCAGCATGGCGCCGAAGCCGGTGCCGATCACCAGCAGCCAGATCAAAGGCCGCACCATTGAACTGAGCAGACGACCGCGTTGTCTAAGCATGCGCGTCAACTCGCGTGCGATAATTGCCCAAATTGCGCGCCACATCATCTTCTGGTCCTCGGTTTCTGGCGGTTTAACCAGATATAGACGTCATTGAGGTCCGGCCTGCGTAGATGGAGGGCATGAACAGCGGATTTTAACTCACGCTGTAATTCGGCCACTGGAAAATCCTCGTTTGGAACGCAAAACATTAACCGGTTCCCCTCTTGGACTGGAGTTCCCAGCGTCGGATTGAGCAATTCAGCGTGTCGATCTGGCGCTTCACTCTCTATCTCGAGAATGTAGGCTCCTAAGCTTTGGATCAACATCTTGGGCTTGCCCTGGCCGATCAGGTTCCCCTTGCGTATGAAGGCCACCTGATCACATCCTTCCGCTTCTTCGAGATAATGGGTGGTCAATAAGACGGTCATATTCTCTTCCTGGCGCAAGCGCTCAATGAATCGCCAAATCGTGCGACGGTTGATTACGTCCAGGCCGATGGTTGGTTCATCAAGCAACAGAACACGCGGGCGGTGTAGTACCCCACGAGCGATATCCAGGGTACGACGCAACCCGCCGGAGAGAGTTCCAACCCGTGCGTGTCGTCTGGTTGTGAGATCAAAAAGTTCAAGGAGTTCTTGACTTCTCTCGCGCACCACGTGCTCCGGCAAGTTGTAGAGCGCGCCGACGAAGCGAAGGTTCTCATCCACCGTCAGGTTTCGATCCAGTGCGGATTCTTGGAACACAAGGCCGATAGCACGTCGCACCGACACCGGTGACTTGACGACGTCATAGCCGGCGACGCTGAGCGTTCCTTCCGTTGGCCTGATAAGCGTCGATAACATATGAAGTGTTGTGGTTTTCCCGGAACCATTCGGTCCGAGCAGTCCGAAGAATTGAGCCTCGGGGATAGATAGATCGAGTCTGTCGACTGCTCTGAGATCCCCATAGGATTTTCCGACCTGGCTTGCCTCGATAGCGTATTTGGTTTTATCGGAGCCAGGCTGTTCGGCTTTCTTGATTGCCATGCGTGTACTGCCTAACACGACTTTCACGCACCCAAACGCAAATAAGGGGCCATATGGCCCCTTATTTACGTTTATGTCAAATTTAATTCGGTAGTTCGAAATTAACGATTATTGATGTACATCGTTACCTCGAAGCCGAAGCGAATGTCGCTATAGTCCGGGGTTTCCCACTTCATGATGTATCTCCTCTT
Organism: Gammaproteobacteria bacterium; assembly: GCA_022614965.1. GTDB lineage: Bacteria > Pseudomonadota > Gammaproteobacteria > JAKEHO01 > JAKEHO01 > JAKEHO01. Next base: position 13,016 of record JAKEHO010000052.1, read on the forward strand.
TGGCTCATTGTGTTTCGATATGGCCCGCCTGGGCACTTATGCTGGCGGGGGTGAAACTTGCGGAGCAGCAGCCCTTTGGGCCGCTGTCTCCACACCAAAAGCGAAGCAGGAACTGTGCCAATTCCGAGCGTCGCCAGGCATGATCTCGTAGTTGCTTTGAATTCATAGAGTTATAGGCCTTCACGTCAACCGTTCGAAATGGTCCAAAGGTTGGAGATCTCTCCCCACGAGCCGGAGGGGGTCACCATGAACCAGCGCATTGGTTTAAAATAACCAGTCATTTCCATCGCATCGGGCCGGGCCAGGCAGGTCAATTTGGGATGAGGCTCGCCGCCTATCGGCTCGGTGCGGATAGGCTCTGCATCTTGTAGAGGGCGCAGCGAGCCCCGATCGCCCCGTACGTTATAATGGCTACGATGCGCATCCGCAGCCCCAGCTCCTTAAAGAGCCTGTTACTTACCCACGAACTCGCTTTCCTGTTTCTGGTGGCGGTCACTGGCGTCCTGGGGGGGCTATCGGCTTATTTCTGGCATCAGACCTCCGCAGAGTCGGTTCGTATCAATATTTTGATTGGTTCTGCCCAGCAGATCCGCAGCGACCTGTTCAGGCAGATCAAGGAAGTTACTCGCGCAAGGTTGATGGAGGATCCCAAGGCGGTCACGCTCTATACCGACTATTCACGGCGGATAGACGAAGGATTCAATGAACTGCGCCGACATGCCGTATCCCGCCCGGAGGATATTGCCATCCAGTCCATGCAGCGGGCATACCGCGTAATTCAGAAGGATATGAATAATATCTTCTCTGATCCCTATGCCGTTCGAGAGGCACGCATCATGATTCTCAATCCTCGCTATGAGGAACGGGTGGTGGGGAGCTTCGAGGAGGCGTTCAAGGACTTTGAGGCAATGCTATCCGCGCGAGGGGATGAGCTCGATCGGACAATCGCGCGCTGGACACGCTTTGCCCCCATCATCATGCCCATTCCCATCGTGCTGGCCATCGGGCTGTTACTGTTTTCCCGCCGTATTGTCCAGAAGGGCTTCGTTCGCCCGATGACGCAGGTCGTGCGAGGGGCCCGTATCATGAGTGGAGGGCAGTTGGCACACAAGATCCCCCTAGATGGGGTCGAGGAGGTCAGAGATCTTGCCCAACAAATTAACACGATGGCAGCAGATCTCGCCTCCAGCCGGGACGCGCTGATTGAAAGCGAAAAACAGGCGGCGCTCGGTGCGCTGGTACCCGTGGTTGCCCATAATATCCGCAACCCACTGGCAAGTATTCGAGCTGCCGCGCAAGTGCTTGATGTCGTTCATGATACCAGCGAGCTGCAAGAAGCCAAGCAGGCGATCCTAGCGACGATAGACCGGCTGAGCCGCTGGGTGAGTGCCCTTATGTCCTATCTGCACCCGTTAAAGCCCCAACCACAGAGAGCACATGTGGGTCCACTGCTGAATGCCGCGTTGACGCTTTTGAAACCCAAGTTAGAAGAGAAGGCAATTCGAATCAAAAGGCGCGGCTGGGGTGAAGACCAGGATGTCTATGTGGATGTGGATTTGATGGAACAGGCGCTCTACGGGCTTTTGGCAAATGCGGTCGATGCGTCGCCCGAAGGGGGCGCACTTGTTATCAGCATGGAGAACACGCAAGAGAAACTTACCGTCCACATTCGGGATTGTGGGCCTGGAATGCGCTTTGATCCCAAACCGGGCAACCTCGCTCCGGGGCCGTCAACGAAACGCTTCGGTACTGGGCTTGGGATCCCGATTGCCTTTAAGATTTGTCAGGCCCATGGGTGGACGTTGGACTTCAATTCGAACGACAGTGGCGGTACTGAAGTAGTGATTGCTGCGCCACGGGCGACGGCTCTGGAGACTCTGCAATGACCGAACAACTGGACGTTGTGGCACACGCCGGGGAGGTACCTGCACTAAAAAAGCGGGTCTTGGTCGTTGAGGACGAGGCCGTCTTTGCAAAAGCCGTGTGCAAGCGCCTCGAGAAGACGGGGTACCAATGCGCCATCGCTGGGACACTGGATGCGGCTCACCGCAAGTTTCAAGAGATGGAGCCTGATCTCATCCTTCTGGATATGCGGCTTCCGGACGGATCTGGGCTGGACTTTCTCGCCGATTTAAGACGGAAGTACCGATCAGGGGCTGCCGTGCTGGTGCTTTCGGCCTACGGCGAAGTGGAGGATGCCGTCGCCGCCATGAAGTTGAATGCTTCAGATTATGTCAAAAAGCCGATCGACCTGGATGAACTCCTGGTCAACGTTCAGAAGGTGTTTGGTCGGGACGAGCTGGCACGGCGATTGGCGTATTCCCATAAGCGTGAGAGCCACGCCGCGGCGGGGGTCGAGCTGCTTGGCGAAAGTCCCGATATCAAGCGGGTGCGTGAGCAGATAGCACGCATCAGCAAGCTGACCAGCGCACCCGATGTCGTTCCTCCGACTGTCCTGCTTCTTGGCGCGACCGGCACGGGGAAAGATGTGGTCGCCCGTTTATTACACGCCTCGAGTGCGCGCCGGGAGCGATCCTTTGTGCAGGTGGACTGCGCGTCGTTGCCCAAGGATCTGATCGAGGCAGAGCTATTCGGGCACGAGAAGGGCGCGTTCACCAGCGCTTATGCTGCTCGCACTGGATTGATCGAAGCGGCTGAAGACGGCGTGTTGCTGCTGGATGAGATTGGGGAGCTACCACTTGATTTGCAATCCAAATTGTTGGCGGTGCTCGAGCGCAGAACACTGCGCCGTGTGGGGAGTCCTCAGGAACGCGCCGTGCCTGCATGGTTTATTGCCTCGACCAATCGAGATTTGGAAGCCTTAGTAAAAGAAGGCCGGTTTCGCTCGGACCTCTTTTATCGGTTTAATGTTCTTAGCTTATATCTGTCGCCGCTGCACGAACGCGGTGATGATGTGCTCATACTTGCCCGGCATTTTGCTAAGCAAACGTCAACGCGTTATGGGTTGGATGAGCCGGCCTTCAGCACGGACGCGGAGCAGGCGATCAAAGGTTATTCTTGGCCAGGTAATGTGCGCGAGCTGAAACATGTGATCGAGCGGGCTGTGTTGTTGAGCGGTGGAGGAAGGCTGACGGCGGGATCGCTCATCCTGAGCCCTGAACCCTCGCGTTCGAGTGAATCCAGCCAAAGGCTCTCGGACACCCTTACACTTGATGCCGCCGAGCGACTCTTGATACAGCAGGCTTTGCAGAGAACCGAAGACAACGTATCCCAGGCAGCGAGGGAGCTCGGCGTGACCCGGATGGCGTTACGGTACAGAATCAAGAAGCACGGGTTATGAATCAGTCCCTCTGCTCACCGCACGGCTTCGCTGGGTTCAAGGTCTGGGTTCTCCTCGCACCGATTGGCGACAAGCGCCTGCAACAACCTGCTTTGGAGACTGCGGATGCGCTAGGATGAGAAGCTTCGATAATAGAACGTGGCGTGAGTAAACGAGAGGAGCACTGACGTGACCAAAGTAAAAATGACAACGGAACTCCATGTGCCCGCTGAGAAGGTCTGGGAACTCATCGGTGGGTTTAATGCATTGCCTGATTGGCACCCCGCGGTCGAGAAAAGTGAAGTTGGAGGGGAGGGAGAGGGCGCCATACGGCGATTGACGCTTGCCGGCGGCGGCACCATCATCGAGCGCCTTGAGCACAGCGATAACAATGAACGAGTCTACAGCTATTCCATCATTGACAGTCCGCTACCCGTCGCAGACTACGTTGCCACGATCCGTGTGCGGGACAAAGGTGACGGAAGTGCCTCTAGAGTGGAATGGTCAAGTGAGTTTAAACCCCGCGGTGCAACGGAGCGGGACGCCAGGCGGATGATTCAGGGCATTTATCAGGCGGGATTCGACAATCTCAAAAAGTTCTTCGCCGGCTAGGCTTGAAGTCCGTATCCCTTGCAAGCGAATTAGCGCGGTGCCCGCCTGTGATCACGGCGCGGATTGGAAGCGCGGCTTAGTGCATTGGAGCTATTAACAGCCTACACAGTCAGTGCAATTTCAGGCGCGGCTTTGTCCTGCGGGTGAGTAGGTTGGCAAGCGTTAGCAAGATGACGCGTACGATACCACCCAAGGCCAGCTGATGCATCTTGTAAAGCGAAAGGTAAGCGAAGCGCGCAAGCAATCCTTCGATCGTGACATAGGGGGACCACTTACCCATCAGATTTCCCATTAACGTCCACACTGTGGTGTAGCGACTCACGCTTACGAGGGATCCGTAATCACGATAGACATAGACAGGGAGTGGCCCACCCTCGAGTCGCCGGTCCATGGACTGCAGCAGCAACGCGGCCTGCTGGCGGGCCGCCTGGGCACGGGGCGGGACGAGTTCATCCGTGCCCGGCTGCGGGCAGGCTGCGCAATCGCCGAAGGCAAAGATGTTTTCATCACGGCTGGTCTGCAGTGTTGGTCTGACCACAAGTTGATTGTTCGCCGTGGTCTCTAATCCATCAAGGTGGCGGAGCAAATCGGGAGCTTTGACTCCCGCGGCCCAAACCTTGATCTCGGCGGGAATAAATAAGCCAGCCGCTGTCTCAACGCCATCGTGAGTTGCTCTGGTGATGCGCTCACCGGTCAACACCTTGATCCCAAGCGCGTTCAGGGTGCGCTGCGCAGGCATCGACACCCTGGCAGGCAATGCGGGCAGAATTCGATCTGCCGCTTCGATTATTGTGATCTTCATGTCCTTGTCCGGGGTGAAGCGATCGAGCCCATAGGCGATCAGCTGTCGCGTCGAGTTATGCAGTTCTGCAGCCAATTCCACCCCCGTGGCACCGGCACCCACAATGGCAATGTGCAATTGGCCCTCACGCAGGGGTCCGTGCTGCGTGTGCGCCCTGAAGTAGGCCGTTAGCAACCGTTGGTGAAAGCGGTCTGCTTGTTCCCTGGTATCGAGGAAGCCGCAGTGGTCCCGCACCCCGGGGATCGCGAAATCATTTGTGACACTACCGACGGAAATGATCAGGGTGTCATAAGTTACCTTCCGGCGTGGGATCACCTCATCGCCCTTCTCGTCCGGGGTTGGCGCGAGGCTAATGGTCTTGTTTGCTCGGTCGAGTCCATCCATGCTACCCAAACGAAAAAGGAAATGGCGCCAGCGTGCTTGGGCCAGATAGTCTAGTTCGTCATCGTGGGAGTTGAGTGTCCCTGCCGCTACCTCATGCAGAAGCGGTTTCCACAGGTGCGCAAGATTCTTATCCACGAGCGTCACATTAGCCCGACCCGGTTTTGCAAGGCGAGGTCCAAGCTTGCTCGCGAGTTCGATACCTCCGGCGCCACCGCCGACAATGACGATCTGATGGGGGCGTGATTTATCGCTCATTCGGGCCATTTTAATCGTGTTGTGATCAATCGCTTGCCGTTCCGAATGATCAGGAATTGTCGGAGCGGGACAAAGGACGGGTATAATAACGGAGCACTTATCGTCAAACCAAACCCGATGGGGTAACAGGTAGGTTTTACCTATGGATGATCGAACCCAACTTGAGCTTGAAGCGGCTACGTTTCGGCGACTTTTGCAGCACTTGCGCGAACATAACGAGGTACAAAATATCGACCTCATGAACCTCGCGGGGTTCTGCCGAAACTGCCTTTCGAAGTGGTATCTCGCCGCGGCTGAAGAGCGGGGCATCAAGATGAACGATGAAGACGCTCGCAAAATGGTCTATGGGATGCCCTATGCGGAATGGAAGGCGAAATACCAAAAAGAGGCATTGCCCGAGCAGCAGAAGGCGTTCGATAGTGCCGCTAAATCATCCTAGAGGGCGATTGCATCAAAATACTGGCGTGACGCGATAGCCTTTTTCTTGAAGCAAGTGCAATATGCCTTTCTCGCCGGGAAGATGCATTGCCCCAACAGCGATGAACGCGTCGCCTTGCATAAGGTAGTTTTCCATTCGCGCGGCCATTCGGTTGTTCCGATCGTAGAGAACGCGTTGCATAAATCGTTGGAATAGCTCCTCGTCACTATGAGGACGCTCGTTGAACGCCACCATCCCAGCGAGATCGCGTGCCACGTAGAGTTGTACGAGGTCCCATGTCTGTTTGAGAATGATGTCGTGGTTGCATATCGTATCAATCAAGATGGTGATTTGGTCTTCAAGCGCTAGACCTTGCAACGCCGCGACTAACTCGTCCATAGTCTCCAAGCCGTAGACCGGCATGTGTTGCGTGAGCGCCATCTGCAGTAAGACAAGATCCTGCGTCGGGGCCCTTACGGGGCGGGGACGACCCAAGAGGGTGAATGCGGCCCATGGTTTCAGCCGTTCAACGTCTTCTGGCGGGACGCCATAGCCGGCAATTTCCGTGCTGAGTCGTTCGTATACACCGTTTTGCAGCAGCGAGGGAAGGATTGTGCCATCAGTGAAATACATACTTTCGTTGAAAGTCTGGTTTGCGGCCTCATCCAGCACGACTTCCGTGACTAAGGAGTTACTCTGCGCGAAGGTCAACCGCACCGGGGGGGGAAGGAGGGTAACGAGCCGATCTTGCGAATGCATGGTGCCAAAGATATGGCTCGGCGGACTGCCGTCACGCTCTATCTTCCACAGTAGCCCTTGGCTGTAAGCGACGGATCGGGCCTTTGCCTTGTCGCTCTCCGACAATGCGAGCGGCGGACCGATCTGGGCGCACGGATCATCGCTCGCATAACAGAGGCCGCCCCCGACACTTACCTGGAGCCAAAAGGCCAATGCAGCGAGCGTTCTCAACTGGCGCATGGGAGCCTTGTCTTTCTCGAGCCTCCCGCTAAGGCTGCCTAAAGCCAATGGGGATTGCAATGTCACTGCGAGCGATGAAGGGGGCTGGCCCCAAGGACCCAATACGCGAGGCCCTACGGATCCTTCTTCTCGGCGGGCTGTGCACCTGCGCTGTGCTGGGACAGGTTCCATGCCGGGCACAGCTCGCCGCCATTGACGTAACCGGCCGCGACGATGTGCTGGGTGGGCGCTCCTTTGGGGAGGTGGGGCCTTACGAGAAGCTGACCGGGACGATTCGGTTTGAGTTTGACCCTAACAATCCCATGAATGCGCGGATCGTCGACCTTGCAAAGGCGTCCCGCACGGCACTGGGAAAGGTCATAGCGACAGCCAATTTTATGGTGCTCCGGCCAAAGGCGCCGTGTCGATCCTCTTGTGTTGCTCTGCTGGAGGTCAGTAACCGCGGCGGGAAGGCGTCGCTCGCCTATCTCAATGGGGCGAAGTTCAGTGATGATCCTGTCTCGGCCCAAGATTTTGGCGATGGCCTGTTGATGCGTCTTGGCCTTACGGTGATCTGGGTTGGCTGGCAGTTCGATGTCGCTCCTCAGCTAGGTCGATTGCACCTGAGGGTGCCTGTGGCAACGGATCACGGTCAGCCCATCCGAGGCCTAGTACGCGCCGATTGGACTGTGGACGCAGCGGTCGATCGCTTGAGCCTTGGACACCGCGGGCATCGATCCTATCCGGTCGCGGATACGGTCCATCCCGACAACGTCCTCACCGTGAGGGATGGGAGGCTTGCCCCTCGTCGCACGGTCCCGCGCAAGGACTGGGCGTTTACAGACGATGGCTTGCAGATCGTTATGCCCAAAGGGTTCAAACCCGGAATGATCTATGAATTGGTCTACGTGGCCGAGGGCCCTGCGTTGGTCGGACTTGGGCTTGCCGCCGTACGCGATACCCTGTCCTATGCGAAATATGACCCGCAAAGCCTATTTCATGTCGACTACGGCATTGCCTTCGGAGTTTCGCAGACCGGCCGATTCCTCAGACATTTTCTGTATCAGGGCTTTAACACCGACGAAGAAGGGCGGCAGGTCTTCGATGGGATGCTGATTCATGGCGCGGGGGCAGGGCGTGGCAGCTTTAATCACCGGTTTGCAGAGCCCTCGCGCGATGGCCACCGGTACTCGGCGTTCTTTTATCCGACTGACCTGTTTCCGTTCACGATGCGCCCGCAGGCTGACCTGCAGAGCGGTCGTGAGGATGGCCTCTCTATGCACTATCCCAACGCTGAGCAGGCTCCCAAAGTTTTTTTCACCAATACGGGCTATGAGTATTGGGGCCGCGCGGCCTCGCTCATTCACACCCGTATCGACGGTCAGGGGGACGTCGAACCCTTGCCAACCGAGCGCATCTATCATCTGGCGAGCGCCCAGCACATTGTCGGATCGTTCCCGCCAGAAGTGCGGTTAGATAACCTCGGTGTCATCGCGTATCGCGGAAACCCTCTTGACTTTTTGGTTAATCTTCGGGCGCTCCTTGTGAGGCTTATTGCCTGGGTGAGGGACAATGAGGTGCCACCGGACAGTCGTTTTCCGCATATTGCCGATGGGACGCTCGTTGCTGTCGATGCGCTTCGCTTTCCGGCTATCCCCGGTATAGAGGAGCCCAAGGTGGTGCATGAGGCCTACCGGCTAGACTATGGCCCCGAGTGGGAGAACGGCATCATTACCGTGCAACCGCCGCGACGGCTCTCGGCATTCCCAGCGCTTGTTCCCCAGGTAGACGCCTACGGGAATGAGCAAAGCGGCGTCCGCAACGTCGAGCTTCGGGTGCCGTTAGCCACGTATACGCCGTGGAGCCTTCGGCTAGGCCTTCCAGGAGACAGCCATGAACTGATGGATTTTATCGGCATGGATATCCCCTTTCCATGGACGCAGCTGAAGCGGCGACAAACCCATGACCCGCGTCCCTGCGTTGAATCGCTTTATGCGAGCCGAAGTGATTTCCTGGCCCGTGTAAGGCTGGCCGCCGAATCGCTGGTCAGAGACGGGTTTTTATTGCCCGAAGATGTGCCGCGTGTGCTAGCTCGGTCTGATCGAACCTGGCAGTGGCTAGCCCCTCGCTAGCGGGATTGACCGGCGATGGCGGCGATAATCATGGGTTGACTTGCCTCATCGACCATGCTCGATCTGCTCATTCTCCCGACCATCATGCTGCGCTTTGCCAACTCGCGTAAAGGAATGTCTGTTTGACCGATACGGAACACAATTCAATAGCGCGGTTGACATGAATTCGAAGTCAGGACTCGTTCACACGGGTGCGCGGTGATAGTGGCGTTCACAAGCCGCGATGAAAAATCTTGGGCCGCGCCGCGACCGTATCTTTAAGATTTGATTTATAACACGCGGTCAGTCGTTTCTGGATCGGACTCTATCGCAAGTTGTTGCAACCACCAGTCTGCTTGGCTTTTCGTTTTGTCGTAGGAAACCGCTTTAGTAAAGGCCTTCGTGGCAAGCCCGTTATTGCCCAGTCGATAGGCTGCGATGCCAAGCAAGAGATAGGCGTCAGCCGGATCGTCGAGTCCGCTCGTTTTGGTGCTTGCTTGAAGCGCTGTGATCGCCTCTCCCCATCTTTCGAGATCCACGTAGATCCGCCCGAGCTGATAAAGCAAGGTGCCGTCTTCAGCGACTTGCGCCGCCTGCTGAAGTGCATCCGCTGCTTTCTGCTTTTCCTGAGCGAGCAACCAGCTATTGGCAAGCAATTCCAAGTTTTCTTTTGTTTTCTTGATCCGTCCCGCTTTAAGTTCCGTTGCTAATAACCCCCCGGCTTTGTACGGCATCTCCATATACAGGTATAGTTGTGCGAGGCGCAGCAGGTCATGCTCGTCGAGCATGTCTTGGGAATACGCGAGTTCCAAAATCGCGAGTGCCTGTTTTTCGCGTTTAAGCTGCTGATACACTCCTGTCAATTGCAGCCAGTAGGACCTTTCCTTGGGAAAATTGACGATCATCTCCTCTAGCAACGTAGCAGCATTCTCGTACATCGACAGCTGGTAATAACATGCAAGCAGCAATTGATACCAGGATTCGTTCGGCTCACTGACCTGTTGCACGGCTATTCTTGCATGGGGTATCGCTTCACCATATTGCTCGAGCTGGTAATATGCCGACGCGGCCAAAATATGCGGCTCCGATGACGGGGCTGGTTCATTCTTTAACCATTCGTTCAGATATTGCAGCCCTTCCCGATAGGCCTTTGTGTATATCAGTAACTGCGCGAGGTTGTAAGTTAGGCTATGCGTTAGTATTTGGGGAAGCAGACCGGTGTTCAGTGCACGTTCGAAAGCGTCGATGGCCTTTGGATAATCGCCGAGGGCGTGGTAGACATACCCGAGGTTTTGATTGATCACGGCGGCTTCATAGGGGTTAGCGTTTGCTTGTGATCCGAGCTTTTGAAGGGCAGCGAGCGCTTCCTGGTAATCTCCCTTCTCTGTCATCGTATGCACGTCTGCCAGGGCTTGGTATGTTGTTTCTGACAGCAAAGGGCGAGCGTCCTGGGCCGATTTCTCAGCGAGGCTCTGGTGGGGCGCTATCAGAAATAGAGCAAGGGGAAGATGGAGAATTGTCAACAACGGGCGTTTCATGAGCTCGCGATTTATTCCTGAAGTGTGAAACGGACGTCTTGACGGGCACGCCGCTCAACAGGCTTGCCGTTGACAGTTTTTACGTTAAATTTCCACTTGGAAATGGCGCGCAATACAGCCCGGTCAAAGATCTTCTCCGGTTTTGCTTCCACGATAATGGGATCCTTGACCGTGCCATTCTTGGCTATGGTGAATTCCACCGTGACCACGCCTTCGATCCCGGATCGCAAAGCCTGCGGTGGATAGACCGGTGGGATCTTCAATGTCGGCCTGACATCTTTGTCAAAAGCTGCGGGTCCGGCCAGGGCGTCGCTTACAGCAGCATAAGTGTCACCGAGGTACGGACCACCCGTAATGCGCAGTGGCAGGTCTATTTGGGGTGTTGGCATCCGTGGCTTCTCAGGACTGATTTTCCTTAGCTCAGGCTTGGCAGCGATGGGTAGAGGGCGTGGTTCTTCTGGTGGCGGTGGCTTTTCAGGCGTCGTTTGCCGAGGTTTTTGCTCCGGTAGTTCAATATCCCGCTCGAGCCGCACGAAATCGATGAATTCGATATCCTCTATTGCGGAGAGTTTCGAACGGTCGCCGCTCACCATCTGCTGGATCAAATAGAAGAGCAGAAGGTTGATGGCAATCGCCAGGATGATGATCGTAATCCGCACTGTAACTAACGAATGTGGTCACAGTTGTTGGGGCAGAGCCGAAGCCTCTGAAACACGACATTGATTGCGGCAGGTCGAATTCGACTGGTGTTCATCGAGGCTCACCTTCTTCTCGCGAGGCGGCAATGGCGACATTGCTCACCCCAGCAAGCCGTGCTTGGTCAATAACCTTCACCATTAATCCTGTACGCGAATCCTTATCCGCGAGGATGATCACAGTGCCCTCGGGGTTTTCTGCGTGCAGTCTTTCAATGTGTGTTCGAACAGAACGAATATCTACCTGCTGTTTGTCGATCCATATCTCGCCGTCTCTGCTGATGGCAATGATGATATTGCCACGTTCCTTGCGCGTCGCCGTCTGCGCTGTGGGGCGGCTGACATCGATTCCTGACTCCTTGACGAAGGAGGCGGTGACCAGGAAGAAGAGCAGTAGGATGAACATCATGTCAATGAGCGGGGTCAGGTTGAACCCGATTGACGTGCCTTGGTCTTCGGTGTGTTGCCGGCGCATGGCAATCAGTGGTAGATAAGCAGATCGGAGGCCTTTTGCGTCTCGAGCTTTGCGCGGTGCTCCAAATTCGAGCTGAAATACAAGCCTGCAAGGGAGGTGACCAATCCGGCTGCCGTTGTCAACAACGCCTCTGAGACACCTGAGGCCATGCCACGGGCATTGTCCATTCCGAACACCATCATCACTTCGAATGTTTTGATCATGCCAGTTACCGTTCCAAGGAGCCCGAGCAGTGGCAGAACAATCGTTAATGCACTTATTGGTAGAAGGAACTGCCTGAGGGAGGAAGCGATCTCGGATATCAAGCCCTCGCGGATCCGACGGGCGTGCCAGGACGAACGATCCTGGCGCTGTTGCCATTGCTCGATTAGCTGTTGCCGTTTTCCGGGGTAGGTAAAGTAGAGATACCGATAGCGTTCAAGGATCAATACCCACAGCACGATGGACAGCACCAGAATTGCTGTCATTACAGGTCCACCACGCTCCAGTAAGCTCCCTAACAGGTCGACAAACTCAGACAGCCTGTGCATGGCGCTGCTCCGCAAGCTTCGCGACCATCGCGGCGCTCTGTTTATCAAGTATCTGAATAAGCTGATTGCTCTTGGATGACAGGAAGCTGTGGATCAATAGGATGGGTATCGCAACCAAAAGCCCCTGTACGGTGGTCACGAGTGCCACCGAGATCCCCCCGGACATCAGCCGCGGGTCGCCTGTTCCAAATAGGGTGATGGCTTGGAAGGTCTGGATGATGCCGATGACGGTCCCGAGCAATCCAAGCAGGGGTGCGACCGCGGCTAGGATGGCGAGGCTCCCAAGGCCACGCTGGATTGGCGGTAGTTCGCTCAGAATGGCTTCGTCCAGTTTGAGGCCGAGGGTCTCGGCATCGAGGCGCGGATTCTCTGTGTAGACGGCCATGATCCGTCCAAGGGGATTGTTGGCGTTTGGTGTATCTTGGCGCATTTGTCGTTGCACGGTGCGGTCCATCGCTGTCAAGATGATAAAGCGCTGCAACGCAATCAACAGAGCGAGTCCACCGAGCGCCATGATAATGTAACCGACAATACCGCCCTGATTTATGCGGGTCGCGATGTCAGGTGTCTGGATCAGCAAGGCAAGTATCGCGCCGCGAGTCGGATCGATTGGCATGGCCACGATCCCAGAGCTTGCCTGGTCCAAATTGAGTGCCATGCGCTGAAAATGGAGCGCGGGCTGGCGTTGTGGCTCCACCAGCTTCCCTGCCTCCGGCAGGTAACGCAGGAATCGGCCATCAGTCACGGCATCAAAAACGCCAATGCGCGTTACCTGCTGTTCCTTTTCTTCCCCCGCTCCGGTGATCACCTTGGCCGGGAAACGCACCACCTTGCCGGATTCAACCATCTCTTCCAAGGCGAGGAGCCAAAGACCCTCGAGTTCTTCAATGGATGGCAACTCCTGGCTTTCTGCCAGCGCCTCTGCATAGGGCGCGCGATCCGGTTTTTGCGCGGACACCAGAGACGATGCCAGTATCCCTTTCAGGTTGCCAGCAGCCTCTCTTACGATACCGTGTAGTTCACCCAGCGACCCCGCGCGTTCAGTAAGTAAAGCTTCCTGCGCTTCGATCGCTTGCTCTTTCTCCTCATAGGCCTTTCTGAGTTGTTCACCCCGTACCTCTTCGCCAGCGAGCGCGGCTTTGGCCTCCTCAAGCAGGGCTCGTTGCTGCTCCTTCGCCTCGATAAAGCGCTGCTCCCGGGCAGCGCTTTCTTCTCTCTCTACCGTGCGTTGCTTGCGGGTCTGTTCGAGTAGCTCGTCCAATGTATTCGGTACATCGGCCGGCGCGGCTGTTCCGGCAAGGACAAGCAGGATGAACAAGACTTTTTTCATTGCACGGCGACCGGTGTAGAAATCGGGAGTTCGATGAAATCAGGTGGCGCTTGCTTCCGGGCGATCTGAAGGCCTTCAGCGATCGCGCGGTTGTAATCCTTTGGCAAACCCTGCCACGTTTTTGTCTTGGTGTCCCAGTAACCCGCCTCCTTTCCATCCAATGCCAAGTACAGCAGCGCAATGCGCCCGACACGCAGAAAATCAACCGTGCGTGACGGTCCGTCCTGTTCGAGGCTGCCGCTGTAGGCCTCTATGGTGCGGCCATAGTCCATCTCAATTTGATAGGCTTCCATGAGGCGACGATATTTGTCGGGGAGCAATACGTCTGGTTGATCCATCATTTCTTTGAGCGCTGCCATTCGCAGGCGTCGCTCGTCAGGCAGAAAGGGGACATCCAAGGCGATAAAGTTCTCAAGCACCTCCAGCATGCGCAGCATCAGTGGCACGATTTGCCGCTGCGTAATTTCGATATTGGCGAGCTGGCGGGCAATCGCTACCAACTCTTCATCTTGCTTTTTTAGCAGGCGCTCAAGTTGGTCGTCATAGGCTCGCAGGCTGTCTGTCTGGCGGGTCACCTCGCGATATTCTCCGAGGAGGTTGGCCGTCTCTTCGGCCAGCTTGTCGACTCGCTGCTGGGACTGAACAGCTTCGTTCTGGCCCTCAATGTTCGTTTCGACCGCGGACTCGAGCGGGTCAGTCACCGAATAGGCGTTACCCAAGAGTACCAGCGTTGTAAAGCCGGAGGCGCACAGCGCCTTGAACAGGCTGATTAGACATGGGCTTGTTGTCTTGCTCATCATCGACCCATTGATTGTGTTATCCGCTCCTTCATCATCCTCGCCATGATGGGCGATGCAGGTCCTTGGATGACTGGCTATGGTAGGTATTAAAATACAGAGAAATAAAATACACAGAAAGCGTTTAGGAAATTTTCCTGAACAAACTGGGTATATATCCTGAGTGGCATGGCAACTGAGATCTCGATCCTTGCTAAAGCGTTGCCGCACGGGGGAGCGTTTTACGGACGCGTGGCACTTGAGGTGAAGCGTGAGTGGAAAGGCGATATATTGTGCCTTGCGGGTAGCCTTGAAAGCTCTGGACAATAGGACTCGGCATCCCCGCGAGTCATGTTTATATTCAAAAAACCTCCGCGCATGAGCCTAAGATTTCGCCTCAATTTGCTTATCACGCTGTTGTTCGCATTGCTATTGATTCTCGGTGGTGCCTTGGTCATTCACAATGCGCGCCGAGCCGTATATGAGGAGATCCAGTCAACAGCCAATCTCACGTTGCAGCTGATCGAAGTGGCCTTCGCCAGCGCTGGCGCCGAGCAACAAAGTGACGCCCAATCGCGCCTTGTCGAACAAATAAGTCATTTTGAGAGAACACGGCATCTCGATATTGAGCTGCGGGAAAATAGCGATGCAGAGGCTCTGCCTCCTAGAAACATCGAGCGTCCTATCCTGGCGGATGCGCCTCGCTGGTTTGTGCGTTTGGTTGCACCGGCACCCTTGGAGTTCAGACGGACACTATCGGCCAATGGGACACCATACACCGAAATCGTTGTTCAGGCAGATCCATCCGATGAGATCACCGAGGCCTGGGAGGAGGCGCGAGCCGTCCTTGGGCTCCTGCTGCTGTTCACGATCCTGGCTAACGGTCTTGTGTTTTTCACCATCGGCCGCGCGTTGCAACCGATCGATGCCATTCTGAAAGCGCTGGATAGGATAGAGCGGGGCGACTACCGGTCTCGGCTCCCCAGTTTTACGCTGCCCGAGTTGGATGTTATTTCCCAAAAGTTCAATGACATGGCGGAGGTTTTGCAACAGAGTCGCAAGGACAATCGTTACCTCACTCAGCGTTCTCTCGCAATACAGGAAGCCGAACGTCGCCATTTGGCCCATGAGCTGCACGATGAACTCGGTCAGTCCATCAGCGCGATCAAAGCGGTTGCAGTGTCCCTAAATCGTCCGGAGAAACGCAACAGTGCTTCCATGCGCGATCGCGCGCAGGCGATTATCTCATTTTCCAGTCATATGTATGATGTTGTGAGGAATATGATGCGCCGTTTGCGCCCTGTTGTACTTGATGAGCTCGGTTTAGTGGCGGCGCTGCAAGACACGATCGATGACTGGAATGTGCATCACGAGGAGGTGTTTTGCCGTTTTGAAACCGCGGGCGCCTTGCATGATCTCGGTGAGGCAGTCAACATCAGTATTTACCGAATCGTTCAGGAGAGTTTGACTAACATTGCGAAACACTCAAAGGCAAGTAAAGTGGATATCGCACTCGAACTCGTGGATGGGGCGCATGGCACGGATAGCAAGACGCACCGTGATAATGGGGGGAGCTTAAGGCGCGTTGAGTTGGTGATTCAAGATAATGGTCAGGGCTTTCATCTTCACAAAACGCGGCCTGGTCTTGGCCTCCTGGGTATGCGGGAGCGCGCCGAGGCCTTGAATGGCGAGTTTGTACTCGAATCGAGTCCCGGGGCAGGCGTGGCGCTTCAGGTCACGATACCCATAGAGGCCAAGGTGTGGGAGGAATAAATAACGTGGCGGGGCTGATAAAGGTTTTGCTCGTGGATGACCATGCTGTGGTGCGCGCTGGCTATCGGATGCTGCTGGAGAACTCAGCTGATATCGAGATCGTGGCGGAAGCAGACAGCGGTGAGTTCGCCTACAAGCGCTTCGTTGAAGTGCACCCGGATGTCGTGATCATGGATTTGTCGCTGCCGGGCATTGGCGGAATTGAGGCAATACGGCGGATCATTGCGCGTGATCCGAATGCCCGAATTCTGGTATTCAGCATGCACGAGGATACGGTGTTTGTTGAGCAGGCTTTGCAGGCGGGGGCCCGCGGCTATATTACCAAGAGCAGCGCACCGGAAGTGTTGGTTGAAGCGGTCAATCAGATTGCCAGTGGAAATATTCACCTGGATGCCGGGATTGCGCAACGCATTGCATTCCAGAGGGTACGGGGCAAGGGGACACCGTTCACAGAACTTTCCACCCGGGAGTTTGAAATAGCCTGTCTGCTTGCGGAGGGTCTAACTACGAGCGAGATTGCGGATCGCTTATCGCTGAGTTACAAGACCGTTGCTAACTATGGAACCCAGATCAAGAGCAAATTAGGGGTCTCGAGCGCTGCAGAGCTTGCGCGCCTCGCGATCCGCTACGGTGTCGTTAGAGCGTAGGGCGCGCGATGCAGACGTGCCGCCGAGCATAGCCTGCGGCACGTCCTGTTGGCTGTGGGAGAAAATCCTAGTGAAGTTGGGAAGGATCCCCGAGCGTTTCTTCACTCTTTCCGATTTTCCGAACTCATCGAGAGATTATCATCGGCAGAGTGCACCATTCACAGCATGCATGAGCGCCGTTGTTGCGCGTCGAGGGAGGAGGACCATCTAGCTTAACCCACGCGTGCAACCGCCACAGGAGGGTGGCTGGACCCTGAATGCAGCCATCGCGGGATTCATTCAATTAACACGAACGAAGTTGAGACGCAGAGCAGATGACGGACAAGGTTACAAGGGATGTATACACGCGCTGGATGACCCTTGCGCCGGGACTCGAAAAGGTTCTCTTCGTCTTTACCTTAACTTTTGTGGGGCAAATTGACGCAGAGGAAATCGGCACACAGGAAGAGGTGCCTGAAATATTGACGGAAGTCGAGGTCGTCGGTACGACACCATCGCATGGTGTGGGCCTTCCTATGGGCAAAATTCCGGCCAATTGGCAAACCGCTACAGACGAGGAGATTGAGCAAACAAACAGCATTGACATTACCGAGTTCCTAAACCGCAACCTGGGCAGCGTCACCATTAATGAAGCGCAGGGTAACCCGCTGCAACCAGACCTCCAGTATCGCGGCTTCGTTGCCGGACCGTTGTTGGGTCTGCCCCAGGGCCTTGCCGTTTATCAGAATGGCGTGCGTGTCAACGAGGTGTTTGGTGACACCGTCAATTGGGAGCTCATCCCGACGGTGGCGATCAGCAGCATCAATCTCATCGCGGGCTCCAATCCTCTGTTTGGCCTGAATACGCTCGGAGGGGCCGTGTCTGTAGAGACCAAGAATGGCTTCAGCAATCCGGGAACGTTTATTGGCCAAGCCTCGGGCGGATCTTTCGGACGCATTCAGACCCAGGCTGAGAGTGGCGGCAATAACGGCACCTGGGGGTACTTTGTTGCCATGAATTACTTTACCGAAGATGGCTGGCGAGTTGCCTCGCCGTCTGATCTCTACAATGCCTATGGCAGTCTCGGCTGGCGTGGGGAGGCCAGCACACTGGATTTCTCATTCACATGGGGCGATAGCGATCTAACCGGCAATGGATCTTCGCCGGTGCAGCTTCTTGAGATTGACCGCTCGGCGATCTTCACATCGCCGGATAACACCCAGAACAATTTATTCTTTTACAATCTGGAAGGCTCACATTGGCTGAATGAGAACACGCTTATCTCAGGTAATGGCTTCTATCGCACCAACGACGTCGATGCGTTTAACGGGGATGATTCGCCCTTTGAGGAGTGTGATCCGCCCAATGATGCCTTCCTCTGCGAGGAGAACGATCTGACAACGCCCATCCTGGACCAGAACGGCAATCCGATACCGGTGAGCTTTGATGCCGTAAACAACACCAGTACGACCGACCAAGACAGCTACGGTGGCACATTGCAGGCGACCTTGTTAAATGATCTGTTTCATCGGGATAACCAGTTCATCTTCGGGGGTGCATACTTTGGAGGCTCTGCCGATTTCCAATCGGCCGTCGAGGCCGCGATGCTGAATCCCGATCGCAGCACGACGCAAAGCGGCATCTTTATCCCGGATGAAACCACAGCAGTCGACACGCGACCGAGAAACTGGTCGCTGTACGTGACGGACACCTTGGCCGTGACGGAGAAGCTCGCGTTGACGCTCTCGGGCCGCTACAACAACACGAACATCAAGATCCGGGACGAGACAGGGCTGGATCCCAATCTTAACGGCGATCATACGTTTGATCGCTTCAACCCGGCGGCAGGGGCGACCTTCCAGTACCAACCCAACTTGGGGTTCTACGGGGGTTACAGCGAGTCATCGCGGGCACCGACACCGGTGGAGCTAACCTGCGCTGATCCCGATGCACCCTGCCGGCTGCCGAATGCGTTTCTGGCAGACCCGCCGCTTGAGCAAGTGGTTGCAAAAACGTTTGAGGTCGGTGTCCGCGGTGATCTCGGGCCAGCCCTTCAGTGGACCATAGGCGGATTCCATACGGTGAACAGCAATGACATTATCTTTATCAGCACGGGCGGGGCCACCGCCAATCAGGGATTCTTCGACAACGTTGGCGACACCAAGCGAATCGGCATGGAATTGGGGCTTGGAGGCCTCTTTCAAAGGCTTACCTGGTTTCTCGACTATACGTTTATTAATGCCACGTTTGAGGATCCGTTCGCAGAAAGTAGCCCCAATCATCCCGGCGCCGATGCCAACGGGGACATCTTTGTGCAGCCGGGGGATCGCATCCCCGGGGTCCCGGAGCACAACCTGAAGGTCGGGGGTGATGTCAGCATCCTGCCGAATTTCACCGTTGGAGGGGACCTGCTCTATGTCTCGGGTCAGTTTCTGCGCGGTGATGAGGCCAACCTCCTCGCACCCACCGACGGCTATGTCCTCATCAATCTGCGCGGCGAATGGGCGTTTCATAAATATGCTTCGGTCTTTTTCAAGATCAACAACCTCTTTGATGCGGACTACGAGACCTTCGGTATCCTAGGCGATGCCCAAGAGGTACTCGGCCCAGCCTTTGACAATCCACGATTTCTAAGCCCTGGCGCACCGATCGGCGGCTGGATTGGCGTAAGGATCGCGATCTAACTCATCCTTGATTACATCTTGTCATGCAGGCGCTCGGGTGCGCCCGTCTTTTTGTCCGGCACTAGGAAGGTGCTGAAGGGCGCAGCGCCGAACCCTGCTCTGAGTGGTTCCCGAACGCCGCCTCTAGGGGGGTCGATGGGATTTGCGCGGGGCGCGGCCCGCCTGTTAGCGGATGGGGCCTTCGGCTAGTCGTCGATCACCACGCCCCAAGGGGCTTCGCCGACCTCGATCGTCGCGATCACCTGGTTGTTCGCTGTGTCAATGACCGATACCGTGTTACTCACGCCGTTGGTGGTATAGAGGTGACGGCCATCTCGAGACAAACTGAGGCCCCAGACACGCTTGCCGACCGGGATGGCGGTTTTAATCTCCAGTGTCTTGGCATCGAGCACGATCACCTTCGCGGCCCGGCCGCCCGCGACATACAGGGTCTTCCCGTCTTTACCTAGAACAATGTCCTTCGGCTTGGCCTGGTCGATGGCATCCAGTGAGACCTTCTTGATGATCTTGTTGGTGGCCAGATCGACCTCTGTGACGTCGCCGCTGACCTCAGAGGTTGCATAGGCCGTTTTGCCGTCTCTGCTGAAGGTCACCGATCGGGGTCTTGCGCCGACCACGATGTTAGCAACCATTGCATGCTCCGGCACGGAGATCAGATGCAGCATATTGGCGGATTCGCTCGTCACGATGACAAGCGATCCGTCCGGCGAGATCCCGACACCCTCGGGTTCAAGGCCAACCGGGATCGCCAGAAGCTCATCCCCGGTCTTGGGATCGTAGACCGAGGTCTTTGCATCGTCTTCATTCGATATATAGATATTGCCGTTGGGGTGCACGGCAAAGGCCTCCGGATCTGAACCCGCCTTAAACTTGCGGAGCACTTCCAGTGTCTTGGGATCAATGACCGCGATGGCGTTTTCTTCGCTGACGGCCACATAGAGTTCGTTGCCGTCGGGCGCGAGCCCGATCCCACGTGGCCTTTTTCCAACATCGATGGTTGCCTCGACCTTGTTGGTTCGGGTTTCGATGACGCTGACTGTGTTGGCCTTCTCGTTGGTAACGAATACGCGATGCGTCGGCTCTGCGGCGGCGATCTGCCCGCAGAATCCCAGAGCGAAGATGACTGATGACACAAAAAATCTCATGAGTGATGACTCCTGTTCTTTATCTCGGCCGTGCGATCGAATTCCCAACCTCCTCCTATCAGATCGGATGCTATGCGTCGCATACAACGTCACTTCGGGCAGTTCACAAGACCTAAACTATCAAGATGAGTGGTGTCGACGACGCCTCGAACCGGTGCTTCGCCGAGGAGCTTCCCATCCTCTACAATAAGAAGCGGCTGGCGCAACTGCCCTGTGTCGCGAAAACTCAGCTCAAGTCCCTTTTGGCCGTCAAATCTCAACCGTTCGCTGAAATAGGTGCGCAGTTGTTTGGGATCGGTGAGACCTTCCCGTGCCACCGTATCCGAAAGCATCTTGACAGCCGCCCACCCTGCCCATGCATTGTCATCCATCGCGATCCCGTTCGCTTTGCGGAACCGGTTATTAAGCTCTCGTCCGGCATAGAGTTCAAAGTCCGGGTGCCAGGCCTGGGCAGTCACGTCGGCGTCCGGATGCTTTTGCTGCCATTGCGAGACGGCATCCGCCTTCATGCGGCGGGTCGGGATCACGTGAAAGAGATTCGTAGTGCACCCCTCGCGCAGGCTGTCATCCTCCGCCGTGACATTCATTATCGGGGTATTGGGGAGCGCGGCGCTGAGGGCGAGCAGTTGCTCCGCATCGAGCGCTGCGATAACCGCTGAATAGTTAGATTCGTTGCCGGGGATCAGTGCCTCGAGGCTTGCCAACTCAAGGCTGTAACTCTGACCTAAAAACTGTCCCTGGTGGTTTGCTTCATTGAGGCCTTGCTTCGCACCGATGTACGCCGTCCTTGATTCATCGCCAACGTAGACGATACGGACATGAACGGACTCTGCCTTTGCACACATGCTTGCCAGAGCGAGTAGGAAGGCGGCAAAGTGGGTCAACACCGTCGCAAGCGGATTGCGTGTCATTGGCAATTCAATCTCCTCAATCCTTTGGCCTGATTAATATGCAATGATCAATATACTATGCGCCCGGTCAACGCAAATTGGGAGTTATTCCCGCCCTTTCAATGAATTACCCTTATAAATGCGGAATGTGTTTCGCGTTGGCCTGTAGGCGATATTCTATCGGTTTGTAGATCCTAGCTACGGGAAGTTCCAGCGAATTTCTCTGGTTTGGGCCTCTCTAACGTGACGCGCGCCGGATTGCGCAGCGTCGTCGGCGCGAGCATCTGGCGTATTAAATTGGGTGCATGCCGGGGTCAATTTAAGTAAAATAAACTGTTTTTGAGGTGATGGCAGAGAATAGCAATGTCACTGGCCTAAGTTAGGCGAAGAGCAGGAGGTCAGCATGGGTGTCGCAGCAGCAGAAATTCGGCTCGATCAAAGGGTTACAAGCTTTGTAAAAGAACGGCGCAAGCTCTTGATTGGCGGGCAATGGGTCGATGCCGCCTCGGGCAAGACATTTCCCGTCTACAACCCCGCCACCGGGGACGTGATTGCGCATGTGGCGGAGGGGGACAAGCAAGACATCGACCGTGCCGTCAAGGCGGCCCGCCGGGCGTTTGAGAGCGGGGCCTGGCCCAGGTTGACCCCGTCAGAGCGCGGCCGCCTGGTCTGGAAGCTCGGTGATCTCATCCTGGAGCACTTAGAAGAGTTAGCGGAACTGGAGTCGCTCGACAACGGGAAGCCCATAA
Source organism: Gammaproteobacteria bacterium (assembly GCA_022614965.1). Classification (GTDB taxonomy): domain Bacteria; phylum Pseudomonadota; class Gammaproteobacteria; order JAKEHO01; family JAKEHO01; genus JAKEHO01. The sequence goes on from JAKEHO010000052.1 coordinate 35,046, forward strand.
ACGTCGCGCGCGCAGCGGACGTGCCGCTGGCGGCGGATCTCTTCCATTACATGGCCGGATGGGCCACCAAGATCGAGGGAAATACGATCCCCATCTCCGTCCCCTATGCGCCAGGGGCGCAGTTTCATGCGTACACGTTGCGCGAGCCTGTGGGTGTTGTCGGTCAGATCATCCCGTGGAATTTCCCGTTATTGATGGCGGCATGGAAACTCGGGCCTGCACTCGCCGCGGGTTGCACCGTGGTCTTGAAACTTGCTGAGGAGACGCCACTATCCGGACTGCGGCTTGGCGAGCTGATCCAGGAAGCGGGATTTCCTGATGGGGTGGTGAATATCATCACCGGTTTTGGCGAGACCGCCGGTGCGGCACTGGCGGCGCATCCCGGAGTCGACAAGGTGGCCTTCACCGGCTCAACCGAGGTGGGCAAGCTTATTGTCCAGGCCGCGGCGCGTGATCTGAAGAAGGTATCTCTGGAGCTCGGCGGCAAATCCCCCAACGTCGTCCTAAGGGATGCCGATCTGGACCTCGCTGTAGCGGGTACGGCGGGTGCCATCTTTTTCAATCACGGTCAGTGCTGTTGCGCTGGCTCCCGCTTGTACGTGCAACAGCAACTCTTTGACAAGGTCGTCGAGGGTGTCGCTAATGAGGCGAGGAAGATCAAGGTTGGTCCGGGGCTCGATCCCGAAACGCAAATGGGCCCGATGGTCTCCGAGATCCAGTTCAAGCGGGTGTGCGGTTATCTCGAGTCGGGAATCAACGAAGGCGCGAAAGCCGTTGTGGGCGGCAAGAAGTTGAGTGGCAAGGGTTATTTCGTTGAACCGACCGTGCTGGTGGACACCAGGCCCGATATGAAGGTCATTCAGGAGGAGATCTTCGGTCCGGTGGTTGCCGCCATTCCATTCAAGGAATTCGATGATGATCTGGTCAAGGCGGCCAACGATACCGTCTACGGCCTGGCTGCCGGGGTCTGGACCAAGGATATCGGCAAGGCCCATGCGCTCGCATCCAAACTGAAGTCGGGCACGGTCTGGATCAACTGCTTTAACATCTTCGATGCGGCGTTGCCCTTTGGCGGCTACAAGCAGTCTGGCTGGGGACGTGAGATGGGGCATGATGCGTTGGATCTCTACACCCAGAAGAAGGCTGTCTGCGCGGCCCTGTGAAGGCATAGCGCACGCAATCCAAACTGGCGCCGCCCCGCGCGCACGGGGTGTCGCCCTGACTCCAATCGCGGGCAGCGCCCTGCTGCCCGCGATTTTTTGTCTCTCTTACAGGGTGCGGCCCCGCTAGTGGCCAATTCGCAATTTGTCATGGTGCCCTCATGTTGTCCGATCGCCTCCTGATATGAACCGCGCTGAACGGCGGCGCCAGCAAAGGCTCCCGCGCAAAGGCAAGAAATCCGGGGCCCTCGAAAACATGCAGGCGGCCTTTGTCACGGCTATAGAGCTCCATCAGGCCGGGCGGCATGCGGAAGCCGAGCAGATCGACCAACAGAACCTGCGTGCTGCGCCCCGCCGTGAGGTGGTTGCCGCAAGGGAATTGATTGCGGGAAGAGGCTATCAGGGGAGCTGGATGGGATCCGCCAGTGTCGCCACGACATCCTGGCGCTCCCGGATAATACGCCGCTTAAGTCGGTCGCGGGGGCGGGCGGGGACTTTGGACGACATCCGAATGCCGGGACTTTTTGTTTCATGTCGATGAACATCGCTTCACGCTTTCCCAGATTCGGTCGATGCTCGATGAACTCGGCTTGGAAATTCTCGGTTTTGAGTGTCATCATGCTTCGGATAAGGCCAATTACCTGGCCGAATATCCGCAGCATATCGCCGCCACTTGGCTTTCGAACAGGCAAATCTATGAGAAGGCGCACCCATCCACCTTGGCGAGCACCTATCGATTTTGGGTGAAAAGACACGGATCCGCCGGCGCCTTCCGTGTGTGATGTCTTTTAGGCCAAGCGTTTATCCTAAACCGCGCGGTTGGGCTTTAGCGACCCTCCGCCTTGGGGCAACGGCGAGCTTGTGATTTTAGGGGGCCTCCAATGGCCTGCCCTGGCGGAGGCGGGGTGTTGCGTTAGCGGGGGATGTTGCAAAAAACCAACAGATTGAGCCCTGTTGCTTTTATGAAAAAAAGTTTGCAAGCAGCGAGCCCCTGTAGTATTTTCCCTTGGTCTTTAAGTAAAAAGACAGCGGTGATCATCGGGCCTCGTCGGCCTTGTGAGACTCACCAACAAACTAAAGGGGAGGCGCGCAGGGCGGGGGGCCAATTAACCTCTGATAATGATCTGAAATCTGAAAGGGTTAACTGGTTAACTAGGAGGGAATGATGGAAACGAAATTCACCAAGTCCAAACTCGCAGCCGCGATCGGCTCTGCGACGCTGGCCATGGCGCTTAGCGGTCCCGCTAACGCGGTCGTCATCGTTGGCGGGGACAAGGGCTGGGAGATAAGCTTCGACGGCGAAGTCAACCAATTCTATACCTACAATAGCTATGATGGTCTGCCAGCCGACTCTACGCGTGCGGTGGCAGGCGTCAACCCCAGCGGGGCGCTGATTGGCGGCATTTTTGGCAGTTCCGGGCCCTCGGATCCTTCTCAAGGCTCGGGTAACAAAGCGGAGCTTGACGAGTCTCGGCTGCAGACGGGTTTGTTGCCAATCTTCTACAGCTTCAACGTCAAGTCCCCGACGGTGAACGGGCTAACGGGCGGTGCGCGCATCAGCTTTGCACCGCAGACGCAAAATGCCCGTACGGAGAGCGCGTTTGGTTCCCAGATCGACTTTCGTGAAGGCTTCTTCACGGTGGACGGTAGCTGGGGCCAGATCCTGGCGGGAAGAACCCTGAGTCTCTTCCTTGGCCAGAACATCCTGACGGATCAGACGCTCTTCGGTGTCGGCGCTAACGTCCCGGCTAACGGCGGTACGACCTTGGGTCGTATCGGCTATGGGTATGTGTATCCGCAGTTCAACTCCCAAGCCCGCTATACCTCGCCGGATATTAACGGCTTCAAGCTCAAGGTCGCCATCTTCGACCCCAGCAGGATCCGAACCGGTAATGAACTGACGACGGCAGGGTCGCCGGCTGCGCCTCTATACACTGAGACCGACACGCCCGCCTTCGAAGGTGAGGGGAGTTATGCGACGACCTTCACCAACGGCAATATCCTGGTCTGGGTCAATGGCCTGTATCAGGATGCGGAGCTACCGGGCACGCAGACGGCCGCGGTGATTGCCGGTGGCGTTGACGATAGCGCCACCACGGCCGGGTGGAGTGTGGGCGTGAACGGCAGTTGGGCCGGGTTTCTGCTGATGGGCTCCTACTATAACGGTGAGGGACTCGGCACGACCTTCCTGCTGGACACAGACTCCATCGACGCCAAGGGTGAGGAGCGTGACAACGATGGCTTTATTGTCCAAGGTGGCTATAACTTCTTCGGCAGGGCGAAGCTGCTTGCGAGCTACGGTCAGAGCACGGCCGATGAGACCACGAACGATAGCGCCTGTCGCACCGGCATTGGCACCTGCACCAGCTTTGCGACGCTCTCAGACCCGACTGGTGCAACGATTACGGCCCCGGGGGCACGTCTGGACAGCCAGTCCGCGTTTGTGGTCGGCCTTTATTACGACCCGAACAGCTGGCTGAAGCTGGTGGCGGAGTACACCCAACAGGAAGATGAATGGCATGACGGCACGTCTCGGGAAGCCGATATCTTTGCCCTCGGCGGTTTCTTCTTCTGGTAAGCCGAAATACTCGCTACGGTAACGATGGGGCGCATCAAGCGCCCCATTTTTTTAAGCGAGGCCCCGTGCCGTAGAGCTCCTCGGCACCCGCAGGGCCCTCCTTGCCGCGCCCCGCTTTTTGCCACATCCGCCGCTGGGGCTATAATGGCAGCATGCGCAATGTCGAACCTCTGTGGCTCACGGGCCGCGCTCAGCAATCTACCCCTGCAGGCGTGGTGAGGCGATGAGTGTGCAAAGCAAGGCCTGGGCCAGGCCTGGTTCCCTCGTTGCCGCCTTTCTTGCGCTCGGAGTTGTGGGCAATGCTGAGGCCGTTGACTGGTTGCCCGATTTTGGCCTTTCCAAGGATGAGGGTAAGGCCGTCTGGGACGCGGGTGATCAGTTTGTGCGGCTGGCAAAACAGGACGCCGGGCTTGGGCCGCGCCCAGCGCTGAACAACCACCCGGTGACGCTGGAACCTCCGCAGCTCGCTGTCGCGCTCGGGAGTCTCGAGATGCGCCTCAAGCGGGGGGAGGACACGACAATCCCGGTGTTTGTGGACTCCGAGGTCCGGGTCTTGAGCAAATACCTCGCCGTAGGGCTTGCCGAGGCGGCCCCCGATGAAGATGTCACCTTCGCCGTCATTGGCATGCACCGGGGCGAGGGATTAGGGCTTTTCGGCCGGGATCTCTTCGGCAAGTCGCAGAAGGTGACCACCGGACGGGTTTTCTACCAGGAGGCCAAGCTCAACGTCATCTTCGGGGTGATCCATGGTGAGGTCAGGCAGCCGAAGGACGAGCAGGCCAAACAGGCCGTCGCGGGCGCGAACGCGGATCTCGATAGGCGGCTTCACGCGTTTATCCCAGGCTCGCGGGCCTCCGAACAGAGCCACTCCTGGCAACTCGTCCTGGCGGACGGCGAAGCATTGCGTTCGACGGGTGATGTCAGCCGCGGTGACTGGCTGGTGCTGGATCTACCCGTCGTTGTAGCGGCGGTAGAGCGCAAGGCAAAAGAGGCGGCAGAGCCGCAGGGCACAGCACAAGAGGCGGCCTACTTGCGTCAGGAGGCCGAGCGCTTGGGTGCCGAGCGGCGCCAGATGCGAGAAGAGATGGCGCGAATGCGCAAGCAGATGCAGGAGATCCAGGCCTCTGGTGCCAGCGATGCCTCAGGTGAGAGCCTTGAAGAGCGTCTGGCCATCCTGGATGATTTGAAAAAGAAGAAGCTGATTAGCGAAGAAGAATACGAGGCCAAGCGCCAGGAGATCCTGAACGACATCTGAACCGTATTCCCGGGCGCCTCGCCCTTGCCCGCCTCTGCATCAATAGAGCCTATCCATGCCCCATAAAGCAGGCGTTTTTCGGCGTAGGCAGAAAGCGCCACATCACCGGCAGGCGCTGCGACAGGGTCCGACGCTTCCACAGTTGCTGGCTGATGCGCTGGCGTTCCAACAAGCAGGAGAGCTCCAACAGGCGGAGTTGCTCTATCGTCGTATCCTGGCGTCCTACCCGGATCAGCCGGTTGCCCTGCACGGCCTCGGGGCGATTGCTTTTCAGGCTGGCCACTACGCCGATGCGCGCACGCACTTCTCCAAAGCGGCCGAGGCCGACCCGCAAGATCCCGAACTTCATAACGATTTGGGCTCTGTGTTGATGGAATCGGGAGCGCTGGATGCAGCGGAGCGCTGTTACCGCACCGCATTAGCCCTCAATCCCGCCTATGCTGAGGTGCATTACAATCTGGGGACCTTGCTGTGTAAACAGGAGAAGCTAGAGGCGGCCATCGAGAGCTTTCGGGAGGCCGTTCGCCACAAGCCCGACTATGCAGGGGCGTATTTCAATCTGGGCTTTGCGCTGCAGGAAGCTGAAAGGCTGCAAGAAGCCGCCGGTGCCTATGCGAAAGCAACCCAACTGCTGCCCTATTGGGCTGAGGCTCACAAAGCGCTCGGCGATGTGTTGCACGCGTTGGATAAGGGTGCAGCGGCAGCCTCCGCTTACCGCAGCGCCATCCGGTTAAACCCGCGCTTTGCGGCGGCACATTTCAAGCTAGGGAAGGTGCTGCACGAAGACGGGTGCCTGAATGAGGCGATGGCCTCCTACCGTGAGGCGCTCCGCGATGATCCGCAGATGGTGCTAGCGCACCTCAACCTGGGGACTGCGCTCCAGGAACTTGGGCGGTTGGAAGACGCAGCAGCTTGCTACAGAGCAGCAAACCGCTGTAAGCCCACCGCGGAGGGCTATTACAGTCTGGCAAATGCGCGACGTTTCAGCCGCGATGATGAGGCGGAAATTGCGGCGATGGAGCTACTCAGTACGCGTGATGACCTCGTGGACGACTCGCGAATCCATATCCAATTTGCCTTGGGGAAGGTCTACGATGATTGTGCTCTGTACGAGGCGGCCTTTGCACACTATGAGCGCGGGAATCAACTGAAGCGCAACTCCCTCGATTTTGATCAAGCCGAGCACACCGACAGGATCTCACGATTGATTGCGACCTTCACGGCGGACTTTTTCAAGGAACGCTCGGCGCTCGGTAATGAATCAGAGTTGCCTGTCTTTATCATCGGCATGCCTCGCACCTGCAAGACCCTGGTCGAGGCGATCGTCTCCAGCCACCCGGCCGTATATGGGGGAGGTCAGCTGCCCTACATCCATCGGATTGTCCAAGAAATGCCGCGTCTATTGCATACATCGGTAGCCTATCCGGAATCTATATCGAAAATCGACGGTGGGTCTGCACGCGCCATCACTGAAGGGTACATCAAAGGGTTGCGTGATGTCTCAGAGATTGCACTGCGAGTCACGGATACACTGCCCTTCAATTATGAGCATCTCGGGCTCATTGCCTTGTTGTTTCCCAAGGCGCGCATCATCCATTGTCGAAGGGATCCGGTCGATGTGTGTCTTTCTATCTATTTCCAGCACTTCACGGCTCAGCATCCCTTTGCATATGATTTGCGGGACATCGCCCATTATTACCACGAGTACCAGCGCCTGATGGCGCACTGGCGGGCGCTTTGGCCGGGCCGGATGCTTGAGGTGGATTATGAAACATTGGTATCCAATCAGGCGGAAATGAGTCGCCGATTGATCGATTATTGCGGATTGGAATGGGATGATCGTTGTCTCGCCTTCCATAAAAGCGCGCCGGCCGTGCACTCGGCAAGCAGCTGGCAGGTGCGTCAGCCGATTTACAACACAGAAATCAAGCGCTGGAAGCACTACGAGAAGCACCTGGGTGTTTTGATCGATGCACTCAACGCTTGGAAATAACTCGGTACGCTGCCCCCGTGGTCTTTGTTTGATCTTGCATTGCATTCTCACAGGGGTTGTTGGTCGATGAGTAAGGGTGGCAAGTCGCGCCTCGCAACCATGGGTGCTCACGGCAGCGACGCCGAGCTGCAACGACTGCAGGCTTCGGCGCTGCAATATCTCCAGGCGGGGAATTTGAACGAGGCGGAAGCGATCTACCGTGAGATCATAGCAAGGCAACCGCACCATGCCGATACCTTGAACAACTTAGGCTTACTGGCCCACCAGAGAGGGGCTCAAGATAAGGCGGGCGAATACCTTACCAAGGCGCTCGCCCTTAATGCGTCCAATCCGCTGTACGTCAACAACCTGGGCCTTGTCCGCAAGGCGCAGCGCAAGGTAGAGGAAGCGGAGGCGTGCCACCGCAAGGCCATTGCACTTTGGCCAGACTACCCCGAGGCCCATTACAACCTGGGTGTGGCACTGCAGGATCAGGGACGCCTGGATGAAGCGGCAAACGCCTACCGTGAGGCAACGAGGCTGAAGCCCACTTACCCAAAAGCCTATTACAATCTGGCGACGGTGCAGGTAGAGCAGGATCGACTTGAAGATGCGGTGGCATCGTATATGGAGGCGCTGAGCCTTGATCCCCGGATGGCCGAGGCGCATAACAATCTCGCCAATGTACTCAGGCGACTCGGTAATCTAAAGGAAGCAGAGAAATATCTCTGGCGGTCGATCGAACTGAAACCCGATTACGCCAACGCCTATTACAACCTAGGTCTGGTGTTGCGTGCCTTGGAGAATACCGATGGCGCGTTAGAGTGTTTTAGGGAGGCCGTTCGCCTATCGGGCGGGGACCTTCCCGCGGCACGCGTTAATCTAGGCTCTGCCTTGCTCTTGCAGGGACACATTGGTGAAGCAGAGAAGTGGATTCAGGAGGCGCTGGACCATGAACCGGAAGACCCGTTGGCACATTGTGGCCTTGGTGATGTGCGTGCGGCAGAGGGCCAGCATGAGGCGGCCATCGAAACTTACCGCAAGGTGCTGAGCATCCGACCGGATTTCGGACCCGCGTACATCGGACTTGCCAAGGCAAAAAAGTTCTCAATGGAGGATTCGGATCTGATCTCCGAGATCGAGAATTTATTGAGGCATAAGAAAGATGACAAGGATGAAGAGATGGCGCTGCATTTTGCCTTAGGCAAGATCTATGACGACTGCAGGGATTGTGACAAGGCGTTCGCCCACTATGAAAAAGCCAATGCGTTGAAGCATCGTCTCGTCGATTTCGACCAGAAACGTCATATCGCTGACGTATCCGATCTAATCGCTACTTACACGGCAGAATTATTTCAACGTCATCGTGGTCACGGGAGCAACTCTGAGTTACCCATCTTCATTGTCGGCACACCGCGTTCCGGCACGACACTGGTTGAGCAAGTCTTGGCGGCGCACCCTAGCGTGCATGGTGCAGGCGAGCTGAAATTTCTTGGCAGGCAGGCTGCGGAGCTACCGAAGCGGTTGGCTACGTCCGCAGCTTATCCCGAGTGCGTGAAGCTGCTGACCCCGGCGCTCATCGGCGAGCTGGTGGAGGCCTATCTCGAACATCTCCGTGGCCATTGCGGTGACAGCAAGGTGGTGCGGGTAACGAACAAGATGCCGAGCAACTTTTATTATATCGGCCTCATCTCGATTCTTTTCCCGCGCGCGCGGATCATCCATTGTCGCCGTGACCCTCTCGATGCCTGCCTATCGATGTATTTCCAATCGTTCAATACTGGCCACCGCTATAGCTACGATCTTGCTGATCTCGGCGTCTGGTACAACCAGTACCGGCGGTTGATGGCGCATTGGCGGCATGTACTTCCCGGGCGGCTGATTGAGGTGGATTATGAGGAACTGGTGAACGATCAAGAGATTGTGAGCCGCGCACTGGTGGGACACTGTGGCCTTCAGTGGGACGATGCCTGTCTTAAGTTCTACCGGCACAAGCGCCCAGTACTCACCGCGAGCGGCTGGCAGGTGCGCCAGCCGATCTACAAGACAGCCGTTAAGCGCTGGAAGCACTACGAGAAGCACCTGGGTGTTTTGATCGATGCACTCAACGCTTGGAAATAAC
>JAKEHO010000053.1 GCA_022614965.1 Gammaproteobacteria bacterium
CCATCGCTCAGTAAGCAGACAAGAGAGCTGTAGCGGTTTCTGTCCAGATTCTCCACGATGCTGATGAGGACATTTTCCGCACCTCCTGTGTCAGAACTTTCACATAGATGCAGCACATTCTTCATAATTATCGTCCCTCATGAAGAGAGGATTCACAAACTTAGGGGGCTGATGCAGAAGAAAGGAGTTTGCTCACTTCCTTTACATCTTTGTCTGTGAGAAAGTCATGGGTTGGCAATGTCACGAGTTCCCTGACGTAGCTTTCAGCAACAGGAAACCTTTGGGCCCACATGTGCCCTCTCAACTCCGCAATGCGATCAATGGTATTGGGATAAACCGGCATGACGCCTAAGCCCCTCCGTGCGCTCTCCCTCAAAAGCCATTCCCTCTTTTCGGGGTCGCTGACTCTCACTGGAAACCGTATGAGGCCAGGCCCTTGACGATCTTGGAAACGCAACCCGTGAATTCCCCGGGCTTCAAGGACTGCAATCCACCGACTCACGTTTTTCTTTCGGCCACCCTGCAGTTTCTGGTGTCTTGCCCGCCAGTTTCTTGCCAAACCGGCCTGAAAGGAGGACATTCTCAGGATCGAAAAATGCCGCTCAAAACGTGTCTCCCCGAGTTTGAGAAAAGACAAGGACCCAGGGATCCAGAAAAGTCGTGGGTGCAGGAAAAATGTCAACACCACCGCCTTAAAAAAGAGATTCAGCAATCCCCCTGGACCATAGGAAGGGAGGTCTGCCATGCGATGCTTTAGGCTTTCACCAATATCATCCCTATCCGTGAGGATGACGCCTCCCTCAACGGTTGAAAAAGCCTTCCCGCGTCCAAGGCTGAAAAAACTGACGTCGCCAAGGGTTCCAAGCTTCTTCGCCTTCAACGTCTCCCCCATGGCCTGGGCAGCATCCTCCACGACCGTCACCTCGGGGTTTCGAACCAATATCCGCAGTCTGGGCACATCAGCCGGCAAACCGAATAGATGGGTTGGAATAACAGCAAGAAGTCTTTTAGTCGAGTCCCCGGAGCCGTCAGCGGAGCCCGACGGTCCGCCCGGTACATCCGTGATGCTACCGCAAAGGGAAGTATCGGCTTCCCGTGAGGGGGATGCTTCAGAAAGTAACGCCGATAACTGCACGAAGTCAAAATCCAGGCCATTGGGGTCCAGGTCACATAACCGAATCTTGAGACCTGCACGAATAATTGACGAAGGAACCGAATAACAGGTGAATGCAGGGATGAGGACTTCATCTCGACTGGGGAAAAAATCTTTGAGGGCCAGAAGGACCAGAGTGAGGGCCGCCTTTCCCGAAGAGACAAGGAAGCAGTGCTTTACTCCAAAGTATTCCTTAAGCTCCGACCGGAAACGTTCTAGTTCTTCGGGGCCGTGAACTAGCCCGTGGATTCCAGAAACAATATCTCTGATGCCGAGGGGAGCCGCCGCGGGTGGTAGAGTTCTACTTAGACGCATTTGTAATATGCGTGACTTAGATTTCGAACATCCGACAAAAAGCAGCGTGTTTCACCTTGCCGGAGGCAAATACCCCTCAGCTTTAGGCATACACAACATCAATCGACCTCATCGCCCGGACACCAGTGACCCGTTCGGCACGGTCAGCCTGAGATGCATGTATCACGTAGCCCACCATTTGACTACTTCCTTTGTCCTAATTCTTTCACCATTGCGGAACCGAACAACGTTCTTATTCCTTCGCCCATACAGCATCGATCCCCTACGGAATGTTCCGAACGATTGGCGGGCCGAGTATCCTGGTCACTGGTACCGGCAAGCGCTTCCATGCACGGATCGCCACTTGATATTTTGGATTTTCCGGGTTCAACTCCAGCATCTGGTCGCCCACATCCATCAGGTATTGCCAGTGAAGCTGCACTGGGAGTGCACCCCACTGTTTCTTGAACTTATAGGTCCCTTCAAGAGGGGTGGAACGACCAAAATCAAACCTCCGGAAACCGTTATTAATGGCAAACCGCATCGCTTCCCAGTAAAGCATGTTGTTAGGACATAGCGACTTGTAATCGCTAATGGACGAAGCCCAGGGGATCTCGAACGCGTCCCTAAACCAGGACGCGATTCCAGCGGCAATCGTCCGTCCCCCGTAATCGACAGCAAAGATCCGTGTTGTTTCAGGGAAGGCTTCTAGAACGCTACGGAAAAAACTCTTGGCGTAAACTGGAGTACCAAGATCACGCATGTTGCGCGTGAACACTTGATAGAACCCATCTAGAAGTTCAAGATGCCCGATGACCGACCTGAGACCACCCCTCTCCGCCTTGCGAACTTGGTTGCGGAGTTTAGGGCTGAATGCCTGCCACTGTGCATCAACATCGCTAGCTAACTCAAGGACCATGGTGACTTTATGCAGCTTAGTCGGGACTCCCTCGATACTCTGTGCCACGTGTCGCAACTCAACATGCGTCGCGCCGTACAATCGCCGAAGCTTATCCGCCTCGCCAAGGAGAATGCTTGTCGCTGCTTCATCCCTACAGAGGAGACCTCCGTAATTGACGAATGGAACTGACACTATGAAGTTCCCAAAGATTCTGCTACGCATGTGTACGAGGGGGAGCACTCCCTGCCACCCTCCTTTATCATCAATCGCCGCGAGGTAGTGACACTGATGTCCGAAGCTCTTAGTAATGACTGCTTTCCAGCCAAACTGGTGGTAGGAGGTTGCGTCTTTTGCGGATTGAACGAACGAGTCCCAGCGACTAGCTTCTGTATGTGTATCCACAGAAACTATGTTCAGTAATGCCTTCACCTTTTGACCCATCCCAGCTCCGGAAGAACTATTCTGGGGACCACTTCGCTTGCCAGACTCTGACAATCGTCCAGATCAGCTCACCCGCTCTCCACCGGTCGATTATCTATCCAGCGTCAACTGTCTACCAGGCTCGGCCGTATGCCGACACGCGGCGCCGGACAACGCCGATATAGTTATTCCTCTCGCTAGATTTCAAACCAAATATCCAACTTCCCAAAATCGCAACCGGGATTACAAGAGTTACCTGAAGAAAAAACACTGCCAGGTTGCTAGCAGGCCACGTTATTTCGATACCATAAGACACGGCAGCAAACGGCGCAATCGCGATGATTGGTCGAACGAGAGCGTGCATGTAATACTCTCCGATTGAGATATGGAGAACCTTCCTGGCATAGGCAACACACATTACGAGCGCTACAAACAACCTAGCAATCAAGGATCCCCATGCACTACCAAGGACTCCAATTGCCTGGATCAACATAATGCTCACGCCTATATTCATCAAAGCCTCAAACCCCATTATCGGCACCATACCTTTATGTTTTCCAAGGCCCAGCATTACGGTTGTACAGGTCTGATACCCGATCATAGCCCACAGCGCGACACTTAATAGCGATAGAATCTGGCCAGAAAGCTTGCCGTACTCTACCCCCATCCACAGCGACACAAACGACTCTCCGCGAATGATAAATGTTGCAACGATTGGCAAAATTATTAGGCTCGTATAACGGGTTCCATCCACAAAAATACGCCTCACACTGTCACTTTGTTGTGCTCCTTCCATGGCTGCGACCAAGGGCGGAATTGTGTACGATATCCCGCTCATCAGCGTGCGTGCCTGCTCGGTTAACATTGTTGCAATGCTATAGTAGGTGACCATCGCTACGGGAAGGAGACTTCCAATCAGTATTAACGCGGAATTGTGAGCTATGGCTGCTAGAGCTTGGATCACCGAGGAAATGAGCCCGAAGGAGAGAAGCTTCTTCATGTTCTCCGCAGAGAATGCCCGTTGAGTGCTGGTTAGCGCTTCCCGATATGTGTTCCGACTCAACAACTGGGTCAGCATCAACTGGATTACGGAACTCAACAGTTGGGCTAGAGTGACTAGTATCACGCCTTGTCCTGGCTTTTGGGTCAATATTCCGTCATCGACCTCCAGCGCGATAATGACTGCAGCGCTTCTAAAGATGACCCCCATAACATTTATCAGGCTGAGCAGGTCAAACCTGTGTCGTCCCGCCAAAATACCACCATAGACGCCCGTGATAAGCGCAATCCCAATATTGATACCGCTGATCACAATGGTTATCTGAGCAGCCTCTTTCAGATCCTCCGGTATTGAAAATAACTGGTCAACAAACAGGCTAATGCCAACCGCTACAATAACAGCCAGGAACCCTGCGGCCGTAAACAAGAGTAAGGCCGCCGACTTGATATCGGATGCACTTTCATGCTTACCCGCACTGTGGTAAGTCGCAATGAACTTCGTAACAGCGCCACGCACTCCGAGATCAAGCAGGCCCAAATAGCCCACAAGCGACGCTGTAAGCTGCCATATGCCGTAAGGCGTCGTGCCTAGCTTTGCTAGGATATAAGGTCCCAGAAAAAAACTGACGACTGCGGTAAATAGGAAGCCCCCCCAGTTCGAAAGAACATTTCGCACTGGTCGGGCATCGATTTTCTTTGCGGCACCACTCAATCTATTACGCCCTGTCTCTCAATTAGAAGCTTTTTGGCATGCTTACTAGGCTTGCCTAAGAGTTAACCAGACAGCTCAATTCGGCTGTGAGAAAATGATGCTTGTGTTACGACAATGGGTAATAGGCAAGGAGCTGGCAGCCATCAATAAACGGCACTGGATATTCGGCGGAAAAGCGCTCGGACGCGCGTCAGCGCGGTTCGGAGCTCTGTGGCGGATCGATGCGTTCCAACCAGAGTTCGCGCCAGTAGATATATATCGAGCGCGGGCAAAACAGGCGCTTCTCGGTCATCTCGCCCCGACAGTAAATGTTCTCAAGGATCACGGCCGGGTTCTTGAACTCAATCATATGTCCGTACTTCTCATCGATGATCCGGCGTACGCGCTTATGCACGCGGTAGATCCTTCCACAGCACCTTACCATTTGGGGATCGAACCACATACCACGATTCCTGTTATTCTTGTTGAGCGTCGTCAGGATGTAGTCGTATAACTTCACCCGCACCCACTCCCCCGGCTGCAGGTTGAGCTCGCCAGTGGGGGTTTTGTCGGCGCTGCCCACTTTCCAAGGATACGGGACGCCGCCCCAGAGCGACTGCCATGCATTGAATAGCGCGACCTTTACGCGGTGGCCTCTGCCGATGTTCATTAGAATTCGGTAGCCGGCCAACGCGAAGCCTCGCACCATCTGCCACACCCCCGCATTGCCCGTCCACAAATCTCGCAGGTATTGACGTACGTCCCACCAAGCAAGGGGCTCGCTTGCCTCCTTCAACCGCGTGGCTTGGCAACGATAGATTACTTGGCTGCCAGGCCTCGCAGAACTGCAGACCATACACGCCCGCTGCAAATCACTTTCTGTGGCGCCGCGTTGGCTCACGTCGGGGGCAGCCGATCCGTGCGCACGTTCGCGGCCATCAGCGCGTTGCAACCAGTCTTCCTTCCAAAAGAACAGGCAGCCGGCCTCGCATCCGCCATGCGCCGAACCGTCACAACGCAAGCCCTCGAGATGCACGGTGTCATGCATACGCCGACCACCCGAGTTGTCGATCGTGTCGCACGTTTTGTCGGCGCGCCTGTAGACGCGGAACTCCTGTCCGCAATACTTCAACATCTCCGGCATGAAAGGCAGGGCATCGAGCGCGCCGTCCGCATCGAGGGATGCCAGAACCTCTTCCTTCGAGCGTACCGTGACCAGATCGCCGGCGCGCAACGGGAGTGAATTATGGGAAGTCATAGCAAAATCACCTGGAATTTGACACAAAAGACACTCGACTGTAAACGAGGGGATTATGGTTTATCGATCTGAAACCGGCTATCGGGAGCGACCCGTTCGCCTTCCTGCTCATAGGTATAACTCTTTGACCATCTCGTCAGTGATTGTCCCGAGCTTGGCCAGATCCCCCCTCGCACAGAAATGTCGCCCTAGCACCTCTTCGCGAAGCAGGAAACTCCCGAAGGAGCACGCGTGAGCTGATACCCTTAAGCCATTGCATAATTTGTTATGCTGGTGCGGCCGGTAAGACAGAAAATCGCTCTCTGCCATATAAAGACACCGGACTTCAACCATCCCCGAGGGAGACATTGAAACAAAGTTCGAGCATGCCGTTCGAACCGTCGCTCCGAAGTCCACCTAGGCCAATGCCGCAAAGCGACACGCACGCTTAACGATGTAATGGCGGCAGCCTGCGGTAACGCGCGACCTAAAGCTCAGTTTGGGATCCGGTGCGCCCGCGCGGTGAATGCCCAGAACCACTGGCACAGTTCCCGGGCGAGGGCAGGGTGTATCCACCACATGCGCCGGGCCAAGTACCGATAAAGACAAAGTTTGTGGCTGAGTCCAACTGGCGCGCGGCGCACTGCATCGAGGTAGCTGCCCGCCAGCTTCCACTGCTGCAACAGCAACGGCGCACCCCGTTCGGGCCTGTAATAGTCGTTCAACTCTGACTCGGACTTGAGCTTCGTGGCACTCTCCGGCGTCATGCGCCGAAAGAACAGGAATTCGGGCACCTCAACAAATTTACCACGCACAGCTAGTCCGGCGACCAGCGCGTAGTCAGAAGCGCGGTGGAAACGTAGCAACCCCGTCTGACGCAGCGTCTCGGTGCGAATCACGCCATTGAGTACGTTGTTCAACCGCACCTCGTTCACATAGCGCCGGAAGCGCGTGCATGGGCTTGCTTCCTCGAGGTTCAACGCGTCGACATAGCGCTCGAGCGTACCGCTGTCATCTATGATGAGCTGGGTACGCGGGTAGCATAGAACCACATCGGGCCGGCGTTCGAGAACGCCGACGCATTTGCTGATAAACTGTGGGGCGCACAGGTCGTTGGATGACGTCCATTTGAAATAGCATCCGCGCGCTAGTTGTACGACGCGATTGTAGTTAGCGTCCACGCCAAGATTCTTGACGTTGCGGTAGTAGCGTACACGTGGGTCAGCGGTGATGATCTCCCGGCAGATGTCCTCGGTTGCGTCGGTCGATGCATTGTCCGAAATGATCAACTCCAAGTCACGGTAATCCTGGGTTAGGATGGACCCGATTGCCGACCGGATCCAACGCTCGCCATTGTAAACGGGCATGCCGATGCTGACGTGAGGACTGTTATCGTTTGTGCTCGACATGCAAAGCATTCCGAGGGAGCGCGGCGATCGTTGCGTCGAAATAACGCGGTTCATGCCAACAAAACGATGCGCCATGCTAGCCCCGAATCCTAGGCTACGAAGTGAGGCAGTCTATCGTAGGCGGCGCTACCACTAAAGTTGTGCGAACTGTGGTGCCTGTCATTAAGCCGTTGCCGCCGCCTGAACCGCGGAGCCAAAGTGCGCAGTTTGCTCCGCGCGCAGCTTGTCGCAAAACCTGCCGACTGGCAGCTCAACATCATGGTAGCTGATCGGCTGATCCTTTGGGATATGTCGTTTGAGCCGACAGCCGTGCGACAAGGGTATCGGCAAATAATTGTTGGTTTGGCATACGGCATAGCTATCGATAAGGCCATAGCACATAAACCCTCCCAAGCCGTCAAGGATCTCTCCGGCTTTAAGATCACGCTTGCCAACCGATAGGGTATCGCAAACCGGCGCCCCCATCGGCGCGAGCGTCGCGTCGCGAAAAAGCACCGCCCGAGCGACGGAGTGCGGCAGCTGCAGGTGTGGCAAATGAAAGGGCGTGTAGAACATGTAGAGCGGACCGTCCCCCAATTTAAAGTAGCTCATATACTGCTGCCTGATTGGCTCGTCGTTGTAACCCATGACAAACGCGCCGCCAGTGTGCGGTTCCGCCCCCAACACGAAGTCAACGAGACCGCCGTGCTTGAAATCATCGACCGAGAAACGGTTGAGCAGATCCTTGACATGTGTGCATTCGTAACCGTACATCCCGCGCGTGCCCGGGACGAAGCCGGTGGCATTGCCCATGAGCGTCGACTCGATCGCTAGCTTGGAGCCATCTGCGAAGGAAGCGATCATGGCAGGCTTTTGGTTCACTTTTTCTGCAAAGCCCTTTTGTGTTTCGGGATTGCGATATCGATTAAGGAACCCCTTTACCTGCCCCATGAGCACCGGCTTATAACCGATGCTCTGCACGAAACGATACAGATTCAGTGCTACGGCAGGTTCGTCGCCGTCGCCGTAAGTGTACACCACGCCGGCGCGATCCGCGTACACCTTGAGGATCGGGCCCACCGTTGAGTCGACCTCGGCATTCATGAGAATTACATGCTTGCCGTGGCGGATCGCCTCACACGCAACCTGGGCACCGACTTCGACCTCGCCAGTCACCTCGATCACCGCCTCCACCTGGCCGGCCTGGCACAGCAACGTCGGATCGTCCGTGATGGCATACTGTCCGTTACTGATCGCGTCCTCTAGTGCAGCCACGCTATCCACGCGCCGCGGTGTATCGACGCCCGCGTCGCGGTACGCCCTTTCTGCCTGCGCGATGGTACGGTTCGAGATTCCCGTTAGGCGCATGCCCTCCATCCCCTTGAGAAGTTGATAGGCGATGCCGCGTCCCATGTAACCCGCGCCGACCATTCCAACGCGAATTGGATTGCCGTCATGGTGCCTTTTCTTCAATGCTGTATCGACGATGATCATTTCGTTAACCCTCGGTGAATTGCAAAAAGCCCTCCGGACACGTTCGCCCCCTACACAAAATCTGGCCACGAACGATCAGCCTCCGATATAATCCGGACCTTCTCCGGCCACTGGAAACCGAACGCCGGATCATCGTAGCGCACGCCGCGTGCCGCGTGCGGGACGTAAGGCTGCGACGTGAGGTATATCAGCTCCGCGTTGTCTACCAATGTCAGATAGCCATGCGCACAACCCTCCGGCACATACAGCAGGCCGGCGTCATCGGCCGTTAATTCTGATCCTATCCAACGGCGATACGTAGGCGAGGCTGGCCGTAGATCTACTATGACATCGTACACTGCTCCGCGCGCGCAGCGCACGATCTTCACCTCCGCGTGAGGTGCCAGTTGATAATGCAAGCCGCGTAAGGTCCCCGCCCTTGGACTGAAACCAGCGTTAATCTGTGCGATGCGCGCCGACAAACCACGATCACGTAGCTCCTGTTCACACCACAGTCGTGCAAAGAAACCGCGCTCGTCTGCGCGCTTGTCGAGTTGCATTACATAAGCCCCGTCGATCTCGCCCTTAGTAAAGATCACGTATCGCCTCCCATCATCGCATGCAGGACATAGTCGCTTGTGCTTGTTCGGTACGATTCGGCCTCCGGTTGATTGTCATTGGTGAACACAATGGCTGTCACGGTTAATGAACCTTTTTCATTAACCGTGCCTCACCAATGAGTAGCAGCGATTGGGGTAAGCAGCTAGCCAAGCTGCCTCGCGACCCGCCGCAACGCTCGCGCTTTTTGGTTACGAGGATTCTTGGCCAACTGGCGGTCTGTGGTCGACCTTATTAATCCCGCCAGCATGGCGTCAACCCACTCTCTCGCTCGTAACCATGTCTTTCGACGTTATATATACTATGTGGTGCTCGTGCACGGGTTCGGACACCGAATAAAAAAGCACCTCACCCTGGATAGGCTTCCATCCTTTATCATTCGCCGGGCGCCGGCATTCGCACGATGGCTGCCGTCGACGGTACGCCGTTCGCGTCCACTAGGAAGAGCAGGTAGTAACCCGGAGGGGCAAGATTTGTATTTTCAGGAGCTTGGACATTCAGTCCGCCAGTCGTCTCATCATATGCGAGAGCCAAATAACGCTGATCGATGTTAAACGCGTGGGTCACTGACCCTAGCCGAAGGAGCGAGACCTTTGCGGTACCTGCTGCATCGGGTGTGCCCACAAAAAACGTCGACCCGTGCTGGACGAGTGTGGGCGCGGAGGCAATGGTAGGACGCGCCCCCTTAAAGAGATAAGGTGGCGAGAAGATTTCGGCGTTGAGCTGGTTTTGACCAAGCCCATCGGGCCGACCACTGCCGGCGACAAGCACACGCCCGTCTGGCATTAGGAGCGCTGTTCCGTGATAAAGGCGGGGGGACTGCATAGCGGACATCGTCGTCCACGTCTCATTCGCCGGAGACCAAAGCTCTGCCTCATGCACAGCCAAGGCGATGTCGTTGGCATTCGATGTTTGGCCGCCTCCCGTGACCAAGACGGTGCCGTCCGGCAACGATGTCAAGTTGTGTTGACTCCGCGGAAATGCCATTGGTGCCGTGAGCCGCCACTGCGGCGTCGGCTGAGTCATGTCAAGAACCTGCGTCGTTGCTTGCGCCTGAATCGTCGAATTCGGATTACCTGCCGTGCCGGAGCGGACGATTTTCCCTGGGAGATACATCGCCGAACTTCCGCTACTCTGTACGTCGGTGTCTACAGTCGTCCAGGTCTCGATGGCCAAGTTAAGCACGCGCGTCGGTACCGGCTCTTCGGAGGTCCCGGTATTGAGCACACGTCCATCTGGCAGGACGAACATAGATGGATAATAGGGTATGGTGAGGCGAGCACCGCCGAGCTCGGTCCACGTATTACTGACACGATCGTATCTCTCCGGGATGTCCTGGGTACAGGTGCTACAGCCGTTCGTGCCGGAAAAGACCACGGCGTTGCCGTCCGGGAGACTAATCAGGGTGGGGTAGTAGCGAGCATAGCCCATCGGCGCAACCGCGGTGAAGTTTTTCGTCTCGGGGTCATAAATCGACACGTCAGGTGTCCCGATATTGAACGTGGTGCCAGTTCCTCCAGCAATGAGCACCTTTCCGTTGGACAACGCTGTGTGGCCCGAGCAGAACAAATTACTTCGACTCTGCGGGAAGGTCGTGAACAAACCGGTGCTTGGCTGCCACAGATACATCCCCTGGCTTTCAGTGTGATCGTCCCACCCCAACACCTCCCCCGTCGGCAACAGCGTTAGGTGAACGGCGACGAACGGCCAGGTGTACGGTCCTTCCCACAGACCAGTCGTTGCTGGGTCGGTCGCGCCAACATTCGACACCGTGATTGACACCGGTTGTGAAGTTACCACGTTGTTGACCAGGTCCCGAGCCACCGCGGTAATTACGTGCGCCCCATTGGCAACCGTCACCGTATTATACGCTAGGGTGTAGGGGGCACTGGTGTCCTCAGCGCCGATGTTAGCGCTGTCGAGTTGGAACTGCACACCCGCGATACCGGTGTCATCGCTAGCATCCGCCGAAAGCGTAGCGACACCGCTGAGAGTAGCGCCTTCCAGCGGCGCTGTCACGGATATGCTCGGAGGTGACAGATCCGTTAATGTGGTCGAGAAGCTCAGGGAATCGTCGCTCAACAAGATCTTGGAGTGATCAGCTCTGACCAGGTACCCCTTCAGCAGATGGGTGCCGGCCGATACGTTTGTGAATTGGTAAGCCCCATTGAAATCGCGATCCATAACCTCCGGGTTGCTATCGAGCTGAAAATGCACGTGATCCACACCCGTGAGATTCCCAATGGCCGTATAGGTAACATCGACGACGGACGTCTCGTTGAGGACCTGGTCCTGCAGCGGCTGAAGGATATCGAGAACCGGGTCGTTCGCTGGTGGCGCCGCGTGCGTATTCATGTCGGCATGGATTTCCTCCGCGGTGAGCGCCCGGTTGTAAATCCGCACCTCATCGATGAGCCCTTGGAAATACTCCCCATAGGGATTGTTGCCGCCAATCCATAGCGG
>JAKEHO010000054.1 GCA_022614965.1 Gammaproteobacteria bacterium
CCGGTAGATCGCTCGCAGATGACGCTGCGCACAGGACCGGAATTCCGGTCCGCTCATGACGACGGGACCCCACCGCTCTATTTCCCTCATCGAGTCGCAGAGAGGGTGGGTGCTTCCCTTGATGAACGTTTCCGAGATCGAATCCGGATGCAGACGGAAGGTATAGAGAGGCTCATGGACGAACCCAAACTTGCCGCGCACCATCGCGCGAAGACAGGCATCCGTATCTTCCATGTACATCGAGTCGTCATAGAAGTCCGTTGCGAAGTCTTCCTCGCGACGACGAAACAAGCCCCACATGTGAGGGATGTCGTTCGACTCCTTGTTAAGAAACGACCGGACGACTTCCGGGCCATCGAAAACGGTTTCTTCCTTTGGCAATGAGGCCGGCATGATGGTTTTGTTCCACCGGTGCATACACCCGACAAGTTGGACGTCCGGGTCCGATTCTGCGACGGCGACCATTTTTGCCACGAAATCGGCCTCGATCAGGTCGTCGGCGCACAAGACTGCAAAATACTTGACGTTCTTTGGAACGAGCCTCACTGCGGCACTCCAGTTCTTGGCCGATGGGATCGTGCTCGGGTTGCGTTGCGAAAGGAGGGGAACGCGCTGGCCTTTGAACGCTTCGATGATGCTTGGGGTGGAATCCGTGCTGGCGTTATCAAGGACGACATGGACGAGATTGAGGTAGGTCTGCTCCTGGACACACTCCATCGTCGCTTTCAAATATTTCTCGCCGTTGAAGACTGGGGTGACCACAGCCACGAGGGGCGACTCGGCGTCTCGCGTCATTAAGGGCCTCAACTTTTCCGCGTCGGCACGGCCTCCACGCGAGCGGATGCATAATCTCTGTACCTGGAATGATTGAAAGGATATATAACAAAGATACAAAATTCAAGGCATTTAATGCCAGACCAAAGGTGCGCTTCCCCGACAAGACGGAGAATGGGGCATACTGCTGCCCCGTGTTTGTACAATGAAGGATCCGCACAAAGTAGTGCCCGTATGGCTGCTGGCCGACCCATCCAACCAAGGAGATTCACATTGAATACAAAACTCGTAAAATTTATCAAAGAAGTCCAGTTCAATTCTCCATTCAGGAGATATTTCTTCCCAAGATTTATATATAACTTTACGGCGCCACAATTATGTTTTCTTTGCCAATGCATAGAGGATACTAAGCATCTTGAAGGAGCTATTGCCGAAATTGGATGCTTCGATGGATCTACAACAGTATTTCTTAACAAATACATGGATGCTCAAAATATCCAAAAGAACTATTATGCACTTGACACCTTCTCGGGTTTTGTTGCTGAGGATACAGAGCGTGAAGTAATAGATCGAGGTAAAACGGCAGGTCTATTTACTCGAGACTCTGGCTTTGAAGTTAACAAGAAAAAATGGTTCGATAGAACAATGCAGCAGAACAATATTGCCCGTGTCCACTCTATTGAAGCGGATGTGAACAAATACGACTTGACAACGCTTGGCCCTCTTTCCTTTGTGCTGTTAGATGTTGATCTGTATCGGCCCATGAAGAAAGCCTTGCCCGAGCTCTATCAGGTATTAAGCCCAAATGGAATCATAGTAGTAGATGATTGTGATTCTGAGCATATTCGATGGGATGGATCAGCTCAGGCATATAAAGAATTTATGATCGAAAGAGATCAGTCTCCTCAAATCATTCATAGTAAGTTAGGAATTCTTAAAAAGGATGCCTAACACTTATGAGCAGAGAAAGGACCAGGATCGACTATTTGGGCGATGTCCAACGATAAACATAAGCGATCCTTGCCCCTTTCGCGCCTTCCCCGACCTCGAATCAATAGTATAGCCGTAGCAGTTGAGCACTCAAATGAATCTGCGTAAATTTGCCAAAACCATTCCTGGCGCTCGCGCCACGTATCGGGCAGTGATGCGAGCCACGCGCATGGTCCGACATGTCGCCTGCGGTCCGAATCAGGGCGAACGCTATGATCTTGAAACCGCTGAGGTCTTGAAGCGAGTTCTCGGCCCCGATTCTGTCTGCATCGACCTCGGTGCTCATCGTGGCGATATCCTCAAGATGATGGTCGAGTTCGCACCGGACGGCAGGCACCACGCGATTGAGGCGCTGCCTGATTTAGCTGACAAGTTGGCCACGCAGTTCCCCGACGTTTTGGTTCACTCATGTGCCGTGGCTAATGAAACGGGCGAGCATGTGTTTAACTATGTGGCGGATAATCCCGGCTTCAGCGGTCTTAGACGCCGAAGCTATCCTCGCGATGATTACGACATTCACACGATCCAGGTGCCTGTCCGGCGCCTCGACGATCTCATCCCTACTGACACAATGGTTCGCCTCATCAAAGCAGATATTGAAGGCGGGGAATATGACGCATTTCTCGGCGGGCAGCGCACGATCGCACGATGCAAGCCGTTGATTGTCTTTGAGTTCGACCAGGGCGGCGCCGGCAGCTATGGCATTTCGCCCGCGATGATGGATGCATTGCTTTGCGGAGCTTTTCGCCTGAAGATTTCCACGATGCGTCGCTGGCTGGATGGCGCGCCGCCACTCAATGCCAAGGAATTTGCCGAGTCGTTTCAAAATGAGACGGATTTTTATTTTCTGGCATATCCCGAATCGACCGTCTAGCAAACCGTAGTAGCCGATCAGCGTGATCCTTATGGCTGAGCGAGCAACACCGCCCGGTAAATGTCCAGATGTCTGTGCGCGACGTCATGCCAGGTGGCCCCTTCAAGACTTTCGCCACTGCGGCTCGTCCCGAGATGGGTGCGCAAGGCCGTCCGCATTTCCGAACAGTCGTCGGGAGACGCACGGTAAGTGTTCTCTTCCACACAATAACCACGACGGTTGCCCGAGGTGGTAAGCACAAATGTCCCCTGAATGCGCGCTGCCAACACCGAGGCGTTGCGCAGGGAGACGCCATTCAGAAACGGGAAGACCGCCGCGTCGGCGGCCGCCAGGACACCGGCAACTTCTTCCGCGGGCAGAAAGCCAGTGACGGTGACGTTGCCAGCCCATCGGGGCGCCTGGGTAAGCTGGCGGATCGTGTGCTGATAGGGATCATCATCGTTGAGTTTGCTCAAGACCACCAAATGGTCGAGTCGCGGATCAGCGATCTCGAATAGCCTCTCCACTCCCTTCAAACGATGAACGAAGCCGAAGTACGCAATCATGTTTTTGCCCGGCTTGCCGAAACGGCTTCGGATGTCATCCCTTGCCGTGCTGGAGAGTTTCCGCACCGGGATATTGGAGGACACGGGCACGAATTCCACCCGCTTGCGCCTAAGCAACCAGCGATACCAGCCCGGCAAGAACGACTGGTAAGCCTTTTCGACTACCACAAGCGTATCGCGGGTCAGCGCGTTGGGCAGGTAGCGAAACCATCCTTTCCACGACAACGGCTCGTGCCACGTCTGGGCGACCGGGATACCGAGCGTGGCGATCGCGGCGGGCAGGAATGATGGCATCATCCGGCGGCCGTAGCCCTGGGTTGGATACTGCAGGTGAATCAAGTCGGGCCGGAGTTCGGCGATACGACCTCGAATTTTCCGCAGTTCTCCCAACCCCCACGTGGTGACGAGGGGAAGTACGCGAACCGCCGCGTGTTCCGGCTGGGCGTGCGCGCCGATGCTAGTCAGGACCGTCACGTCGAGTCCACCTTGTTCAGCCAGCGTCTCCGCCAGCATGGCCGTGTAGTCACCCACGCCACACCTCAGCGGAGGATAGGAACCTGTGATGAACACCAGTCTCATTGTCTTCACTCGTCCTCACATCCATTCACGCACCCCCGTTACCTGCCGCTGCGTTTTCGCCGATAAGCGCGGGCTGGGAAAACGCGGGACCGTCTGGCCAGATCGTCAAACGCCAGATACGGTGTATTTTAGTGGACTCAACCTACACATTTCGGCATGATAAGAAGTGAGAATTTTACTCAAACCCCCGTCCAAAAATCAGGGTCCATTCCTGCCGCCAGGCGCTCAATTCAGGTGTGCTAGAGCAATCATGGCGATGAAGGCCTTCACACTGATACAAAGTAACGAACGACTAAAACCACTCGAAATAATTCAGGCGCGAATAAAACGCTCGCTTAGGAAACTCGCCGAATACGGCGACTACCGGCTGGTAAAAAGTATATATCACCTTTGGTTCTACTTGAGATCCATTAGGAAGACCCCTCTACTGGTATACCAGATGGGCAAGGTCGGCTCGATGTCGGTTTATAATTCGCTACAAAAAGCACGCTTAAACGCGGCGGTTTTTCACGTACATGTGCTAACCAAAGAGGGCATACGTTGGGAAGAAGACGCCTATTTGGGAAAATCCCGAAAGTTTTTTTACAAGTCCGGTTTGCCGCGTACGATTGAACTCATGCAAAGCCATTACTTATATAAACAACTCTCAGGAAACAAGCAACGTACGCGATGGAAAGTTATTACTCTTGTTCGAGATCCTATCGCTAGGAATGTCTCTGGTCTTTTTCAGACTATCGAGCGCTGGATCCCCGATTTTTATGACCGTTACCCGAGAAAAGCCATCGACACTGATGAGCTTGCTGAAATCTTTCTCCATGATTATCACGACAAACTAGATCCCTACAAACTCCCGTTCCACTGGTTCAGTGCGGAGTTACAACCTGTATTCGGAATCGATGTTTTGTCCAGCGAGTTTCCGAAATCAGTTGGATACAAGATTTACCAAAGCGAAGGCGTTGATCTGTTACTAATAAAACTCGAATATCTCAATCAGTGTTTTCCTAAAGCTATAAAGGAATTTTTGGGATTCGACATACCCATGACCAACGCCAATGCTGCGGCCGAAAAATCATACTACCCGCTTTATCAAGAGTTCACCCGCGCTTTGAAGCTGCCAGATGCCTACATAGAGCAGCAGTATGCTTGCAACTACGTGCGCCATTTTTATAGCGAATCAGAGATTGATACCTTCATTAAAAAGTGGAGGAAGATCGGTCCACTCGGACAAAGCGTTTAGCCCTTGGTCTAACACGCTTGCTTGTACTGGTTCGCTAAAGCTCGCACAATGACTTAACGCCACTCCATGGCTATTGCGCGGCGGAACACGATGCAAGGGGTGCTCCGCTCGCGCCCGTTGCTCTGACTAAGCACCAGGTGAGAAACTAATCATCAATAGTCGAGGTACATGGTCGTGGATCTGGTATCCGGAGGTGCCCAAGTGAACACAGTGTATTTTGATTCGTCGATGACTGACGACCAGAGGCGACAGGAGATCTTTAGAGGGCAGTTGTTTGTCTATTCGGCTCGACCCGGTGCGTTGGCTTTATGTCAGTTTGCCAGAGGACTGATCGAGGAAGCTTTCGGTAATCTAGATCCGGAGATAGCCCAACATTCGCTGCCGGTGGAAGAATATGCCGCGGTGCTTGGGAAGCTAAAACCGGCGTTCATCCATCATCCGGAGTCGAAGCGACATATCCAGCAAATCTTTCG
>JAKEHO010000009.1 GCA_022614965.1 Gammaproteobacteria bacterium
GGATAGCACGAGAAGCGTGTATCGCATCTTTGGTTGCATAGGTATTACCTCCTTTCCTCAACAGTGGAGACGGAATACGCCGGTTCCAGGTGGGCTTGTCGATCAGTTTCTTCAGGAAGAGTCGAGAACCCGAGAAAGCGGGGGCGGAACAGCTTAGCCATCGCTGGCATGACCATAATGCTGGCTAGGAAACTCACGGCCATGGCTAGAGTGACCAGGCCGCCGAAATGGATCAGTGGCGGCACGACACTGGTCATGAGGGTGCCGAACCCCAGGCTCATGGCCGCGAAATTGAAGAACAGCGCCCGGCCGGTGGAAGGGAAAAACTTCGCCATACGTTCGTCAAAAGTGCCGGTACCGGATTCCATCAATTCCCTGATCCGTTGAGTAGTGTGAACGCCAAAATCAATCGCCAGTCCCGTGGCAATCGCCGCAAACATGGAGGTGCCGACCGCGAGCCAGATACCACCGAATCCCATGACGCCATACACCGCCAAGACGGAGGCGAACACCGGCACCAGCGTGAATAATCCAGCGATAAACGACCGTAACAGCCAGGCCACCATCAACCAGCTAATCACGAGCGCCAAGCCTTCGCTGACAAAATGTGTGGTGGCGATCGTTTTCAGCCAATGGTGATTGACATTGACCCGTCCGCTTACATGCGCGGTCATATCACTGGAATTAAAATGCGTGGCGAGATACGGTTCGAGCGCCTCAATGACGATGCGGTTATTGGTGTACGTAGACGTATTGATGCTGGCGCGAATATTGGCGCGGCGGTAATCGTAGTCGACTTCCTCCTCGAAATCGGTGGGATCGCCGGACGCAGAATAGAGCAGGAAGAGTTGGGCGACCAGGTCCCGGTTATCGGGAATGCTATACGCATCCTTACGGTTTTCGTTGATGGAACGGTGCATCTGCTTGATGTAATCCACTACCGAGGTTGTACCGCCGACACCCGGCAAGGTTTCGACAAACCGCTGCAAGGCCTCCATACGGCGGAGAGAATCCGGATTAAACAGTCCCTCATGGGTCTGGGTTTCCACGACGATATCAAGGTAATTGGTACCGTCCATCACCTGGTTGATGGCCTTGTCGGCATAGTAGATCGGTTCGTCCTGCTGGAAGTTTTCAATCATGGCCTCATCGATGATCAGTCGGGAGGCTCCCATTCCCCCGATGATGATAATCATGAGTGTCACGGTCAGGATGAGCCGGGGATGGCGGATCGAAAAAGCTCCCAAGGCCACCATGGCACGTCCATAGCGATCAGTCGTTTGTTCGCGTCGTATTGCCGGTGACGGCTTGAATTTCACCAGCATCAACGCTGCAGGAATGAACACCATGCCATAGAGCCAGGCGGCCATGACCCCAATGGCGGCGAACAATCCGAAATACTGCATCGGAGGCATGCCCCCGGACGCATAGAGAGACACAAACCCCACGACTGTGGTGAGAATGGTATTGGCAAGTGGCTTCCAGGTCTCGGTCATGGTGCGCACAATGATTTCCCGGTGGCTGAGATCGGGGTGGGCCCGGCCAATCTCGTAATAATGAGTGAGAATGTGTATGGGTTCTGCCACCGCCATTCCGATGAGAATGGAGGCGAGTCCATTGGTGATCACGTAAAAATTGACGCCGCTCGCCGCCATCGTCCCGAAGGCGGCCGCGACCGTCGCCAACACCACCAAATTTGGCAACAGCATCCCCCGCACGGTGCGAAACGCAATAAACAGCACCAGCGTAATAACAATGGCCACGATGGGATTGAGCCGCGTGGCGTCTCGATCGATGTAGTTGTAGAGGTAGCCCGAGATTGCCCCCTCGCCTGCAACGTGCAGTTCCACGCCAGATAGCTGCGGCGCTTCTTTGACCAATGCCATGAACGCGTGGTACGTCGCATCGTTTTTCATCTCATCGAGGACTTCGGCGACGATCAACGTAGCCGTCGAATCCCGCGCCACCAGACTGCCTTGATACAAAGGAAAATCGGCAATCGCGGCACGAATGACATTGGCTTGTGCTTGTGTGGCAGGTGGCGGATCAAAGAATTGACTGACCTGCATGCCATCGGCAGTGCCGACGATGTTATTCTCTGTTGCCAGACTGACAACTCCATCAGGATCGATGTTTGGAATTTTCTTAACTCGGTCCGTCAACCATTGAACCAGCTGCAAGGTCTCAGGGTTAAACACGCCGGTCGGCCCATGATTGATCACCGCAATTACGAAGGGATCAGACAAACCAAACACTTTCTTCACGTGATCCCTGTACACCCGTGCCGGATTGTCTTTGGCGATAAACGAATCGGAAGAGGTATCCTTGACCAGGCCAGGAATAAAGGCTGCTGCGCTGAGCATCAGCAATAATCCCGTCAGCACTATCGTTTTTGGATACGCGGTGATCCGCCAGAAGAACTTTCTCGCCCTGTTGGAATCTATGGTCTTACTCATTGAGCTCCCTCTTTACAGTGTATGTACACGTATTCTGCAATAAAAAAACTTACTTCTCTCCAACCGCAGTCACGGTCGCCCGCAAATCACCCAAGAGCCGGTCGAGCCGATGGTCACCCAACGTGTGCGTCATCCTCTGTTGTGCCTCCTTCCATAACGGGAGTACCTGCTCTCTGCGCGCTTATCGGGTATTCACTGCCGGGTGCCAGCCACGAATGGCGTTGGCGATCTCCCCTGGCGCATCTTCCTGAATAAAGTGCGCGGCGTTTTTTAACAGCACAGTCTGGTGATTCGGAAACAGGGCTTCGAAGCGAGTGCGCTCAGGCTCTTGGAAGGCGAAATCCTCGAGCCCCCACACAATTAACGCCGGACGGTCGGAAAGGCTCGGCAAACCGGAATACACATCCTGTAGGAACGGTTTTGCATCCCACAACTGTGCCGGGAAAACATGGGTAGGTGTGCGGACATGGCGGTCTGCAAAGGGTGCCAGGTACATGGCCATCTCCGCGTCGGTGAGCGTATCGACCACGCCCTTCGACATGAAGAAACGGACCACTCCATTGCAACACCAAGCAGCAACCTGTCCGGGCCAGCCGCCCATCAAGGTGCTGAACACCTTGTGCCCAGTACGTTCCAGGGGCCATGCCCAGGTGTTGCCAATAATGAAACCGCTTACACGGTTAGGGAGGTTTTCGGCGACGGCAAACCCGATGGGGCCGCCCCAATCCTGCATCATGATGGTGACGTCCTTCAGATCGAGCCTCTCGACGAAATCGCTCATGGTCGCGGCGTGCTCAGCGGCGGTAAAGTCGTAGCCTTCCGGCGCGGAGGAAAGACCGAAGCCCGGGTAATCCGGTGCGATCAGGCGGAAGTCGTTCTTCAGCGCGGCGATGACGTCGCGGTAGAGGAAGGACCAGGTGGGGTTACCGTGCAACAGCAACAGCACGGGCCCCTGGCCCGCGTCCACGTAATGGACGCGGGCACCGTTCGCCAGCAGCAAGTAACGCGACTCGAAGGGGAACAGCTCGCGGTCGACGTCGAACTTCGGCGACGAGGCACTGGGGGCTGGTACGGATGAGCAGCCGGCCAAGCCAAACAGCAGGACGAGACTCAGAACGAGGAGGATGGGGGTCATGAAAACACTCCTTAAATATTGCATTAGTCAGCTTTTTCTGCGTACTTGCTGTAGAGGGGCAGCAGGTTGAGAAGTTGTCGCTCGGCAGTAGTGCGCCATTCCTTGCTGTCCTGGGCAAGCACGGGGTTGGTGAGCAGGGGATGCCCGTGGTCGCGCTCCCACTGTTCAAGGTCGGGCACGCGGGTCAGCATCATCCTAATCATGAAGGCCATCGCATCGAGCTTGCTGCCCAGCTTGAGACACGGATGAATCAACTCGGGATTCCGGATATAGCGGCGCGCAATGCTTTCGAAATCCTCAGGCTTCTGCCCAGTCACTCGCTCCACATGATCGGTCGGTGCGCCGATCTCGAAGGCGCCGCGCCGGAGTTCCTCGGCGTAGTAGCGCACCTGCGAGGTTTCGAACAGCGGGAATCCCTGGGCCGTGGCCGCTTTGGCGAACATCTTGATGGGAGCATTCCGGTACTTGACCCGCCGACCGACGATCTTGGAGAGGATGCCGGCGATGTCGGCGGGGGCGAGAAGTTTGGGACCGGTGGGGCGGTAGCACTTTCCGAGATGAGGAGCAGGATCGGTAAGGACAGCAGCGGCCACACGGGCAATGTCTTCGTTGGACGGCGGTGCGTTGCGGCCATCGCCAAACGGCGCGACGAACATCCCCATGTGAATGATGGCGGGCAGGCCAAGCAGATACACGAACGCGAAGAGACCGGGGTTGACGTGAATGACGTCCACCGATGGCATCCAGCGATAGATCTGGTTGGCGAGCCAGTGCTCACGGGTCACCACCGACGGGTGGGTCGGATGCGGATTCCAACCGCTCATCAAGGCAACCACCTCGAGCTTCGCCTCCTCGGCGGCGATCGCGAACAGCGCCGCATTGTGCAGAAGGTTGGCCGCGAAGGGAGGACAGTGGTAGGCACGCTGCACGCCGTGCATCGCCTTGCGCAAATCACGCAGGTCGAATTGGTCCCCGACGACGATCTCGGCGCCGGCTTTCTGCAGCGCCTCAGCCCGGGCGTCCCGCCGGTGCACCAGGGCGCGCACGGGAAAATCTCGCTCCAACAGTTGCAATACGGCAGGTGTCCCGGTCCGGCCGGCGGCCGAGGTAACAAGAATCTTGGGTTTGAGCATGAGTGTTTTCTCCTAGGTTTTATCGGCAAGACGACAGACAACGGCAACCAGCGCAACGCGCCCTTGCGCGAAGTTCTTGGCGAGGTTGCCGAGTTTGAAGGGCGTCTCGGGACACATCACCAAACACCGTGTGTGATGATGGCCTTCAGCCAAGCCGTGACCGCACGGGAAAAACGCCGAGCCTGTGCTTGAAGATCTTCAACGCTGTTCATGATAACCTCTATAAGTGTATATGCACGTATCTATCCAAACATATCCCCCTTTTCATTATTGGCCCTCGCTATCCGACTGAAAGAAACCGCACGGACGATCCGTCCCAGCACTCAAAAGGAGACGCTAGTAATGAAATCGTTCCACTATCACTGAACGCCTCATACAGTGTATCTACACGTATTCGCCACTAAAATAGCGCTTACCCCAACAACAACGGTGTTTCTCCATGTGGCGACCAAGAAAGCCACCAGATTTCATTGTCATCTCACGATTGCGGCTCTTTATCTGGTTAACGTTCTAATCGCAGCCAATTCTTTGAGCAGGCCCTTGAAGCGCGATGGTCCCAAACCATCCACAACTATCTGTTGTGCTCGCTCCCAAAAAGGCAGTGCCTTCACCAACATGTCTCGACCTGCACCTGTTAATTTTACCGACTTGGTTCGTCCATCCTTCCCCTGATCAACCGCAACGTACCCTCGGCCGACTAATGTTTTAAGATTACGCGTCAAAGTAGTCCGGTCCACATCAAGCCTCTCCGCTATCTCAGTAATCGGTAGCTCTCCCGCGTGATGCAGGACCGACAGCAAAGAAAACTGCGTACCTTGTATTCCAATGGGCTGGAGTACAGCATCGTAAAATCGAGTGACCACCCGAGCCGACTTGCGCAGGTTAAAACATACGCACTGAGGGCACTGACTAAGCGCGTGAGCGTGTCGGGATTCCATATGAGTGTATGTACACCTATTGACATCATATGTCAAGTATCTTCAAGGCGCTATCTGGTTTCACCTCGAAGATATCGAGCAATTGCGCCACACGCATCACTATCCTTCTGTGCGCGCGTTTATCACCGACGAAGCCATCATCGAACTGGGCACCGTGTTTCTGAAGATCGTCAACTGCTGCAAATTCCGCTCGCCCTCACCATTGTCCTGGCCGAATCGTTATGTGGAGCCTGCGGATCACTCGCCGCCGCGCACGAAGGAAGCAACCGGAAGAGACCACTGTCTCTATTTTCTCGTTCTCGATAAAGCGGCAAGGCGTTTCGGCTACATCCGCGTATGGCGGAGGTGCCACGGGCAGTAAGATGACGCAATTGCCGTATGACTGCGGCGCGAAGCATGGGGGACTGCAACGTGAAATCGGTCAACGCTTGCATTGCGACGGCTAAGGGCTGCCGAGCGGTTTGCGCGTGTTAGGCCCGTTGCCCTTCATCCTCGAAGGCCCAATCTATACGTTGCGCAGGACAGTTTGCTTAGATACGGCTTCATTGGTACTACCCATCGCGTGCCTTCGTCGAATCAGATAACGTAAGAGGGCATCGGCGGAAAGCAGTCCCGGTCCATGCAGGACGAAGTACAAGAAGAGAATGCCCCAATAGAACGCCTCTTGCAAAGCGGCTTCGGACAATTGGCCATATGAAGTCGAGGCCACAATATTGAGCCCAAAGAGCGCGAGCGCCGCCCATCGTCCAGCCAAGCCGATCGCCAGCAAAAATGAGCCACCCAACTCGATGGCGGTGGCCAGATAGGCGGCGATTTCAGGCGGCAACAGGGGCACATCGTAGACCATGGTGAAGAGCATCACGGTCGAGATCCAACTGGAGAGTTTGACCAAGCCGCCTTTCCAGAAGATCTGCGCTAGGTACAGGCGCACGGATAGATCGAAGACCGGGATCAGCCATTCCAGAACGCGGATAATGCGGCGGTAGGCGGAGAC
>JAKEHO010000055.1 GCA_022614965.1 Gammaproteobacteria bacterium
ACCGTCTTGAATGCCACCCTGTCGTTATCCTGTGCTCCACGTGGATTCACGGTTGGGGACTTCGCCGCCACCGTGCAATCGATGAGAGATCCAGCCCTTGTCAAATACGATGTACGCCGGGCTGCTTACGACTTGAAAAAGCTCCGGGGCAAAAATCTCTTAGCCAAGCTGGGCAAATCTCGCCGATACTCCGTTCCATCGGAAGCCATCCGTATTATCGGAGCACTGGTCATTCTCCGCGAAAAGGTCCTCCGTCCCATTCTTGCTGGTGTCGGCAAGCCGAAAACCGGACGCAAACCCAAAAACTGGAGCTTGATCGATGAACACTATGAAACCATCCGGCAGGACATGTTCACTCTTTTCGAAGACCTGCGCATTGCGGCCTGAAACCGACAAAGTTTTGTCGATGTTGTTTCGGTAAGCGCCTATTCCCCTAGCTGACCTTCCGTCAATGAAATCAACTCACGTAGGGCCCGTTCCCCACGCACTTCATCTATAAAGCCTTTATTCAAAACATTCTGATCGCAGTTGAAACCGTACGATCTTTCTACGTAACCTGTAGCTTTGTCTGCCATTCTTAAATACACCGCCTTCATTTCTGGCGGGGCAAGTCCAGCCTCAATCAAACAAGCACGAAGCCGCCAGACGTCTGCTAGCCGCTGTCTCAAGCGCTCCGTAGGAGTAGTCATATTAGCTTCGACACCATCTTCGCCTAATAAACGCAGGAACTCGCGATAAACAGAGTCATGCTCAACCGCACGCATTTCTAGTAGTGATCCATACACAAACATGTGGACCGGAAGTATATGCGACGGTAACAAGAACTGTCCCTCGAACCAGTGAAAAGGGCACCAGATGTTTTGTTTTTCGTCAATAACATCAATTATTTCTCGTCGCATTTCAGTAGTTATTATATTTACCTGCACATTTACTGTATGTAGTAGGACAAGGAGGTCCAGTTCTTCATGGTTACGACTCCCTATCCATCGAAGGTGCTTAATACATGTCATGCTTGAACTCTAGGACGAAAGCGTTTCGGAACTTTCCTCTCTCAGAATCATCCGGATAAAGACGAAATGTTTTTACCTCAGAGAGATCTTCAGCCAGAGTCTTCCAATGTTGGACATCACATAGGCGAACCGCGTACTGACGAATATATACCGGCATTCCACATTCGTCCCTAACCTCCCATTGCATATTTATCACATCACGTATCATGGTAACTGTTCTAATAGTGACTGTGTGGTTGTTCAATATCCACGAGGATTCGCTTCCCGCGGGATAACGGGCGATAAACTCTGGTCGAGCATGTACAGAAAACCAAATAACCCCAGATCGCGCCAATGAAACCGCTTTTCGCAGAACATGCGTAGCGGTCCCGTCGTCAGCAGTTGACTCGATTAAGCATGGCGAAAGCGCAACTAGTGCCCGGTCGTAATCCGCGCTAAAGTCTCGCAGCGACGATTGGTAGCGCTCTATCCATTCAGGGGCAAGGCGAAGAAACTCCGCACACGGATCTACGCCGATCCACTTTGCGCGCCCCATACCTGTGATAGATTGGATACCGCGAAGGAAGGAACCACTCCCAACACCAAACTCGATAATGGCATCGCATTCCCGGATACTGTTTACACCAATGGATCCTGCTGCCCTTTGGCCAGCAGCGTAGGAGTCCATAATTGAATCGAAGTATGTGACGAAATAATATGCATCTCGATCTGCAAATTGAGCTCCTTCCAAGAAATGCATACAGAAAAGGAAGTCTCCGAAAATTATTTGGCCACCGTCATCTAATTACTCGTGAGCGCCTGGAAATAAGACCGTTCAATAAACTTATAAAAATGTTCGCTTTCCACTCGAGCACATGGAGATGGATAGCCAGTACGGTACGCTCCGCGAGAGAACCAGCCTAGGTATACAATGTATTTTGTTCCTGCCTCCTTATTTATTAGGACAAAATTCGCCATATACTTTGAATCTTCCCGTTGAATCTTCAGACGGTAAACCGTGCCACCATTGCGGCGTATAGCCGCTTCACCGCCCACACCATTAATAAAGGTGTCTGCTCCATTTTCTGGGGCCACTAGGAGTGACAGTGAGAATAATGGACCACCTCCCACTTGCTGTGTCTTTTGCAGTCTAGCTTTGATAATGGCTATCCATTCACGACGGCGTTCGTCATTGTCCGCCTTGTATTCGCCATTAGGGTCATCGGTCACGAAAATAGTGTTTATAACGATTACCTGGCCATCTCGGATATCATCGACCAAAGCTTGGTATGCATGATTACTATCACGAAATACCTCTACTGTCGAAGGAAAATCGATTTCGCTTATTGCTTCACGAATAACGCGTCGCGTAGTGTCTGCGAGAGGTAAGCTCGGATCCAAATACGCGTCAGCGATTGTACGTACCGTCTCAACGGCATTGGCTTTGTCGAAAAGAAACAAAGAAATCAAGACTGCGACAAAGCTAGCTGCAACGTTAACAGCAATTTCGTATGGCAACCTAAATTCTTCTCCTCCTTGCCTCAATTTTACGGAGAAAAAGATCGCGACTCCCAAGACAACGAGTGGGATAAGAATTGCCAAGGTCAGGTATAATTTGCGATGTGTTTTTGTTGCTAGCGACATGATTTGGGTATTTCCTATTGCCTACCGGCGGCAAGGCCGAAGCGACGGATAAAACGATATGCCACCTCAGCGAGATCGCGTTAGTACATGTTGTCTTCGCGTGATCGTATGGTAAAAAACTGGTATGCATGCCCGCAAGCCGCGTGGGGACGGGGTTTCTGCGAAATTGAGATGGTCTGGATTTCTGGCATTACGGCTACTTCAACCTAAACGACCACGTTGGTTGGCGGGCGCATACACCTTCCCCGGATCCCGCTCAAACACTGCGGTTCGCGGTGTTTTCGTCGATCCGAAAGCCCGCAGCATTTTACCCTTATCCGGCGGTCAAAAAAACAGTCTGTATTCGGCCAATACATTCTACACTGTGTATGCGGAAGGCATGATGCCACGACCGATGCGGGGGTGTTCAGTCCCAGGGCATGATGAGGGCGTTCGGTGTTGGACCACAGCAGCCAGTCAAACAGTTTGTCGTTGAGGGCCTTGAGATCGGTGAACAGGAGTTCCTCGTGGTAATCGAGAAACTCATCCTGCAGCGTGCGATTGAAGCGCTCACAGCGCGCGTTCATTTTGGGTGTTCTCGGGAACGTATACCATTGGGGGATCCCTGCGGCGTGGGCGGCCTTGGCGAACTGTCCCGCGAACTCCGAGCCGTTATCATGAAGGCCGTGCTCGATACGCATCGGCAACAGCGTTTGCGCGAGATGCCTGGGTTGCCCAGAGACTCCCGTGGCCGGGTACCGCAAGGGCAAAGCCAATACGGGAGCACTCGTCCTGTACTGAGACGAGGTAGCGCCGCAGCCCCTCGCGGAGGCGCTCGATGGAATCGAAGCCCACGCACTGACCCGGCCGCGCCGCTCGGAAGCCCTTGGGTTTGCGGGCCTTACGCGTGCTGTGCAGGCGCTTCGTACGACCTTTGGGGTCGAGACGCACAGGACTATGACGCATCTTGTCCGGTGCCCCCGCGATGATCCGCCCCAGCGTACGTTCGCTGGGATAGCGATCCCCTGTACATGTCCCCACGGGGCGAGCAGCACCTTAAGCTTCTTGCACCCGAGGTTCTGATGGAGGGTCCGTAGCCTGCGGATCTCGGCGACCAGCAAGGCCGGCCACTTCGTACTTCGCAACCGTTTGGGGCGCGTGGAGCCAGGGGCCAGACCCCGAGCGCCTTCCGCCTTGAGCCGGTGTTTCCAGTCAAACAGCGTGCGCCGATTGACCTCGAAGGCCGCTCTGGTGGCCTTCAGGCCGTGTTCTTCCCAGAATCGCAGAATCTTCAGTCTCTTCTCAGTGTCCGGAGCTACCATGCCCCATTTCATCCCGAGACCGGCGACTCGATAAAGCCCCCTTACCCGGTATCCAATTCGCTGTACCTGCATGCCCACTCCTCAAGCCAGGAGTGCAGAATGTGTTTGGCCTTATGCACACACAGTCTGTGGCACCTACTAAGCGGTACAGAGGACCTTCTACGACCGCAAGCGGCGATGGGAACGTGATCTATCCTGCCGCGACACCAGCATCTATCTGGACCTGGAGATCCGGCCCGTCCACTGCCGGCACTGCACACGGTAAAGAGGGAGCGTCTGGAGTTTCTGGCCGACAAACCGCTCTACACCAAGCGCTTTGCCTATTACGTGGGTCGGCGCTGCCGGATGGCGCCTATCAAAGATGTCGCCGAGGGGCTGCACCTGGATTGGCGCACGGTCAAGGGGGCTGGAGAAGCAGTATATGCGATCCCAACTCCAGCGTACCGGCACCTCGAGCCCGAAGGGCATCGGGATTGACGAGGTTGTCCGTCCGTAAGCGTCATGTCTACCGTATCGTGGCCAGTGACTTGCTGCGGGGACGGCCGATCTGGTTTCGGGGTGCGGCCCGCTCTGAGAGTAGCATGAAGCTGTTCCAGACGGCGGGACTGGAGGTGGAGAACGGGATTCGCGTAAACGCCTCCCTGCGCACCAGCCACCCGGACATTTATGCCGCGGGCGACGCGGCCAACTTCTATAACCCCGCCCTGGACAAGCGACTCCGCGTGGAACACGAAGACAATGCCAACACGATGGGCCGGCTGGTGGGCCAAGCGATGGCCGGCCGAACCGTCACCTACGACCACCTCCCGTTCGTTTACTCAGACCTGTTTCGAGTTGGGCTACGAGGCCGTGGGCGAGGTGGACTCCTCGCTGCAGATGGTGGCGGGCTGGAAGAACCCGTACCGGGAGGGGTGGTCTACTATCTGCGAGACGGTCGGTTGCGGGGCGCACTGCTGTGGAACGTCTGGGAACAAGTGGACGCGGCCCGGCGGTTGATCGCCGAGCCCGGTCCATTCTGCCCGAGAACCTCAAAGAACGCTTGCCCGCCTGATCCCGCATGTTTGACAGCTAACAGGTCCAGCCGTATCTTGCCTTTTGAAGAAAAAGGCTTTTTAAAATGCCTGTTCCCCGTCGGATTTAGCCGATTCGCATTTTTGATTTGAACGAGGAGACAACATGG
>JAKEHO010000056.1 GCA_022614965.1 Gammaproteobacteria bacterium
CGGCCCGCTCGCGAAGGATCTCTGGATCCATCGAATGGAGCCGGTCGAGGGCCTACCAGGGAAGCCACGGTGCCGCCGACTATGCCACCCAAAATCCCCCCCGCCCCAATCAGCCCGAAAAGACGACGCGCCTGGCGCGGATTGACCCGCTCGTTCGCAAGGATCCAGAACTGGGAAGTCAGCAAGAGACCATACGCGCCTGTCCACAGATAGAAGGCAATGGCCGCCGCTGAGCTGCCGAAATGAAGCCAGACGCTGAACAGGACTAAGGAGAGCCCGGTACCAATCGTCGCACGGGACAGTGTCCTGTGTGCCGCGACGCCGGCGGTAAAGCGCCCGAAAAGATGGGCGGCCAGCGCCATCCAGACAGCCAGCCCCAGAGAGACATACGGGAGGTACTGTGCGGGAAGTTGGCTAAGGAAAAGCCCGTCCCGCGCGATCCGCGCCAGTGTAAAGGCCAAGATGATCAAAAAATGGAGAAGGCTGAGCGACCCAACGAGGGCTGCCTCCTCTCTCTCCACACGCGGAATCAGATGGCTCCATCGCATACGGATTCGTCCTGCTTCAGGCTCTGCCTAGGTTGGTCCGATGAAGGGCTTCTGGGAGGTCAATTCGGCCGCGAAAGCCGTCGCCCAACCAATTGGCGGACGGCTTCACTGATTGTCGATCCTTATTGTCTATGTTGTCCGTTGGTGCCAGCTAGCGCGTGTCAGAGAGCAGGCGAAGCTGGCCCACACGGACCTGACAGAATCGTGAATACACTCGGTCAGGCGCTTTTCTCGGAGGCGGCCTGGTCGTAGCCAAACTGGATGCCGGCGGTCCCGCCGATCTGAATGAAGAGGTCCATGAACGCGGGCACCGTCTCCTTGCGCGCCCAGTCGCGCTGCAGCTCGCACAGCAGCTGCGTCCAACTGATCATCTTGCCGCCCGCCTGTTCGATACGACGCAGGGCCGCCTCGTGGGCTTCGACCGAAGTACCGCCAACTGCGTCCGCCACCACGTAGACTTCATAACCTTCTTTCAGTGCGTCGAGCGCCGGGAAGGTCAGACAGGCCTCGGTCCACAGAGCAGTCATGATCAGCTTCTTCCGGCCGGTAGCTTTGACCGCCTGGACGAACTCTACGTCCTCCCAAGAATTGATTGTGGTGCGGTCAACTGTCTCGATGCTGGCCAGCACTTTGCGCAGCTGCGGGATGGGTGGCTTGTTCAGGCCAGTCTTGACGTTGACCGTTGAGTGAACGATCGGTAGCTTATAGGCGAGGCCAATCTTGGCGACGCCGACGATGTTATCGATCAGCTTCTGCCGGTCCATGGAGGCGATCGAATTCACCTGCACCGGTTGATAGTCGATGATGATGAGCGCCGAGTTTTTGGGCGTGAGCAGCTGATCCTTGATAGAGTCACGAATGGGTTCACTTGCCATGACATCCTCCTTAGAAAAAGGAAACGTTGTGTTGGAGCCAGGTGCCATTGCAGCCCAGCTGTGTCCGGCTTCCGTCTTGGTGGCGCCGGGGAGATTGCGAGCAGGGAATAAGAGGTTTGCCCGGGGGCGACCGTCCGCATGCGGGGTATTCCGCCAACCCTCGCGAAATAGGGTTTTCATATCGATTACCTGCCGCGCATGGCATCGACGCGCTCAAAGCCCCCGTCGCCTGTAGCCCGACTAGCGGAAACGGCATTCGCTGGATGGTCAGCGGGCGTCCGTTGCTCTCGGCAACCGGCGTCTTAAAGCATAGAGCTCTCATTTTCTCAGCTGCGCTCTCGTCCGCGAAGATCCTGGGAGTTCCAGACCTGCACGAGCCTCGCTTTGAGATAACCAGTCTCGCAGCCGCATTTCATCGATTCAACGATGCGGCATCGAGCCAGTTTTTTCCCTGGGCATAAAGCGCCTCGACTAAGCGCCTCTCAGCCCGGGCAGGTCCGTGTTGACCTAATAGCCGATGCTTGCGTGCAGATAGCCTAGACGACAATAGCTTTCTGGAAACCGCGCCAGGCGTTTGGGGTTTAACGTCAGGTCTTGGATGAGCAATCATCCTCTGGCCTGTCTCGGAAAGGCCGATAGTTTAAATCGTCGCCATCCCGGGTTCCTTTTTCACGCACTGGCCTTACACCTGATGTCGTCCCCGACACTAGTGTGTCTGGCCCCGCAGCCAACACCGCAGTTCGGCTCAGCCAATGCGTTCGAGTCTGTACACGTCGACCTTCTCGATCTTTTCTCCGTGGCTCTTCGTGAAATGCCTAATGTGGTCGCTCTGCTGGTCGTGCTTGACGTACGCCGTCTCGTCTGTCCAACGTTGGACGATGACGAACCGCCGCGGCTCACTCTGGTCTGCGTACAGCTCGTATCGCAGGTTGCCATGGTCCTTGAGTGATGGCGGGACCAAGGCCGCCAGCACGCCGCGCAACTCCTGATCGGTACCTTCACGAACCATGAGGACGGCAACAACGGACAGCTCACTCATCGCATCCTCCTCCATCGAAACGCACCCCCTATCACGACTTGAACGCCGATTGGGGTCAGTCCAACGTTCACTCCTCACTAACGTTGCGTCACCCATATTGTGGTAGACAGAGTTGATGCTGAGGCCCTGCGTTCATTCTTGGACTTGGTGGCGACCAACGTAATTGCTGGAAGCTGGGAGACCGAAGACAATCAGGAGCCGATGTGTCCCATCCGACCGCTCTGGTAATCGCGCACCGCCTGCTGGATCTCTTCCTGCGTGTTCATGACGAACGGTCCGTAGGCGACAATCGCCTCGTCAATGGGTTCGCCGTCGATCACAAGGAGCTTGGCGTCCATTTTTGCTTTCACGGCAATGCTGTCACCGGTGCGTGCAAAGATGGCCAGGTCGCCTTCTCGCGCGTCGCGTTCGCCGTTTACCACCACTTCGCCGCTCAATACGAGAAAGGTGGTGGTGTGCCCGTCGGGCAGCGGCAGTTCCGCCGACTTGCCCGCGCGCAGGTTTACGTCCCACAGATTGATTGGCGTGAAGGTCTTAGCCGTGCCTTTGCGTCCGCCGTATTCACCGGCGATGACGCGCACCGTTCCGGCGTCTTGCGCCAGCAGCACCTTTGGAATCTGCGCGTTGAGCAAAGTCTGATAGCCGGGCTTCGCGCTTTTATCCTTCGCGCGCAAGTTGACCCAAAGCTGAACCATTTGCAGCGTGCCGCCTTTGCGTGTGAAGTCCTGTGAATGGAATTCCTCGTGGACGATGCCGTTGCCGGCTGTCATCCATTGCACGTCACCTGCGCCAATCTTTCCACCGCCACCACTGGAATCGCGATGTTCCAACTCGCCTTGATAGGCCACGGTTACGGTTTCAAAACCCTTGTGCGGATGTCCTGTCACGCCGCGCCGTTCGTTGCCGGGCGGGAATTGGTAGGGCGCGGCGTAATCGAGCAGCAGGAAGGGACTCAACTCTCGGCCCAGCCCGTTGTACTCAATCACTGAACGGACGGGAAATCCGTTACCGACCCAGTGCATGCCCGAACTCTGATGGATGCGAAGCAGTTTTTTCATAGTTGCTCTCTCGTCTTTTTCAGTTCTCTATTCACGCCGACACCGTAGGACCGGACACGGACGCCCGGAAACGCCTTGTTCCTCCAGTGAGCACGAGAAGTTGGCGCTTTCCAATCGAGCAGCCGCGTCTCCAGCACGCCAGTTTCTCGCCTCAGCAAAAGGCAGGGTTCAGCTTTTCGCCGCTTTGACGGCGTCCAAGACCGTTTCCCGACCTTTCCTCACTACGCTTTGCGCCTTGTCGTAGCTCTCCATCAGCAGCCTATAGTTCGGCATCATGTGGTCGGCAAAGATGTTGGCGAAGTCCAGCGCATTGGGGCGATTCCATGTCTGTTGGACTTCTGAAATCAGCGCGAGTGTATCAATCGGAATCGCACCGGCCTGCACGATGCGTGCGAGGGTCAGATCAGTCGCCATCTTGCTCCAGTTGCCCGAAGCATCCACGACTGCATATACCTTGTAGC
The DNA here is from genome assembly GCA_022614965.1 of Gammaproteobacteria bacterium. Classification (GTDB taxonomy): domain Bacteria; phylum Pseudomonadota; class Gammaproteobacteria; order JAKEHO01; family JAKEHO01; genus JAKEHO01. The sequence continues at coordinate 3,982 of JAKEHO010000056.1, forward strand.
CCGCCGCCCGGGCGGAGACGGTCGGGAACGCCAGACAAACACTGGTGAGCGTGCCGGCAATGACCAGGGTCTGGCGTTTTGTCTCTTCGATGGCCTTGACGAAGGTGGGCATGTCCCAAGCGTTGATCTGCCCCTGACGCGCGACGTATTTGGCGTGCGGGGCAAACTGGTGGATTTCGGGAATCAGGGGACCGTTCGGGCCATCGGGCACAGACGCAGTGGTAATGACGGGGATCTTGAGCAGTGTAGCGACTTTCGCCAGCGCGATTACGTTGCGGCGCAGATCCGGAACCGGGATATCCTTCACGAGGTTGAACAGACCACTCTGGTGGTCGATCAAAAGCATCGTGACGTCGTCCGGGTTGATCATCACGCCGTTTCTTGGGTTATTCTTTTGAGTCATCATTTCCTCCTTGGTTGTAGGTTTGGATTTCATGACAGATTCCTGATTTCTTCGATAAAGCCCTCAGTCATCACTCCGGTCCCTGTGAGCCTGGCCCCTTGATGCTGCATTTGCACCAACATTTCCTTCCCCTGGGGACTCATGCCAGTCATATCCGTCAGGTCGACTCGGATGGACTGAGGCAGTTGCGACAGGATGGCGTTTTGCCAGCATTTCCTCAGCTCTTCAACACAAGACCCTGCCAGTCTCCCTTCGATGACCAGCCTTGTTGATTGCCGTTCATTGTGGGTTGTAATTCTGAGCACTGTCTTACTTATTCATTCCTTTCTTATCTCAGGCAAGGAGACGCAACGACCGCTTTCGTCTTCGTGGCAGCCGCCCGATTACTCGTCCTGGCTTCTGGAGAACCATCTCATTGCCCACTTGATTATTCTCAAAGGAATTTTGATGCTAGACGGCATCAGTGTATGCGCTTAGATTTAACTGATTGAAAGAGAATCTTCTTAGAGTGGAAAAGGCGAGTGATTGAAAGGGCGAGAGAGGCAGTGGCGAAATTTGGGTGGCGAGATGTCACCACATGGTGAAATGTCACCGCGGTTTGGGGCGGGTGATGCCGAGCTTGCGGAGCCTGGAATTGAGCGTGGACCGATTCATCCTGAGCCGTGCGGCGGCACCTCTGGGACCGCCAATCACCCAGCGCGTCTCTCGCAGGATGCGTAGGATGTGGTCGCGCTCCATGGATTCAAGGGTCGCATCCGCCACTTGCTGGGCATCGGTTCTGGAAGAAGATTTCAGTTCGGCGACCGGAATATCCAATACCGGGCCGCGCGAAAGAATCACCGCCCGTTCGATGAAGTTTTCCAGTTCTCGAACATTGCCGGGCCAGGGATAGTTCATCAGAGCCGCTTGCGCATCCGATCGGATCGTTTCGATACGCTTGTTCATCCGGCGAGCAAACTTTTGGGTGAACGCCCGTGTCAACAAAGGAATGTCTTCGCGCCGGTCTCGCAGCGGCGGCAAGGTGATCGGGAATAC
>JAKEHO010000057.1 GCA_022614965.1 Gammaproteobacteria bacterium
CGAAAGGAGAGACTCGAACTCTCACGGGTTGCCCCACTGGCACCTAAAACCAGCGCGTCTACCAATTCCGCCACTTTCGCAGCTCCCCTATTGCACGCTGCGCCATCAAATACCCCGCCATTTGGGCTCAGTTGGCGCCGATCTGCTGAAGACTAAGGACACACGAGACCTTTCGCGGGATCCGTCGGGCCGCAGCTCTTGCACCCCGCCGGCGGTCGGTTTGAGAGCATTTCCTCCGCACATTATATGTGCGGTGTCACCTGTTGTAACCCCTCTTGTAACCCCTCCACGAACAGCTCCTCGGCGGGTACGCCGCTAGCAACGGCAGGCTCGTCCGGGGGCCGTTGCTGGTTTAATCGCGTCCTATCCTGCAGCAGTTTGCACATCAAAAATAGTCGGCTTCGCAGAGTGTTGCAAGCACTAATTCGTCCTGACCTTTAAGACATACACTTGCTATACTCTAACCAGCATTCAGCCAAGGGCACGACAGGGCAAACACCGAGCATGAAATTCCCCCCTAAAATCGTTCTGGCGACACTGCTTGCCTTGGCAGCCTCTGAGGTCCTTGCCACTAAGGTCTATGAGTGTATCGACGAAGAAGGCAATCATTCGTTCCGCGATTACTGCCCGCCGGGTAGCACACCTGTCATGGAGAAAAGGATCCCCACGGGCGACGACGCGTTGCGCGAGCGACATCAAGATGAGCCAACGCCCAACGATCTTGCTGAGAAGTACCCTGTCACCCTCTATCGGGTACCTGATTGCGACGCGTGTGACCTTGTTAGAAATTACCTTAATAAAAGAGGGATCCCATTCACCGAGAAAAATGCGGCCGAAGACATCGGAGTGCAGCAAGAACTCAAAGACAAGATTGGCTCTCTTTCGGTCCCTGCGCTCATCATCGGTGAAGACAGCGTGGTGATGGGTTACCATCCCACAAGGCTTAAAGAAGCGTTCGATGCCATCGGTTATCCCGATGTCCCCTCGACTGCAAACCCTACGGAAAATACAGCTGGGCAGAACTAGCACCAGGGGGCCCACGACTGCATGTCTTGTTACCTTTTGAGATCCGCCGTATTGATCACGAGGATCCGAACAGGCCCTATGCAGGCTCCATCGACTCTTCGATGAATCGCTTGAGGATCTTCGCGCTGTCGCCGTAGAATTTTATGAACTTCATCCCGAAGGCGATGCTACCGGGAACAACGGCAAGATACACCAACCTGCAACGGGCCTTGACTTCCATTTCCCCTTTCTGAAGCGCAACGCTCAGTCTGACATCAACCTCTGACGCATTTTCCGGTGTAATGAATCGCCCACTCGGATGCAAGATCTTCGCCGCGTCACGGTCACAGCGTACTTGCAGTCCATCAGGAGAGATGTCGTGCACCAAGGCATTAACGACATGCCCCTGCGCTTTACGGATTTCGGCACGACGATTTACGATCAGTCTTGGAAATCGTCTTCGTTCCTCGTAGATGCCGTGATAAAACGAGCCCGATCTCTTGCCAAGGATCGGTCGCTTGGTGTCATCCGCCGACATAACTATGAACGCCTATATGACATGAAGAATGCCGCCTAATCGATAGGCTTAACCTTCCAACGATCATCAACACGTTTGTGTTCACCAGGCCCGCTCGCCTCACGCACTGTCCGTTGCCCATTTAAGATGACGGTCACGTTTGCTTCGTTATAGCCACTGCCCAATCCCTCAGCGCTATCCAAAGCTGCTTTGTCACTTGCATGGATCTCATAGACGACGCCAATCACGCCCTCAGAACTCTCACCGGTGTAGTACGCATTGCATTTGCCGGAGCCATCCATGAACTCTCGTTTGTGAAAGCGAAATACAAATCCAGGTAGCACGGCGCTACCCAGTGTTCGAAACGAAAAAACCCTCTGCCGCAGGCGTGACCAGTGCATATTGGACCCGTAGGCAAAGCATCTACGATATGACATCGTTCACATCAGGCATGCCGAGGGACCTATAGGTTGGGTACAGATCTTAAGAAAGAACCATGACCTACTCCCCGTTGTGAGGATAACGTCCTTGGAAACAACGAAAGGCAACGGGTAAATCCCTAACTAACGGGGGCTGATCACGGTTCAGAAACCAGCAGTCCACCATCATAAACCGGATAAGCCCATGCGTCGCGAGCGACTCGTGGCCTCGGGTTTTTTACCCGGTGGGGTCACTTTACATCAAATGGAACCGGTCTTCCGCCATGCTCCAAATGGCACCGTTAGGGCTTATACAAATGCGCTCTCGACCACGGCAATTCATTGTTTTTGGGTCTTGTGAATACGATCTGAAATAGCTGTAATGATCCCGTAGTAAACGCGGCAATGGATCCGGCCAAGTATAAGCGCCAGGGGCGAATAAACGACTCGTCATACTGCGAGCGAACTTCGTCTAAATGGTCTTCAAAACGCGCCAGCCAGTGTTCCAGCGTTTTCGCGTAATGCAAGCGCAAATTCTCGATATCGATAATTGAAAAAGCCCAGGGCTCAAAGATATCCATCATCTGGCGGAGAGTCGGGGGAATTGCCCCTGGAAAAATCCGCTTTTCGATCCAGGGATTCATGCACATCTCCCTGTTGCGGCCCATCGTATGGATCAGCGCAAAACCCCTGTCCTTCAACGTGCGGTCGATCACCCCACCTAACTCACGGTACTGCTCGGGACCCACGTGCTCGAGCATCCCAATCGATACGAATACATCGTAGTTACCCCGGATGTTGCGATAGTCATCTTCAATATATTCAACGCTCTCGCCCAGGCCCTCACGCGCAGCGTGTTCACGCGCATAGGTCACTTGCTCGTGAGCGATGTTATACGCCTTCACTGTTACGCCATAGTGCTTCGCCATGAAGCGCGCAAGACCTCCCCAACCGCAACCGGCTTCCACTACGGTCTGACCGCTTCTTAAGCCTAGTTTGCGGCAGACATGATGCATCTTCGCAACCTGGGCCTCTTCGAGGCTCATGGCCGGATCCGGGAAATAGGCGCAGGAATACTGCATGGCCGGCTTATCGAGCCACAATTCATAAAAGGCGTTTCCAATATCATAGTGGTGCTGAGTATTGTGGCGCGAGCCGGAAAGCGTATTCGCGCGCGGGCGCCGCCGCAATGCAGATAACCAGCGGGAGATTTTGCCTCGGCCTGCGAGGCAGTCATAACCAGTCTCAAGGAATCTCACCAAGTCACCCTCGACCTCGATAGTTCCTGAACTGTAAAGATCACCGAACTCCAGTTCCGGATCGATCAGTAACTTGTAGATCGCATTCCGCTTACCGATCAGCACCCTTGTCTGGGGAGTCACACCCGGTGGCGTAATCGTTTGTCCATCCCACAATACGATGGAAAAGGGTGGATCCCCCAGATTGTTCAACAGGGTGCGTACTAACCAGCGATCAAAATCCGTCGCGGGACCCGTGCCAGCGTGAGCCCCCGTGAGGGTTTGGCGTGCACTACCCTGCCGGTTGAGTGCGGAGAGATTTAGCGCGTCAAGCTTGTGATCATTCATTCGGTAACCCCGGATTTGACGTTCGATCCGCGATATCTTACTGGCCGCCCTGCCTTTGTGGCACATGTCTCAGTGCCCGTGATCATGATACTACGATGCCGCCGCTCGACGCATACCGGCCACTCAGAGTGGCCACGCAAAGGCACCCTCAGCACGAGCGATTTCGCCTTTTTATCGGATTACAAGGCAAAAATGTCACGCCCCCCGCCTGCTCATGAGCAATCCGCTCCATCCCTCCCTTCACACACCGACATGACGGCGGTGCTTTCGACTCGCCAGAGGCGACGGAAAATGCGTCGTTGGGGACAATCTAGACGTCGTTGATTGTGCCCTGTCGAGGTTCTCCAAGTATTCGCTCGAAGACCCGCCCTTAATAAGCCCTGATCCGGAAGTCTCCCCCTAATTCGATGACGCGCTGCCACCTGCTGTCTTTATGGCTCGGTCATCAGGAACACAAAATGACCACAATCCTGCTCACAATCCTCAAATCCAACTCTATTGATCCCAGCCTCACGTTTTAGCCTTGGCTTGTCGTCCTTTGGATTGGCTTTTCGGCTTCGCTAAGTGTTGTTCCAATATGACCTGTGTTCTTTCCATCATTTTGATAAGTGCGGCATTGCTCTTCACTGCCATTTCTAAGGCCGCGAGTTCCGCTCTGGTAGCGGCATGCGCCAACTTCGATGTTTTCAACCGGGTCGCCATGTAAAGCAGCTCCTGATTGAGCTTTGCCATCTCACGTTTGGTTGCGGGTACGGCCTTATCTCGATAGTGCTCAGTCAGCATTTTAAGCTTTTTAGCGCCTTGCATTTGCTGACTTATTAAACGATCTATCGTCTTTTTGCCAGCGGCGAGTTCCATCTTCACCAGGTGAATCGCTTTGTTATAGAAATTGGTTATCGATTGCGCCAATCGACTCTTTTGTGTTGTCACGGCCTTGATATCGATCATTTTCCAGGCTGTGGCCGTACGGGCTTTGGTACGGCGCGCTGCTTTTTTCCCGGCTACCTTCTTCTTTGTTGCCATCTTACCTGCCTCTCGTTCACAAATAACTGACGAGGATACTACCCAGAGTAACTAAGGATAGCATCCCCCTCGCCATCACCGCACGCAGCAAGTAACGACCCCAAAGCCGATTCGAACACCCCCCGTTTTCTTAGGGAGCCAAGACCCCATCAACTCAAATCGCCAATGACCCTTCGGATGGATTTCGGATAGCCCACCGTTAAGTACATCCTGCCTGTCATGTAGGGCCTCCCTTCTAGGGCCTCGGGGAGTCGCTCCTGCGGAGCTCATTCTAAAGGGATCCACGCCCTGCCGCGTTCTCGTGCCCATTTCGATGACAAGGACTGCATAAGCCCGATCCGCGGTACGCCCTCGAGGCGCGAGAGGTGAACAATAGAAAACGGCTGAAATTGCGCTGCGACGAGCGGAGTATTGATCGGTCAGCTGGCCTAAGGGGAAAGCGCTCTGAGCCTATGGTTAGTGCCGTATGCCGATCTGTTCCTTATACGTTTCAAAAAGCTCGCAAGACAGCCTCTTCGCCTCTTCAATCTCGGCCGGCGTCATCAAATCAACCACGATATCGCGGCTTTTACTTGCGGTGTGATCGCCCCCGGCAGCGCCCACATTGAACCAGGCGTAGGCCTGGACATAATCCTGTAATACACCCACGCCCTTGAGATAGGCGACCCCGAGATTATACTGGGCGTGAATTTGACCTTGCTCTGCGGCCCTTCTCCACCACTTCACCGCTTCGACGGGATCGAGCAGGACCCCCTTGCCATTCATGTACATATCCCCTAGAAAGAACTGCCCAACGGGCGCGCCCTGCTCAGCCATCATCCAAAACGTCCTGATCGCCTGCGAATAATCTCCGCGTTCATAGGCGGCAACGGCCGCATCAAAATCTTGCAACGCGAGGACCATCACGCACATCTCCCTTGCGGATCGAGCGGTGAGCCTATTTTCGACTGACCCTGATCTTGTTGCGCCACTTGGTAGCGCAGTGCTTTACCTTCGGCGCGCGTTGGTTCCCGGTGTAGCGTCGGACGCGTGATGTGATGCAAAGACAAATGGTAGGATCCTGCGGTTCCATGTCGCTCTGTACGGTTGCTTGTCGCAGAACGCGAGGAAATCACCCGCACGGCCGGGATCAGAATGTATTGCAAGCTTCTTATCATCGCAGCACCCCAAAACAACGAGATCCCCTATTCAACCCTGCATCCGCTCTACCTCTTCTAGAGCACATCTAGCAGCTGGATCGGAGCGTGTCAGCCTCTGCATGACAGGTGGTATGGATCAGCCGACGCGCGGTCACAGGAGCACGCGAAATGTGACGGAGTTCCGCGGCATCCGCGGAACGGGCGCTGCACATCACGCACCAGGCGGTTGTGTTATAGGGACAATGACGAAAGCGCGCGAGGGAAGGCTAGAAAGGCCTAGTGTTCACGGCAGCCGAGGCGCAACCATGACGTCAAGGAGCGGGCCGATGAACCCTATCGAAACCCGCGAAAATACCGTTGCAGTCCCTCAAGGGTGCTACCGATATCCTGTATCTCCGCCTCTCGCTGTTGCTCTTTATAGCGAAGTTCGGCGAGCGCAAGTGCTTCGTCAACTTTCCCCATTGCTATCGCTCTCGCTTCGCGCCGGCTTTCTCGCTCTTTCACATCATAGAACTCGTCTAGCTCAGCTTCGATGGCAAACAGGGCATCGGCAACTTCATGCGCATTGGCCAGATCATTGCGAGATATCGGCTCTCCCTTCAGCCGACTCAATACCGCCGCGCGCTCCGCCTTAAGCCGTTCTTCCTCCTCGAGCAGTCCTTCATATTCCGCCTTTGCGGCACGACGTGCGCGCTCTGCTTCCCTTTGAAGTGTCGCTTCCTGGCTCGGTGTGGTTGGCATGCAACTGAGCTTGACAGTCTTCTGGGGTGTAATACACGAGCGCGGGACGGTACTTACGTGTTTCACGCCATCCTCATCAACCCAGACGTAAAGTGCATAGCTCGCGCTGAACACACCGAATAACAGTGCACCAAGACAATAGTGCATCAACCTCTCGATCATACTCCCACCAACTGAGATCCCCGTGTTTGTACTATAGGGCTGATTGCCATCCAGCTCCTGTCGATGTTTATTGAAGTGTTACACCAATCAACCCGTTCGCACTCCCTCAAATAAGTATAGTTCTTCCCGCCCTGATGAGGCAGCGATGGATAACCCGGAGTGCCACTGCATAAAACTCTTGAAAGGGTGATTCGTGCATCGTGGAGGGGCCCCTTGATCTGAACCTCCTCATCCCATTACGGGCAGTAACTGCCACCTGCTGCAAGACGCTGCATCGCCTCGATCCACTCCTCGTGAGAGCTCACCCTACGCGTGTCGACGCGCGAGTGGACAGGCTGCCAATGAACGCTCCATACCTTTGGATCACTATCGCGTGGATTGTCGATGCAGCCGCTCCAATGACACACGTAGACCGCGATCCAGTAGTCCTTGCATTTGAGCCCCTTGAGTTTAGGCGTGATAAATCCTTCAAGCTGCGATCCGGTCCGTGTCCGGCCGATCACAATCGGAGTGTCCGAATGCAGCGGGTCCTCAAAAAAAGCTTCGAGGTACACGCCATCAGGCATGCTGGGCTTTGGCCGTAGCAAAATTGAAAACTGTCCGAGAGCCTCTCCTCTATTCCAGTCAAGAGCAATCTCGGCGTCTACTGTTTCGAGGTATTCAGACGATTCGTAATAGGGAACCGGCGCTGACTCCACCGCGAAACGTCCGTCGGCCTCATGCGCGCTGTGCGTGGGTAACGACTGCGGATCGGTTAACAGTTTTTCTAACCGCTGCCGGGCCTCTTCGGTCGTCGCCTCGGAGGGTGGCGGCGGAAGATCAACGATTTCTCCCTCATTTGCCCCAGGCGGACTATCTGAGTAGGAGACATTGCCTTCATCGTCAGCCCACTTGTAGATTCCACCGCTGGCGCTCATCGTCCCCGTGAGCAAACCGATGCCAATCAGAAAATAAATCCTCACGAGATCACCCAATATTACTGAACCCGATAACCGCCGATGCGCCCCTTGAAGTCATCACTGTGCGTTTTTGACCCATCTGATGCCTTTTGATCAGTCTCTAAGCCCGAGTAACGCTGGTGGAGGCTCTACATCGTGCGGCCCTGACGAATGATGAGCCGAACGGGTTTCCTGGCACCCTGCACTTCGTGTACGCAAAAAAGAGGAGGAACCTTACCGGGGGCCCAGGGAATGTTGGTGGCGATAGGCCCCGGATCACACAAACAGAGGGTGGACGATAGCTGATGCGATAAAACCCCCTGGGACGGCCCATTCTAGTCGGCCACCCGACTGCTCGGGCGAGTTAATCAAAAAGGATTGGGCTCACCCTCTGTTCCACACGTTTCTCCACGCGTTTCATCAGCCTTCCGATAGCCAGTCGCCGAAATCGTGATCCCGCGGAGTTCCCAGCCACTCTCTCTATTCATCCCCCGACTGATCAAAAATACTTTCAAGTTGGCCACTGTCATCAAAACTCAGGATCTTGTTTGATGCGCCCTGTCGCACATAGACCCATTGATCACCATACTGTTCTGACGGTGGTCCGTACGCCTCAAGTATTTCGCCCTTATAAGGCCCGACCTCCTGGCCATCCTCGAAAATCCGACCACCGCATTCAATACTGCCGGCGAGTAGCGTTGGCGTATAAAGGGACGTCAACAGAAGCATCATGCTTGTCACGAGTAATTTCATATCCGCCTCCTACCCAGCCTTTTGACGCATCCCACCAAAACGGCTGACCATGAATGAGCCTTTTCGTATGTTCAACTCTAATGGCAATAATAAGGTCTAGCGGTTTTCCGGTCCAGGGGAGCCACATCTCGGGCGGTTCCACACTCGCGCGACGGATCCCAATGGCCGGCCTCCCGGGGAGTGAGGCGCATGGCCGAGCCAAAGGCCGCCCCGAGGCCATGGGGCATCCTCGAGTGATCGAAAAGGAATTTCGTCATACCCAACTGGGCTGGATTGCGCCCACCCTTTTGGTGCTACAATTTAAAAATCGCTCTCCGATTTTTGGCTGCACGGCCAGGGCTCCGCTGGGCGGTTGAGGACCCGCGCGAAACCGCCTGGTCTTAATATTAAGAAGAACGTTCAACCGGAGATGGACTGAGTTAGTAAAGCGATCCTTTTTTTGACATAGTGACTACCCCTTGAATGGGTAGGTTGCCGCGCTGTGAAACCCGATCCTGCTCTTTGGCCAGGATGCCGCGAGACGAAGTCCCGCGCGGCTGATCGCACGTGTTGCTGAGACAACGCAGAAGGCTGTCATTGATCCGAGATCCGATCTGAGGATAATCAGGTGCGTCCGTCTGAAGGCCAGACCGGCAATGCCCCCCTCACCCCGCAGCAGGGCGGCAAGGCAACCCTACGTGAAAAGGCGAGCATCCTGATCATTGACAGCGATGAGGGGGCCCGTCGAAGCCTGTCGCATGTATTTGAAGAAAACGGCTACGAGGTCGATACAGCACAGACGGCCGTCGAGGCCCTTGAAAAGGTCGGTACGCGATCATTTAGGGTCGCGCTCCTTGCGATCGGGCTACCGGACATGGCAGGCATCGATCTGGTCGGACCACTCAGAGAACGTCAACCTGACATCATAGTCATCCTGATCGCCGGGGACGCGTCGCTGGATACGGCCGTTGGAGCACTCAACGATGGGGCATGCGCCTACGTCATTAAGCCATTGGATCTGCAAGAGGTGATGATGACCGTCAAACAGGCCATGGATGAGCCGCCGCTCATCATGAAAAACCGGATGCTCGCCCAGGCCGCAGAGCGAGAAATCAGCAATCGCAAGCGGGCGGAAGAAGCACTTCACGTGACCCAGAAACACTTCCATCACCTGGTAAACGCCAGTCCCTCCATTACCTACGCGACGAGCCCAAGGCCCGATCACGTCTGCCACTTTGTCAGTGAGAACCTGTTTGAGGTCATGGGCTACCCGCCGAAGGCAATGATCGATGATCCGAAGTTCTGGATCAGCCACGTTCACCCAGACGATGTGTCCCGCGTCACGGGGGAAGTAAAGCAAACGCTGAAAAAAGGTGGCGGTACGCTCGAGTACCGTTTCCAAAATGCCCGTGGTGACTACCGATGGATTCACGATAGCCGCCGTGTGATTGGCGACGAAGCCGGCAAGCCGCTTGAAATTGTCGGCTCCTGGACCGACATCACCGAGCACAGAGAGGCGGAATCAACACTTGAGGAACGTCTCAAGTTTGAAAAAATTGTTTCGACAATCTCAACGCGATTCATCGATCTCCCGAGCCGCGAGGTCGATAAAGAGATCGAGCAAGGTTTAAAACGGATCGTTGAGTTCCTGGGTCTTGACTGGAGTTCTGTATTGGAATTCTCAGAGGACAAGACAGAGCTGCGGGTGGTGCACACGCAGGCCGTCTCCGGTTTCTCGCCGATGTCTACCATCCATTTGCAGGACGAATTTCCGTGGTATCCCGAACGACTCCGCCGTGGAGAGATTATTCGCATGTCACGGCCCGAGGCGCTTCTGGATGAGGCAGTGAAGGAGAAGATGTACTTTCTAGGCGAGGGTCTTAAAGCAAATCTGACTATCCCCCTGACGGTTGGCGGTTCGATACTGTTCGCTATTTCATTCGGATCATTTCGATCGGAGCGGAGCTGGCCCGATGAGCTTGTTAACCGACTGCGACTGGTTGGAGAAATCTTCGCCAATGCCCTTGCGCGGAAGCAGTCGGAGGAAGCCCTACGCACAAGCCAGGAACGCGTCGCCCGGATCTACAGGTTTGCCAATGACGGGATCTTGATCATCGACCCTGAGAAGGAGCAAATCATTGAAGTCAATCCGCGTGCAGCGGCCATGCTAGAGTACGCACCAGAGGAACTTGCCGGTGCGCGCGTCAGCGTAATCTTCCGCCAGGAGACAGATCAGTTCAGCCGTCTTGCGGCCGAGGTGAATAAAGACGAGCAGAGTTATACCCGCGAGACGACCTTTCGGACGAAATCGGGGGCAGTGATACCTGTTGAGATCTCAGCGTCGGCCATCCAAACGGGTGAGCGGTTCTTGATGTTGGCGATTGTACGCGACATCACCGAACGCAAACGCGCTGAAAGTGCGTTACGTGCTAGTGAAGAGCGGCATCGCGTCTTGTATGACGACATTCCATCAATGTACTTCACTGTCGATCCGAAGGGGACGATTCTATCCGTTAGTCGTTTTGGAGCTCAACAGCTTGGCTATACCCGCAAGGAATTGGTGGGCACTTCGATCATCGATCTATTCCACACTGAAGATAAAGAAACGGCAAAGCAAATGCTTGAGAAGACGCTGCGGGAACCAAATCGGCTACACCGCTGGGAGATCCGCAAGGTTCGCAAGCACGGTACCATGATTTGGATGCAGGAAACCGCTCGAGTGGTGAAAGGCGCCGACAGCCAGCCCACGTTGCTGATCGTATGTGAGGACATCACAGAGGCACGTCAGTTGTCTGAAGAATTATCCTACCAGGCCAGTCACGATGTTTTAACTCGACTCGTAAATCGGAGAGAGTTTGAAAACCGTCTAATGCGCACGTTGCAGAGTGCGCGCGAAGGAAAGACCAAGCACGCCCTGTGCTATTTGGATCTCGACCAGTTCAAAGTGATCAATGACACCTGTGGCCATGTTGCAGGCGATGAATTACTTCGGCAACTCGGCGACGTCTTAAAGGGCCATGTGCGGCAACGCGATACCCTGGCCCGTTTAGGGGGTGATGAGTTCGGGGTATTGATGGAGCATTGCTCTTTGACCCAAGCAAGCCGCGTCGCCAATGCATTACAGAAGGCCATTCAGGATTTCCGGTTCATCTGGAAAGAGAAACGCTTTAGTATCGGCGTCAGTATCGGTCTAGTACCCATTGACGCGGCCAGCGAAGGTGTTGCAAGCATACTGAGAATGGCCGATGAAGCATGTTATGCGGCCAAGGACGGAGGACGTAATCGCATTCATATCTACCATCATGCCGACACCGATCTGGCGAGACGACGTGGGGAAATGCAATGGGTATCCCAAATCAACCGTGCACTCGATGAGGACCGTTTTCATCTGGTGTTCCAACCCATTGCGCCCGTTATCACGCCGAACGATGGGGGGGACCACTATGAACTTCTGCTGAGAATGGAAGGCCATGAAGGGCGTCTTATACTTCCGGGTGCATTCCTCCCCGCAGCCGAACGTTTTAATCTCTCTACAAAGGTCGATAGCTGGGTCATTGGCAAGGCGCTCGAGTGGCTTACGAGCCACCCGAACCACCTGGACCGCTTAGCCGTATGCTCCATTAACCTATCCGGCCATTCCTTGGGCGAGGATGCATTTCTAGAATTCGTCTTCGGTCAGTTCAACAAGACCAGGATCCCGCCCTCGAAGATCTGCTTTGAGGTGACAGAGACGGCGGCAATTGCCAATCTCTCAAGTGCCACTCGGTTTATCACAGCGCTCAAGGAGCTAGGATGCCTGTTTGCCCTGGACGATTTCGGGAGCGGCCTATCATCGTTTGCGTATCTTAAGAACCTGCCCGTGACCTATCTAAAGATCGACGGCTCGTTTGTGAGAAATATGGTGGAAGACCCTATAGACTTTGTGATGGTCAGCTCGATCAATGAGATTGGACAGGTGATGGGCAAAAAAACCATCGCGGAATTTGTCGAGACCGAGGCTATCCTACAGTTGCTCCGAGATATTGGGATCGATTACGCCCAGGGCTATAGTATTGGCCAGCCAAGACTGCTGACTGACATGACCTGAATCGCATCCCGCAGGCAACCAACACGTTGGTCGGTTGTTTACGCGGCGCTTTCCTCCCCTCCGAGTTTTTTCCGATAGAGCACCCTCCAGCTTTCAACGTCTTGTCTGTCTCTGACAAAAGGTGGCGTTGCGATCGCCCACACTTCGTCGAAATAGATTAGAGAATGAGGAATGACCACAGAGGCGGCCGCTTTTTGCTTTTCTTTCAGACTCATCGAACGATAGATCAAGCTCAAATGAGGATTGAGAACATAATCCGACGGGCTTGCGGAGTAACGTCTCAGGGCTTCTGTTAATTCACCAAGCCGACGCGATGGACGAAATTGCAAGAATAACGTCTTGGTAAATTCATCCGTATAGCCGATGTTACGAATTTGAAGTCGGACAGTTTGGGCGCCAGCGGTTGCCTTCTGAATGAGTTCCCCCGGCGATTCATTCAGAGCCAAGTCCCCGACATAGATTGTCACATGGGGTTCAACTGCGGGGGCATCGTAGGCATTTGCTAAGGTGTTGATGATGTCTTGAAAACGCGACCGGTCCCGTTCCCTCGGCATCAGCCAGTATGCCGCCTTTGTTGGCACGCTAGGCCTCCCAGGGGGCGCGCGTTTTTCCCATCCAGCCAGCGCGAAACGAATGAATCCCGTGAACGCGCCTGGCGGAATGATGAGCCACTTATTCTCCGTCGCGCGGCTTGCTCCTTGGGAACGGCAAAAGCATCGAGACCTGGCGACGGTACTGAGCGTAGTTTTGTCCGTGGAACTTCAGCAGATCGCGCTCCTCCAGATGGATACCAATCAGAATGTAGCCTGTGGTTGCGAGGGCAAACAGGAGATGCCCTTGTGTCATCTCTGGTATCGCCCAGAACGCGACTACGAACCCCAGCATGAGTGGATGACGCACATACTGATAAAGTGCGGGTGTCTTGAATTCAACCGGCGTGTACTCCAAACCACGCAGGCGCAGATAGACCTGCCGTAAGCCGAAGAGATCGAAGTGGTCGATCATAAAAGTTGAGAGCAGAACGATGCCCCAGCCGATCCAGAAGAGCCCCACTAAAACGAGGCGACCGGCCGTGTTTTCGACCTGCCATATGACGTCTGTCATGGGGCGCCATTGCCAGAAGAGCAACACCAAGAGGAGGCTGGATAGGAGTACATAGGTGCTGCGCTCGACGGCGTTCGGGACAAATTGCGTCCACCACTTCTTGAACCCCTGGCGGGCCATGACGCTATGCTGAACCGCAAAGAGGCCAAGCAATATGACGTTGACGATGAACGCTTCCGTGACCGGGCCGACTGGTCCAGAGTCAATCGTCTTAGGGACAATGACGTCCCCGACGAAACCGATGGCATACAGGAACGTAACAAAGAAAATGAGATAGCAAGCGATGCCATAGAGGAAGACGACAATGCCCATCTCGCCAGACCTCCGCCTAAACTTGAGCGCTGTCAAAAGAATAAAACTACTATGTGGGTAGCGGCGGTGCAAGCCCATTGGAGCCATCGCTATGGCTCCTAGTATGCATTTGGCCAATTTGTACGTAGGATCCCAGACGGGAGTTGTGTAAACTGGCCAGCGAGTCAAAAAAGCGACTAGAACCAATCCCTTGATTCAACCCATGATTAAACCCAAATGAACCCGATCACGGCTATGGATAAAGAGAATCGTCATCTCGGCGTGGCCGCACGGTATCTCGCTGCGACGCTGCTATGTTCCTTTATGAGCCCTTCCGCCCATGCAGAAATTATCTACAAATCGGCCGACCTCGGCCCGGTTGATCAGTCAGGTGGGCACGAGGTCAATTCATCGGTATTCTTCGCAAGTCGCTTTAAGATCACGACCGATACTGAAGTGACCCGCATAGGCGGCCACATGCGCTGCAACACAGGTTGCGGCGAACAGGGCGCAATATTTGGCGCAATCGTAAAGGTGTCGCCCCAAACGGGATCCCCGGTATTCAAACCGTCTGAGATCAGCGCACCGGGCAATGTCATCGCCTATACCAAACTCACCCCGCCACCGCTCAGCAAGGATGTGCGCGCGATATTGGAAGTCACGCTTCCACCTGGCGAGTATGCGCTCGTTTTCGGCTCGGGGGCCTTTGGCACATCAGGGACGGCAAGCTTGCCGGACAACAATCCTGTCGTTACCGGTACCCTGTTTTTTCAAGGAAACGTCGAGGCCAATACCTGGACCCCTGTCGGCGAATTACCGAACCGGTGGCGATTCGTCGTTGATGGGGAGCCCCTAAGCCGGTGGCAAGTGTTACTCAGGGGAGGGGCACTGCCAGGCATCGTAGTCCTTATTCTCGTGACGGCTGCCATCGTCTGGGCCTTGCGGCGACGTCGACAGCGGCGCGAGGCGGAGTAAAGCGATCGCCTAATCTTGCCATAGGCAGCCACAGGATGCTGCCACGCTTACGGGCCGACTACCGACGATTTTGACCGCCGCGGGTTTCTAATCTCCGTTAGCGCCGTTCTTCACCGGCCCTCTGCCGAGCCTGCTGGAACTCCCGCTCCCGGCCCATCGACCTCGCCCCGAACAGTAAGTGTTCTGTAAGCCCCTTGTAAGGGGCTTGTAGCCTTCGCCCCGCCAGTATGGCCCCTGACAGCCATGCGCAGGGCGGTTACTGAGGATCAAATCCGCCCGTTGAGCTGGACACGATTGAGACAGGAGGGGCGCTGCCATGTACGAACTCATCTTTGCGCTATGGGTTGCTTGGACCGACGGCGATGTATCGAGTCATCATTGTCACCAGTTTGCCTATGCCGCAGAAGCGGCCACATTGGTAGAAAACGACGAACTCCCGGCGCTACTCGAAGCCCTTGAAGGCGCAGATATCACCGAATACAAGCGGGATATGTTCTTAACTGCACTGCAATTCGTTGCGGCAAACCGGATCACGAACTCCACAGCGGCCCACGATATCGCGCTCGCGATGTGTTTGGGGCAGCGCAAGGAGGGGCCGAATGACGTCTGGACCAATAAAAGTCGATGGCAAGGCCCGTTTTAATTCACCGCAACAAGGCCCGTAGTTAGATCATTGCACCCAAGTGCGATCGTGTAACGCGTACGGCAAGGACGTTGGACCGCCTGCTATTCTGGTTCACGCATCCCTACAAGATCCCTTGAGCGCAGGCGATTTTATTTATCAACTTCGACCACCGCATGAAGCGTCCCCGCTTCGCACAACGGCATATAACGCGCCTTCCTCTGCTGTCTGCCCTGCCCCTACTCTCCTGCTCAAATCTGTAAGCAAGCTGTAACTCGAATGTATGCACCCAGTAAGTTGGGCCCTGCCATGATGGCAGCGTCATTCTAGTCAATAGGAGATGATGCAATGAAACTAAGCAACACAAACTTGAGTTATTGGTCAAGAAACCGTTGGTCAAAGATCATAGCAACAACGGTTTTCATTCCAGTCACACTGGCCACACTCGGGCTGGCGTCTCCACAAGATGCATTGGCAGTGCCCGGCATCGAAGTGGGGGTACTGACCTGTGAAAGCGTCCCCGGCACCCGTATGAATCTAGTCATACACTCCTCCGTCGATATCGAATGCGTATTCAACAACGCTGGCGTCGAGGAGCGGTATCACGGGCAAACGGGCATCGGGATTGGTGTTGACCTAACCGCGACGAGCGATGAGAAGTTTGCCTTCACGGTGTTTGCGCTCTCAGGCGATGTCACGCCTGGCGCGCACGCCCTTACAGGCGATTACATTGGCGGAAAAGCCAGCGCCGCGGCAGGCCCCGGTGTGGGCGCCGCGGTTCTTATTGGGGGTGGCGAGAAGAACTTCAGCTTGCAACCCCTGGCCCTTGACACCAGCATCGGCTTCGGTGCCGCAGCGGGTGTAGGCCATCTCTCGATCTGGCCGGAGGTCACGGAATAACGAGCTGGATACTACGCGGTCGAATTAGACCGCCAATTTTGCTAAGGCAGCCCCCGCTTCGGCGGGGGTATTTTTTTCCAGCGCACTGAGTCTTTATTTTCAGCTAATGTTCTCGATACGGCATAATCCGAATGGTGAGCCAATTCGGCACAATACCCTGTGCCGATCCCCTCAGGCGGCGAATCGAACGATCTAGGGCGATGCGTTGTGCAATCGCTGTTGTGATCCATATTTTTTTTCGTCACGCGGGTGATTCCCATAGCGAACACGTCAAGGGCTTAGATCTTAGATTTGTTCACATTGGGGGTTTTTGCCGCGGGCATGCGCTTGATCACGCAGCTTCTCCGCTTCCGGTATGTGCTCTTCGAGATCATGGATACGGGTGTCATGGGATGGATGGGTGGACAGGAACTCGGGGGGCTGCCCGCCACCGGCATTTGTCATATTGACCCATAAGGCGACGCTTTCCTTTGGATCGAAGCCCGCTTTTGCCATCAGATCGAGGCCATACAGGTCCGCTTCGCTTTCTTGAACACGGCTGTAGGGAAGCAAAATGCCATATTGCGCCCCCACCCCAAGCGCGGCCATCAACGCCTGGCCGGAGGCGGTGTGCGGGCTGACAGCGCTAGCGACGCTCAATCCGGTTTGTACGGCGAGCTGTTGAGAAACCCGTTCATTGCCATGTTTCGCCAGCACATGGGCCACCTCATGCCCGATCACAGTGGCCAGTTGATCTTGGTTTTGTGCGACCTCTAACAAGCCGTACTGAACCCCAATCTTGCGACCCGGGAGCGCGAAGGCGTTGGGCGTGTCATCCTCAAATACCACCACCTCCCAGTCGCCGCCAACCTCATCAGTGATGGCATTGGCGACACAGCGAACATAGGCATTCGTATGTGGATCCGTGTCAATGGGTTTTTCCTCCTTGATGGCCTCAAAGGCTTGGAGCCCCATCTCATTCATCTGTGAGTCTGAAACGAGCACGAGCTGTTGGCGTCCCAAGGGTGATGTCGCGCAACTCATGAGAACGAGTGAGCTCGCTAGCGCGACTGCCAGCGCTTTGAACATTCCCGACCTCCTAAGTCGCATTCCTGTGGCTTACCGATTGTGCAACGGAATTCTTGAGCACCTGCCCTAAAAGACCACGCCGATGCCCAATAGTTGCGCGAGCTAAATCTCAAGTAGGTTGGCCCGTCACTGTGGGGCGATATGCCGTGTGGTGAATCAGAGCGCGGCCACGCTGCCGATCGTGTGAACTAGGCTGTTCCCGAGGGTGTTTTACGAAACGGTTCCATCCTGCAACGCATTGATTGTTTGGTGGGCCGTCAGGGACTCGAACCCCGAACCAACTGATTAAGAGTCAGCTGCTCTACCGCTTGAGCTAACGGCCCAGGTATGCCAGGACAGTATTTGTCTTACCGGCGCAAGATTGTGGGGTGAGCGATGGGACTCGAACCCACGACAACCGGATCCACAATCCGGGGCTCTACCAACTGAGCTACGCTCACCATAATTAATACTTGTGCCTGCCATCCATGGCGTAACTTTGATGCCTCCGATAGCCCCCGGCCTCAACCTCCTTGTTGAGGCGCTCGCCGGTGAATTCATTCACTGGATGAATTCCATTTTCCGGCTCGCCCAACTGAGCTACGCTCACCATGAGCAATGTATTACCCAAGAGGTTGGCGCGCCTGGCAGGACTCGAACCTGCTACCCTCGGCTTAGAAGGCCGATGCTCTATCCGAATGAGCTACAG
>JAKEHO010000058.1 GCA_022614965.1 Gammaproteobacteria bacterium
AGTCATCCCTACGCGTCAATTGCCCACCAAACGGATCGCTCTGGTTCGCGCACATCGTGCGAAACTTGTAGACCTCGATGAGCTCGTTGCGCCATCCGTACCTTTTCTGGCGAAAGAGAACCGGCCCCCGTGTATCCATCTTGATGGCGATTGCAATCAACAAAAGGAGGGGAGAGGTGATTGCGAGAATAAGCGTGCTTAGAACTTTGTCTTCGATTGCTTTTACGGTGTAACCCCCATCGGCAAGCGGTGTATCAAGAATATCCAACACTGTGAGCTGGCCTATGCGTCGGCTTCGTTTGTAGTCGATGATCGGGTCGTCGTCAAAGCTCACACTTACGTTGACCGGAAATGGGTAGAGCAAACGCACGATATCGGAAATGCGAGCATGCCAGGATCGCGGTAAAGCAATGATGACTTGATCGATCGGGCTGGTGCTTACGGCTGCCAACAGATCATCGGACTCAGGATCGAATATGCCGATGACGTTGAAATCGCGGCCGCCCTTCCCCAGCAAAGCGGCGATCACCCTGCTGGCCTGATTGGCTGCACCAATGATTGCTACATTCTTCCGTACCTTTCTTTGCTCTACCCACCGCGCTTTCACCTGACTGAGAACAAAGCGAGCCAGCGTAATGGCTACGGTGCCGGCCACCCACCAACCGACGACCCAGCCGCGCGAATATCCAGCTGAGCTTTTGAACAAGAACAGTGCGAAAACCAGAAACAATATCGAGGCAGAGAATCCGACAAACAGGTACTGTAGCTGCACCTTCAGGCGAAGATCTCTTTTCGGATTGTAAAGCCCAAGCCAGCTAAAAATACTGACGGAGAGAACCGTTGTAAACGTCGCTGCGAATGCGTAATCCGAAGCATCGATGTTTTCATATTGATGAAGGAATAGGCGACCGGAAATTACGCTGGCCAACGCGATCGTGACTATATCGCAGATAACTGCAGCCAGCGCCAGGTGGTATCGCTTTAATGGCCGATTACCGCGATACCCAGGTTTCGGGCGCCCGTCATGTTGTTCCGTGATGGCGTGAGCCGCCTCTAGTGTTTTAATTTCGCTCATCGGACGGCTCCGCTTCCATGCAGGCTTCGTTCGTCTCGGTGGAAATGTTAGCGCTTTTGCAAAGCCGCTCCCAGGCGGTACGGATGATCTCATCAAGATCCTGGTACCGCGGTTGCCATTGCAGCACCGAACGGGCGCGTGCGGGGTTCCCAACCAAGAACGGCGGATCGCCGGGTCGACGAGTGGTTTCCCGAACCTTTATTTTTCGCCCTGTAACCCTTTCCGCTGAATCAATAATCTCGCGAACAGAAAAACCACGCCCCACCCCGAGGTTTAGGGCGAGCGTGGCGCCACCACCCTCCAGGTAGTTGAGGGCAGCAACGTGCGCATCGGCCAGATCCATGACGTGGATATAGTCGCGAATAGCCGTCCCGTCGGGCGTTGAATAATCGGTCCCATAGATTTCCAGTTCGTCTTCAACACCGGCGGCAACCTGTAACGCGAGCGGGACTATATGCGTTTCCGGCTCATGCTCCTCTCCCAGATCTCCGTCCGGATCGGCCCCTGCGGCGTTGAAATAGCGCAGGGACACCGAACGGATCCCATAAGCCCGATCGCAGTCTTGGAGCAGGCGCTCCACCATAAACTTACTTTGGCCATAGGGGTTAATGGGCGCTAGCGCATGATCTTCCGTAATCATCTGCCGATTCGATAGCCCGTATACCGCGCAGGTACTGGAGAAGACGATGCGGTTGCAATGGTGGTTTCGCATGGCTTCACTTAGATTGAGCGCGCCACAAAAGTTGTTGCGATAATAACTTATGGGTTCTTCCACCGACTCACCAACATACGCAAGAGCGGCAAAGTGCAGCACAGCTCCGGGGCGATGGCGTTCAAACGCGCGATTGAGCGTGTCTTTGTTTAGGATATCGCCCTGAATGAGTGGGCCCCACTTAACCGCATGGGCATGCCCCCGCGAGAGGTTGTCGTAGCTTACCGGCTCATAGCCTGCTAGCGAGAGCGCCTTGCATGCATGACTTCCAATGTAACCCGCTCCACCCGTGACGAGAATCGGTTTTTCGTTCAACTCTCGTTCTTCCATTGAAGGGTCCTTGTTATACCATTCCGGGGCGTGCTGCATACCGTCATCGAGTGTGTTGCGTTCAATTCGCGTCGCTCATCTTTGCTTCCTATCCTTCTTCTGCTATCCCTGCGTACGCGACCGCAGTGGAAGAGCCGTCACCGTTCCCAACCGATCGGCAAAATACCCGATTGTCTTTATTAGACCGTCACTTAAGCTTGTCCGAGGGTTCCATCCGACCTGGCTCCGAGCGAGAGAGATATCCGGTTTTCTCCGCTTTGGGTCATCTTTTGGGAGTGGACGGTGCTCTATCGCGGAACGTGAATTTGCAAGCTCGACGATCGTCTCGGCCAGTTCCTTTACGCTTATCTCCGTTGGATTGCCCATATTGACCGGGCCGGTGAAGGTCTCTTCAGTCCCCATCACCCCTATCATCAGCTCAACCAAGTCATCGACATAACAGAAAGACCGCGTTTGGCTGCCGTCTCCATATAGGGTGATCGGTTGATTATTCAATGCTTGGATTATGAAGTTGGAAACGACCCTGCCATCATTGGGATGCATCCGCGGCCCATAGGTATTGAATATCCTCCCCACCTTTATTCGCAGGCCGTGCTGTCGGTAATAGTCAAAAAATAGTGTCTCGGCGCAGCGTTTCCCCTCGTCATAACAAGCCCTATGTCCGGTCGGATTCACGTTGCCGCAATAATCCTCCTTTTGCGGATGCACGGTTGGATCACCATAGACTTCGCTGGTTGATGCCTGAAATATCTTCGCCTTAACGCGCTTGGCCAAACCTAGCATGTTGATCGCGCCGTGCACGCTGGTTTTGGTCGTTTGCACGGGATCGAACTGGTAATGCACCGGAGAAGCGGGACATGCGAGATTGTATATTTCGTCGACTTCCACATAGAGTGGAAACGTGACGTCGTGTCTTATCAGCTCAAAGTACGGATTTTCTAGCAACCTCTTTATATTGTCCTTAGCACCCGTGAAAAAATTATCAACACATAGCACTTCGCATTGCTTTTCGATAAGTTGTTCGCATAGATGTGAACCCAAAAAACCCGCACCCCCTGTGATCAGTACTCTTTTGCGGTTTAGCTCCTGCATTCCTTACTACCTCTCAATTGGGACTGTTCGATCATAGGCATGAACAAAACCGACCAAATTGCCCTCCCAAGCACCCTGCGTTATCGCGTCGTTATGGTTGCCCTTCAAAACACCTCGTTAATATAGTGCAAATAACAAACCACCCTCCATGTTCCGGGGCTTTCGTCCGGCGGAGAAAGTCGTAACCCACGTCTTCTCGAAAAATTCGAATTGCCTTTGGGAGCATAGCTGGAACCATAGACCTGACGATAGCTGCGGGAGGTCGTTAGACCAGGCAGCCGGCGATTTCGGCTCCGCAGAACCATAGGAGTTTCAAAGTGTAGCGTTTCAACGTGCAGCTTTTCAAAGTGTAGCGAATCCCTTGTATTGTTGCAACGCATCTGCGACCTCGAACACAGGCAAAAAGTCTACGTTATCTTTTTGATCGTAACATGCTTTTGATCGCGTTTCAACCCTAATTCTTGTTTCAATATGGTATGAGTCTGAATGTGGTGTGTTTCCAACAGGTATGAGTCCTTCCATCGACCCTGTTTCTTTCCAGATGTCATCCTCGATGCCAGAGGCGAACAGAAGATACGCTATCGCTATGAACGTATGATGACTCCCTACGAAAAGCTCAAGTCGCTCCGCAACGACACGCGCTTCCTTAAGCCCAGCGTCACCTTCGAGCGACTCGATGCACTGGCCGTGCAAATGAGCGACAATGAAGCAGCAGCACAGTGACACCAGGCACAGCAACACCTATTTCAACGCATCCATGAACAGTCGTCGCACAGCCCTGTCTCCCGACGCCCACAGGTATCC
>JAKEHO010000059.1 GCA_022614965.1 Gammaproteobacteria bacterium
CCTATTCGAGCGCGCCACTTAGCCGCATCTGCGTTACGGTGATTGCGCTCTGCCTCCTGCCCGCGAGCATACTTGCTAAGGAATCAACCGTCTTGCCGCGACCGCCGGAGCTCGAGCCCGCCATTCAGTTCTGGACCCGCGTGTACACGGAGGTGAGTTCGCAAGGCGGGCTCGTTCATGACGACCGTGAACTTAACGTCGTTTATGACGTGGTCCACTTTCCTCCTGAAACAAGCCGGCGGGCCCGGGCAAAGCGCGTCAAAGAGGTCAAACAATACTATAGGAACATGCTGCTAACGCTCTCCCAGGGGAAGCGCCAGGATCTTAGCCCAGATGCAAGGCGCGTGCTGGCGCAATGGCCCGAGGATGTCACCAACCGAACCTTACGTGCTGCCGCGGATCGGGTCCGCTTCCAGCTGGGTCAGGCAGACAAATTCCGTGCGGGACTCATTCGCTCTGGCGCATGGGAGAAACACATTCAGGAGACATTCTCAAAGATGGGCCTGCCAATGGAACTCGCCGCGCTTCCCCATGTGGAGTCCTCCTATAACCCCGTAGCCCGATCGCACGTCGGCGCCGTGGGTCTCTGGCAGTTCACGCGTTCCACAGGCCGCCGCTATATGCGCGTGGACCATATTGTTGATGAACGCTGGGATCCGTTCCAATCAACCATCGCCGCGGCACAGTTGCTCGAGCACAACTACAATGTAATTGGCAGCTGGCCGCTGGCGATTACTGCCTACAATCACGGCAGTGCCGGAATGCGGCTGGCTGTGGAGAAGTTAGGAACAGACGACATTGTCACCATCATACGTAACTATAACGGTCGTACTTTCGGCTTCGCATCGCGTAATTTTTACGTCGCGTTCCTCGCTGCGCTGGACGTTGCCAATAATTCGCAAAAATACTTCGGCAAGCTTTATCGTGACACCCCTGCCGACACGGTGATCGTGGAGGTTCCGGACTACATGAACATCGCCACGATAAAACGGGCGCTTGGCGTCGATGGGGAGATCCTGATGGAAAACAATCCTGCGCTTCGCCCGCCGGTATGGAGGGGGTCCAAGTACGTGCCGCGCGGCTATGAGCTGCGCTTGCCCCGAAATATCGCGCATGACTCCGCCGAGACTGTGCTTGCGAGCACTGCGCCATCTGAGCGGTACAGCACTCAGAAGCGCGACCAGTTCTATACGGTCGAGCGTGGCGATACCTTGTCTCTGATCGCGGCACGTTTCAATACAAGCGCCCAGGAACTCACAGAGTTGAATGGGCTTCGGAGCAAGCACTTCATCGTTGCAGGTCAGACGATACGCCTGCCCTATCCCGAAGGGGCCGCATCGACGACGCTCGCGGCCGCGGGTCCCCCAGAGGTTGAACCCATCGAGCTACCTGCTGATGGGCTCTACAGTGTGCGCCGCGGCGACACCCTGGCCTCACTTGCACGCCGCTTCGCTGTGCGGGAAGAGGATCTTGTCGCTGTGAATGGACTTTCCAACCGACATCTCATCCACCCTGGGCAGACGCTGCGCCTCGGCTCCGTTGCCGCTGGTAGCGACGAGGCCTCCGCAGGGGAGCCGTTAGCCTCTACCAAAGTTGACGACACCGAGACGACTCTGGCAAGCGCCACAAACGAGGTAGGGGTGCTGGAGGTCACCGAAACCGCGACCTCAGGTAACGAGATCACGGAGGCTCCGCCTGCACAACAAACAGCAGAACTTCAACTCGCCCTGTCCGCGGAGTCTGACAACGCCTTAATGGGCAGCGAAGAAACTGCTGGTGCAAAGCCAGCTCAACCCCTGAGTGATAAGGCTCCAAGCGAGCTCGCGAGTACGCCCGTGACGTCTGTCCCGCTTTCGGAAGTTCAATTACAGGAACTTGGATTGCCTGGTGCAGGCGAGGTGCCTCTGCTTGTAGCCGTTGGCAATCCGCCGCCTTCGGGTAACGAGAGCCTTGGCGTTAAAGCGCCCCTGCTGCTGGATGCGCTGAGCAATCCGGATAGAGCCAAGCCGGATTCACACGAGCCTCCCTCCATCGAACAGGCCGATCCCCTCCTGGCGAACCTACCGGCCGAGGCTGGAGAATCCCCCGTCGGCGATGATGACACCACAGAGATTGCGGGCGGGGAGATGAGTGATGCAGAGATCGTCGCAGTGGAGTCGGCGGAACCCGCATCGGCCGAAGAAGCAGAGTCCCTTGGTCCCACTTTGCCAGCCGCAGTCCATCCTGCCCTGTCTGCGGACCCGAGCAACTACTCTGTGGCGAGTGATAACACCATCGAGGTCGAGGCTGCCGAGACACTCGGCCACTATGCTGAATGGCTACAAATACGTGCAAGCCGACTGCGCCAGATCAACAAATTGAACTATGGACAGCCGGTGGTCACAGGTGATCGTCTACAGCTCGATTTTTCCCGTGTTAGCCCCGAACAATTTGAGCAGCAACGGCTTGCCTACCACAGTGCACTGCAAGACACGTTCTTTGGACAGTTCCAGATCACGGGCGCAAACGAGCATGTGGTCCAATGGGGTGATTCACTCTGGTTGCTTGCGAGGCGCACGTACGACGTCCCGGTTTGGCTACTCCGCCAATACAATCCGGATCTCGACTTGGATGCGGTGCGCCCCGGCACTCGGGTGATCTTTCCCCGTGTGGAGCGCCGCCAGCAAGGAACGCCTGAGCCAAGTTCCAGCCTGTAAGTCTTCTTCGCATCGGATTGCCCGATGCTTGCCGCATAGTTGCGCCTTGCGCTCGCATTGCTTAAGGTTTCTGTCCCATTCGATTATTGAAGCAGGGGATCGTGCAAACGCCAAGCTAGCACGCCTAGATTCTTACATCATGCTCCGCTCGCCATGAGGGGCTCACAATCATCGCAAAAACAAGGCCAGCCTTGCCGGTATTTTCGATCCATTGCGGCCTCTTTGGGGGAATGACAATTGCCGACCCTTCGGAAACCTATTCAACCGCATCCCCCACATGCATTTGTCCTTGTCCATGAATGATATAGTAGACTTCCGTCTAATGTAGGTAATGGGCCTCGGATCGCGGGCCGAGATCGAGTGTTGCAAGTGCAAGTGAGTACGGAAGGTCCACCGGATCATTTCGTGGATGAAGCAATTCATATCCTCGACAGCCATCGTTCGCAATGATCTCAGTACAGGCTTTAAGATGCTTGATGAACATGGCACAGTCCTCATGATATTTTGAGCGTGATGCTGCAAGAAGACGCTATGCTGCTGGCCGCAATAAGTCGGTTCCACCCAAAAAGACGGTCCATATGACTCAATTCGTCGGTGACTCGGATTTTACCCATGGTACACAAGGGTGTGTTGGGATTTTGTTGAACAACCTTGGGACACCGGATGCCCCTACTGAAGCGGCGCTGCGGCGTTACCTAGGGGAGTTTCTATCCGATCCGCGCGTCATAGAACTCCCGGGACCATTACGGTGGCTGATATTGCACGGTGTCATCCTTCGCACTCGTCCGCGACGCTCTGCCGAGGCCTATCGCAAGATCTGGACAGATAGCGGATCGCCCTTGCGGACAATTTCACAAAGACAGGCCAATGCACTGCGTCAAGCCGTACAGAAAAAATTTGACGGACCATTTAAGGTAGTCCTGGGGATGCGTTATGGCAATCCCTCAATTCACAATGCCCTCGAAGAGCTGCGCCAGGCCAACGCACGACGCCTGCTTATCTTCCCGCTTTACCCCCAATATTCTGCCGCAACCACCGCATCCACATTCGATGCAGTGGCCAGCGTCCTCAAAACCTGGAGGTGGCTGCCTGACATCCGCATGATCACCCACTATCACGACGACGAGGGTTACATCAACGCTGTGGCGAGGCGGATTGAAATCTTCTGGGATGTGCATGGCCGCTCGGAACGGCTCCTGTTTTCATTCCACGGGATCCCGAAGCGTTATTTCCTGGCCGGTGATCCCTACCATTGCCAATGCCACAAGACAGCCCGCCTCGTGGCCGAGCGCCTGCAGCTTGCGGACGATACCTGGTATGTCGCATTCCAGTCACGCCTCGGCCCAAGAGAATGGCTAAGGCCCTACACTGACGAGACGCTCCGCGAGTGGGGGGCCTCTGATGTCAAGAGCGTTGACATAGTTTGTCCCGGATTTGCAGCGGACTGCCTGGAGACCCTGGAGGAGATCGAGATTAAGGACCGCAAGCTTTTTGCGCACGCCGGGGGCAAGAAATTTAACTACATCCCGGCTTTAAACGATACCCCCGAACATATCGGCGCGCTTACCGACTTGATCATGAGACATACTCAGGGCTGGCCGGGGGCGGCAGCCGATTGGGATGCAGAACACGAGAATGTACAAAACCGAGCGAGTCGTGAGAGAGCGCATGCGCTGGGAGCAGAGCACTAGTAAGTTCACTCTCCGTAGACCGTAATGGTAATACGCCGCAGATTGGGCTGACGTCGATGCTCCCAAACATAGATCCCCTGCCAGGTGCCCAATATACAGCGTCCGCCGCTGACAGGAAGAGTCACTTCGGAGTGGGTCAGCACCGAGCGAATGTGCGCAGGCATATCATCGGGCCCTTCCGTCGTATGTTGAAAGAGCGGATCCCCATCCGGGACGATGCGTGACATAAATGCTTCGAGATCACGACGCACGGTGGGATCGGCATTCTCACACAGCATGAGGGAAGCGCTCGTGTGTTGAATAAATACATTACACAATCCCCTGCGGATCCCTGATGAGCCCACCACCTTTGCGACGTCTCCCGAGATGTCGTAAGTCCCTCGGCCTTGGGTTTTAATGCTTAATATCTCCTGCACTACCACGTGCCACATCCAGTTGATGTAATAGGTCGAGTGGAACCAGCCAAAAGTCTGCTATTCGCCAATCTGTCTACAGCAGCTCGAAGACAGTCCGTATCTCGCCAGTTACAACCCCCCGGTGATTTGTAATGGTTGGTCGCACGGACCATTCCAGGGGCGTATTTTTGAGTTCCTTTACAAGCCGCAACTGCCTAAGCACCTCGACTGCCACTGCGTCCATCACCCGCCATCCGCCATCTGCAATCTTGATTGCAACGCCGAAGCCATGGCTTCGCACACCAACGCACTGTACGGCTTCAGCACCAGCCTTTGACACCCACTTTCCCTTGCCAACTCTCATCAATCCGAGATC
>JAKEHO010000010.1 GCA_022614965.1 Gammaproteobacteria bacterium
AATCCGTCCGGGAAGAAGCGACCGAACGGGATCTGGGTACCGAGTGCCGCCGAGAGCGCAAGCAACGAGCTGCCTTTGAGAAACTTGCGGCGCGCCGGTTCGAGCTCCGGTGCGGGATGGTGGGAAGCGCTTGCGCTATCCAGCCTGAACGGTGCGAGATTCTTTTTCATGTCTCCTCCTCCAATGTCGGATGCTAATTCGTTGCGCACTCATTCTACCGCCACAAACGGCGCGCGCGAGCGGTTGCGTCAGAACAATAGGAGAAAAGCGCAGCGATCCGGGGCCCCATTTCGACTATTAACATGCCGATCGGCAGAGGGTTTCAGGCGTTTATCCCCTGGGTACCCTTGGGCAGGTTTACAATCAACTGGGCAGCACGACCATATCGCGGACGTTGCCACGCACGCCGCCAACACCTCTCGCGAATTGACGGTCCTGGTGGTGCACAGTCATGAGAATTCCGTGTTTCGGTGTCAGCACAATGACGCCAAAACGAGCGATGGTTTGGTTGCGTACTAGCTCGAGCCGATAACGTTGTAGCAGCATCGCAAGCACGATTTTCATCTCAAGCATCGCGAACTGGGCGCCAATGCACATGCGAGGTCCAGCGCTAAACGGATTGTACTCGAATCTCGTTGGCTGGATGGTCTCCCAACGGCGCGGGTTAAAGACGTTCGGATCAGGGTAAAGCTCAGGCATCTTGTGGGTATGATAGATACTCACAAAAACCTCAGTACCTGCGGGTAGCACATAGCCTGCGAGCGGCGCGGCTTGCGATGTTACACGGCCATTGAAAGGCACCGGCGATATGACACGCATGCTCTCTTTAATGACGTGATCGAGCAAGGGTAATCGCTCGATCTGAGCGACGGTGGGGGTCGCACCTTGCAGCACTGTGGTCAGCTCATCGACCACATCCGCTATCACCTGGGGGTGCTGCGATAGCAAAAACAAGGTCCACGTCAGCGCATTCGCGCTGGTCTCGAGACCGGCTGCAAGAAAGACACTGGTATGGCCCAGTAGTTCATCATCAGTCAGCGCCGAATCGACACCATTATCGGTACCGCCGCACGCGTGCATAAGGATCGATAGCATGTCTCCACTATCAGTGCTAATGAGGCGCTTTCGCTTGAGGATGTCGCGAATTTCCCGATCGTAGTCATTGACGAGGTCAAGAAATCGATGAAACGGAAGCCCTGGCGCGGCGCGCAAGCCGACCGCGCGTCCGACCTTGGCGATGGTTCGTTGCAACGTCAGTTGCCAATTGTGATGATCTGATTCAGTGTTTCGCAAGCGAGAGCGAACACATCTTGTGGAATTTGCTTCCAGGGGTGCGGCTTCGCTTCTCGGACCCTCCAATCGAACGACTTCGGCTGGTGTCCGAGAATATAGCTCGCCGTCCTTTTCGGACCGATGAATTTCACGGCGAATGGGTTTGTATCGTTGAAAGTCGCCGTGGTCATTGGCAGACCGATCACGATACCTGTACGCTCATTGAATGCCCTCGGGGAAAGTACCAATAACGGATGGATGTCCTTCATTTCCCGACCGGCCTGAGGATTACAGTTGATCCAGATCATGTCGCGTCGGTCCGGAGACCAGAGCTTACGCACCGCCATCAGAGCACCTCGCTCCCTACGCGGGCGATCGCCATGACTTCACCACCGTGCCGATCTGGATCGAATAAGGCGAGTTTCTGCGCCAGCGTCAGCTTAGGTTCGCCTATTGCCGTCACCAGCACCGCGGAGTCTTGAGCCGATACCTCAACGGGCTGACCCACTTTGAATCCGACGGACTTCGCGACGGCTGACGGAATCCGCACTGCCAAACTATTGCCCCACTGCTGGAGCATAAGAGTTGCTGTTTTTGCCACGATACATCTCCAATGTATCAACAAGTATAGACATTGGCCGATGCATGTCAACGCGTCGTTCCTTCGCAGTTGCTGCTTTGATCAACCTCGATCCGGCCCCTGGCAAAGAAGGCACCATATAAAGAACACTTTCAAGTGTCGTTCGTTTCCACCGCCTCGGCGGCCCGAAGGTCCTGCAGCGAGCGTAGCCCGGATGGCCGCGCGGCATCACGCCTACCGCGAGCTGTTTCGATCGCAGCTCTCGGAGAGAGACATTCACGCCATACGCGCATGCCTGGTCTACAACTATCCGCTGGGCAATGACCGATTCCGGGAGCAGGTCGAAACCATGCTGGGCAAGCGTGTCGGACAGCGGCAGCGCGGGCGCCCGCCCAAGCATGTCGATGCACCAAATCACTACGACCCGTTTATTTGAATTCACGCTCTCCCCACATTGGCGCGAGTGGGGCTCGAGACGCGACCGGACGGCGCGCCCTAGCAACACCGGTGCTAGGCAGCCAGTTGCACGTCTCCAAGGAGTTTCAGACATAGTAAACGCATTGCCACTAGCTCTCGCTGACACTCTTGCTGTGCTTCTTCCTTGGACAATACATCGAATATGTCGGGAAGTTGCACACCGCGGCTCATTATCTCGTCAGCGGCCTTTCGCCGTAATTGCTTTCGGACGAATAGACAGTTGTCTGCATTAAAAAATAGTTCAGCCGCACGCGATGCGGTAATCGCTCCACCACCCAGCGACTCAATTACGCCCAAAGAGAGCAACGCAAGGGATGCGATTTGTTGATCCTTGCCAGTTGCCTGCGACAGTAATGTACGGAGATCGAGTCGTTGTTTCATGACGCGCTTTGGCTCGGGAAGAATTTTACTCCACAAACCTGACCAGATGAGTGCTCAAAATAGTGTGCTTCACCGCCGTTACCCTTCTCGAGCACCTTTTGCCACTTTCCAGCCAGCAGCTGTCGGAGGTAACGGCGCACCACCGGATTGCGCACCGGATACTTGATTGTACCACCCTTGACTGGTGTCCAATCCTTCGGCACTGATCCGGATGCGTAGACGTTTGAGTATAAGTGAAGCGGCATTCCGACTCAGAGCGCCCGTGTGCTGGGCTGATCATCGGTGTCTCTCATGAGGCTATGTTCAACGCAACTTGTCGCTGCCGAACGAATAGAGTTTTATCCGCCGTAGCACGAAGGTTCGGGTGTGTCCTGGTGCCAACCCACGGCGAATAAAATCGGCTGGACTGAACCGTTGGATAGAAGCCTCGAGCCTATGGCGCCGCTGAGCTTCTTCAATCCACAGCTCTTCGCCCTCGTAGGGCGAGTTGATAATGAGGCGGTCGATCGTGGTCCTGGCCATCACTCGCCCTTTACGCTAAGGGCGTCGTCCAATGCCGTGATCAGCGGCGGCAGATCCTGCTGTACGGTTTGCCAGAGGATATCCAGATTGATGTCGAAGTAGGCATGAATCAGGCGGTGACGCATGCCGATCACGTCGGCCCAGGGAAGCTCTGGTACTTCGTTCCGTGTGGGGTCAGAGACCTGGTTTGCGGCCTCACCGATAATCTCTAATGCCTTGACCAGCGCAAAGACCGGCATCAAATCGGTGTCCAGGTCGGCGCGACTTCTGTCCTCTGCAAAGCCAATCGCTTGACGGGCCGCATCCCGCATGTGGCGTAGTCGGACGTCATCCTCCTTGCGCATACTGAACCTCGGCTTCGTCCAGGACGGTCTGGCGGAAGTATCGGCTCAGGTCACCTGGGGTGCGGAGATCCACCGTGCGCCCACCGAAAATGCCAGACAGCTGCCGCTCCATACGCGCGATCCCGAGGAGACCCGGCACGTGCTCGGGCTCGAACTCAACGAGCACGTCGACGTCGCTGTCGGGGTGAAAATCCGGGCGCAGCACCGATCCGAAAAGCGCCAGGCGCTGGATGTGGTGCTCCCGGCAAAATACCGCGATTTGGTGTTTATCGATGGCTATGGGTGCCATTTCGTACCCTTGAGCGGCATCACATCGCCTCGAAACGGATCCTTTGCCATCTCCCGTAATTTTTTGCGGATCAACGTTTGGTAGTCACGAGGCGCCTTTTCAAGTTGTTTTGCCGCGTCTCTTGCGACTCGTACGCCCCATTTCATATTCGAGTTTTTCTAAGGTCACGTATCCCCCTCGGCGGATCTGCTCTTCCCCACTGCGAACAATCTCCTCCTCTTTGGTAGTAAGGACATCTTCTGCATCGACTAACCTCTTGGGCTTGATTACCACAGTGCCCTCTACGCGCTGGATTTCCACAAATCCCCGACCTCTAACCCAAGGTCCTCCCATATCTCTTTGGGTATGACGACCTGTCGGCGTTGACCAAGCTTGCTCACAGGCATGATGGCTCTCCTGAATTTCACTGAGGGTATGATATTCATACTATCAGCTTATCAGGAAAAATAAACGCCCTTTTTCGTCAAAACACGCGGCCCGAGGTCGGCCTCGCTCCGACGAACCTGCCACGCGATACCCGGACTAACGGTTGAGGATTGTTCTCACTTGTCACCGACCGCTTTAAGCCTTTTCATTGACGTATTCAGCCAAACATTGCCTAATAGTGTAGGTAGGTCTTAGTCAGCCAATATTTCATGACGACGGTCACCTTCGATACACTTCAATTAGTAGATAAGCTTAAGGCCGCCGGAATCCCGCCCGAACAAGCCGAGGCAATAGTGCGCGTCATTTCAGAGGCGTAAGGCGAGCTCGTCACTCGTACCTATTTCGATAGCAAGTTGGAAGGGGAGTTGGCGCCCATTTGCACCGACTTGGCCGTGCTCAAGTGGATGACGGGCGTGCTGCTGGCGGGGGTGCTGTCGCTGATCCTCAAGGTACATTTTCCAACAGTTTAACCGCTGGCCCAACAACGGCGAGCAGGGATACCCCGAGGCCATCTACCGGTTCAAGCACGACTAACCCCGGCGAAAACCT
>JAKEHO010000060.1 GCA_022614965.1 Gammaproteobacteria bacterium
CGGTTCGCTGCGTTTATGCGTCGCCGGCCCACCGCGCTCGGCTCCCGGAATTGGGGCGGCAACTCCGACAATCGAAGCTCGGCTCCACGCCCGACCGCAAAGGCGTACCACATTCGTTCTGAATTAGACCCTGGTGGTTCCCACAGCCCCTATGGAGGCGCCCCGTCCGTGGGCCGAAGAGGTCGCTTTCGAGCAGGCGCTGCGAACGCCGCACAGTTGAGGGCGGGAGAGGGATGCGCTTCATTGAAGTTTCAATGCAACAACCTTTTAGTTTCATAGAACGTCTTGAAACTTGAAGCGCTGGTCAATAGCTGGGGCCGGTAGAAATAGAAAAGTGTTACAAAATAGTCAGTTTTACAATATAAGGGCCATCCCTTGAAGTTTGGCACACAATTTTCACCGAACCTCAATGTCAACGATGCTTTCAGTATCACGAAACTGCAAATCGAGATTACTCGCTTGAAAGAGGAGATATCGGATGAACGACGTAGTTGAAACGACCCAAGTGGCCAAAGCGGCACGGCTGCCACGCCTCAATGAGCCCGCACCGGAGTTTGAAGCGAACACAACCCATGGCCTGAAGAAGCTTTCCGATTACGCAGGCAAATGGCTCGTTCTCTTCTCACATCCGGCCGACTTCACGCCTGTCTGCACCACAGAGTTCATGGGCTTTGCCAAACGCTATGGGGACTTCCAGGCACTGAACTGCGAGCTGCTGGGACTCTCCATCGACAGCAAATACGCCCATATCGCCTGGATCCGCAACATCAAAGAAAAGTTTGGGGTCGAGATCCCCTTCCCCATCATCGAGGATCTGTCCATGCGGGTTGCCCATGCCTACGGCATGATCCAGCCGGGTGCGAGCGACACGTCCGCGGTACGAGCGACGTTTGTCATTGACGATAAGGGCGTATTGCGGGCGATGGTTTACTACCCCATGACGAACGGGCGCTCCATCGAGGAGATCTTGAGGCTTGTCACCGCCCTGCAGACCTCCGATAAGTACAAAGTGGCCACTCCAGCAGGCTGGCAACCCGGTGACAAAGCCATCGTGCCACCCCCGGCGAGCGTAGCGGCTGCGGAGGAGCGGCTCGAGGAGGGCTATGAGTACACCGACTGGTACTTTTGCCAGAAAGCCGTGTAGGTGGCAGCGCGGCAGCTCATGTCTGCCGCGTGATCCTCTGTTGAGGGTCGACGACATCCTTAATTTACCGGGAACCGAGGTGTGAAGATGAACCCGAGAGTGACTCCTTTTATCCACGAACCGAGCTCCTCGCTTACTTACGTCGTCAGCGAGCCGGACGGCGACCGCTGTGCGGTCGTCGACCCTGTGCTCGACTATGATAATCAGGCCTCGCGCACGAGCACCCGCGCAGCAGATGAGGTCATCGCCTACATACGCCAACACCTCCTCAAGGTCGAATGGATCCTGGAGACCCATGCCCATGCAGACCGACTCAGTGCCGCGCCCTATGTCAAGCAGCATCTTGGCGGTCGGATCGGTATCGGCGAGCACATCGTCGACGTGCAAAAGACCTGGAAAAGTCTCTTGAACCTGGGCGATGAGTTCAAAGCGGACGGTTCAGAATTCGATCACCTGTTCAAGGACGGCGAGCAGTTCTCTATCGGGACGCTGAGCGCTCGGGTACTCTATACCCCCGGGCACACCAAGGCCGATGCGACCTATGTGATCGGCGACACCGCATTCATCGGTGATACCCTATTCATGACCGATTACGGGGCGGCGCGCGCTGATTTTCCTGGTGGCGACGCCCGCGCGCTCTATCGTTCGATCCAGACCCTCTTCGCTCTGCCGCCAGAGAGCCGGCTTTTTCTCTGTCATGATTATCTGACGCCCACGCGTCCATCGCACCGTTGGGAGACCTCGGTGGCCGAGCAGCGCGAGAAAAATATTCACATCAACGCGGCCACGACCGAAGACGAGTTTGTGAAGTTCCGCACCGAACGTGATAAGCAGCTTGCCACCCCGAAACTCTTGTTCGCATCCGTACAAATCAATATGCGTGCAGGCCGTCTGCCACCACCAGAGGCAAACGGGCGGTCGTACCTGAAGATACCCATTCGGCAGGATTAAGTCCCTGCGGCGCGTCATTGACTCATGTGTCCGCCCTTGTGGGCACGTAGCTAAATTTTTGGAGGATAGCAGGATGGAAAAGTGGATAAAGGTAAGTGAGCATATAACGGTGGGTCCGCAGCCCACCGAAGAGGAGCTTGAACACTTCTTAAAAGAGGGTTTTCAAGGCGTTGTGAATCTGCGCGAGCCCGGTGAGCCCGCCCAAGTGCTGTCACCCGAGGCGGAAGGTGTCAAGGTTGAAGGGCTGGGCATGGAATATTTGCATGTTCCGGTCTCGGTAACATCGTTGACGCATGACCGCGTCGACGATTTCTGTAGTCAACTCACGGCTCTACCTAGACCGATCCTAGTGCATTGCGGGACTGGGATGCGAGCAGGGGCCCTGTGCATGATGGCTTTGGGCGTTGAAGAACGGATGTCCAGTGAGGAAGTCTTGAACAAAGCGAGGGCCATGGGGTTTGAATGCAAATCGGAGGATCTCAAGGCCTTCGTCAAGGATTACCTCGATAAAAGGAACCTCTGAGCGCTTATCCCGGGCAGCGATAGGCCGCGTTTGGTGTGTGATGGGCTCGGCGGTCTCCATGGTCATGGCATCAATGACAT
The DNA here is from genome assembly GCA_022614965.1 of Gammaproteobacteria bacterium. Classification (GTDB taxonomy): domain Bacteria; phylum Pseudomonadota; class Gammaproteobacteria; order JAKEHO01; family JAKEHO01; genus JAKEHO01. Next base: position 2,699 of record JAKEHO010000060.1, read on the forward strand.
ATCGATCAGCACCTGGGCGCGAAATGGTCGATCATTAACGTGCGAGGCCGAAGAGTACACGCCAACCGGGCAATGCAATCTGATCTAGATCAAAACACGCTCAGCCCGTCATGAGTATGCTAACGATGAGCTTGGGGCTTGACCTTGTGTTACTCACAGCTTTTACCATGGCACGCAAAGTTTCTTTGGCCAACAAGCGTTTTAAGAGTTGGCAGGAGCCAAACAAGCAGCAAGGAGTACAATTCGATGAAAAACAGGATCGCATTCTGGGGATTTCTCCTCGTCATACTGTTTTTTCTGTTCACAGAGCATCGCGCCCATTTTTTAGGCGCGCTGCCCTATCTGCTTGTCGTGGCCTGTCCATTGATGCACCTTCTGATGCATCGCGGACACCGCCATGATCGCAAGGGAGAATGATGATGGATCAGGCACCCGCCTATGGCCTTCGGCCTAATAAATTCTGATACCTGGTGAGTTTTGCAAGAGGCTCAACTGGCACCTATTCTCGTTAAGCGAAAGGAGGAGAACCAATGGAAATCGTCTTCCGTCAGCTAAACCCACATGCCTGTCGCACCTATCTCGTGGGCACGAAGGGCGCGAGCGAAGTCGTGCTGATTGATCCCGTGCTGGAGCATGTCAAAGAGTATTTGGAGCTTCTGGACAAGGAGAAGTTGAAACTGACCCACGTGATTGACACGCACACGCATGCAGACCACATCTC
>JAKEHO010000061.1 GCA_022614965.1 Gammaproteobacteria bacterium
AGATTGCCGGGGCGCGACCGTCTTCCAGTCTTTCGGTGATGCCATCCTGATGCCACCCGACGTAAGAGGCACTTCTCCCGTACTTGTAAAACACCCTCGTTGATTTGAGCACGATGTTGGGGCCGAGGAGTTGTTCGAGACAGTCCAACAAGCGCGGGTGCGTACTCAGCTCCCAAGCCCAGCGAAAAAAGAGGTCTAGCCCGTCAAGCCGTGTCACCCGACCGCCAATCGCTTGGCACGTCTTTTCAACTTGGGCGCGGTAGTAGCTAACTTCGTCCTGCGATAGGATCGGGATCGAGTGAAGAAATCCCAATTCCTCGTAGTCCGCCAACTGCTTGTTAGTAAGAATGGGACAATCGCCTTTGGCCATGTTCTTTCTGCACCTGTTTCATTTGGGCTAAGTGTAGGGAAGTTGTTGAGCCATCGTCAATGGAAATGCCAAACGGTGCACCTCTAAGCCGTTGAGGCGTAAGCACGAGCGCCGCGCTCCGTAACCAGGCGCGCCAGCTCTTTCTCTACCACCTCGAGCGGCATTGCTGCGAGCATCGGGAATTCAAACGCGAGCTGACGGCAAGCGGCGTGAAGATGGCGGAACCAAATCAGAACGGCCAGATAAAAGTCCTCGCTAAGGAGCTCCGCCTGAGTCGCATCGCATCGATGCCCGACGGCCCCGTTGAAGTACCAATACGCATCCGGCTTCAAGCTGTGAAAATGAACAATCTGTCCCCGCCATATCCAGCTCGGGTCATGTTTAAGATAATATGCCAGGAAATTATAGCGATAGTCCGAGATGACTGTGACCGCGTCTCTTTGTCGCACTGCAAGTGCATTCATGATGATCTCGTCCGTATAGGCATTGAGACCATCGGCGATGGCGCGCTCGAGATTCTCCAGGTAATGCCCTATCTCAGTACGACAAACGTCAAATCCCCCTCGCTGAACGGAGAACACACCCGAGTTGATCCACCTTGAAACAGGCTCCACGGGTTGACCAATGCGGAAGAAAGCGGCTTGCCTGACGGTCGGACACCAAAGCCCCGCATCGCGCCTGAATTGATTTGCATCCACGAGTCCAACATCGGAGACCAACAATGGGCGTAGGTCGACCTTCGATACGAAAATGGTGTCATAATCGACATGTACTATCGCGTCGCATTCCCGATTCAGGATTGGATAAAACTTCGAGAAGACCGTTTTTATACAGGGAATGTCCATCAGGCGGCTCTCGTCGGTGCAGAAGGTGGAGAGCAGATCGTCGCGGCTCACCAATCTCAACTCGAAGCGACGCTTGGATTTTTCTTTGTAGGCCGAGAAAACTTCTAGAGGCCTTTCGTCGTTGGTCGTCACCAGGAGATCGTAGGTATTTTCGTGAGCGAAGTAGCTATCTAGACAGGCGAGATGCAGCTCGACCATGTATCGCGTCGCATAATCGGAGGTGCCGTGCGCGCAGTATAGTGGTATATGGATCAATGGGCTCGCTAGTTCTCTCGTATCTGCATTCCGTTCGCGGGGGGAAACGGCCAACGCGGGTGCGGCGGGTTGATCTGCGATATTGGTTTCTCGACATTTAATACCGCGACTTGGCTCGACAATCATGAGCTCATTCTCCACTTCGCTCGTTGGGTACCCAGTGTAAGAAAATGGTTAGTCAATCGTCAACGGAAATATCAACGAAGCCTCCCTCAACCGTTGAGGCGTAGCCGCAAGCGTAATACAATTCTGACTACCGGCAATATTTCCGCCAACCATTTTCCAGGCAAACAATCCTTGTGAAGCTTCATGGGATTGGAAAATATGACCAAAGCCATAACAAACCGACCCGCCGGAGCAGTCAACGAAACGTTTCCACATAGGCTTTGCATTAACCTCGATAGAAGGCCGGAGCGCTGGCAACACATGCAGCGACAATTCGATCAGCATGGAATCCACTCAGTGCGCCGGTTTCCGGCGTTCGACGGAGACAACATGAAGCTCCCGACGAACTGGGTCCACACGCCAGGCGCGTATGGATGCTTGCTCAGCCATTTGCAGGTCGTTCGCCAGGCGCGGCGATTCGGCGTGCCCAGCGTTCTTATCTTTGAAGATGATGTTGTTTTTGATGATCATCTAGAGAAGAAGTTTAGCATCTATATTGAGCAAGTGCCGCCCGATTGGGACATGTTGTTTTTCGGCGCCCTACATAAGGATGAGCCGATCAAGGTCGCTGATAATATTGTGCGTATCACACAGGCGTATTCGACCTATGCTTATGTCCTTAGGGACACGGTGTTTGACGATTTCATCGAATTGAATCGCAAAACCGACCAGGAGTTGGACAACAACAGTCTTGTTCTGCAACAACGGTTCAAATGCTACTGCTTCATGCCGCATTTAGCCTGGGTAGAACCTGATTACTCAGATGCCCAGCAACGCCTGGTGGACCACTGGTATCTACGGGAATCGCTAGTGTTATTTGGGCCCCAGGTAGATCTCCTTTTGAGCGACACGACAATCGTCTTCGCACACGGAGATCCTACCGGGTTGGGACGCGCTACCGATAACCTGATGTATCTGGTGCGTTATTATGACAGGTTTTTTTCACCATACATTGCGATGGTGATTGTCGAGCAAGGCGCCCAACCCACCGTTAATCCCGCGACTTTACCGACAAACTGCAAATATGTTTTTTTGCGCGATGAGGGTCCCTTTAATAAAGAACGGTGCTTTATCACGGGGATTAGCCACTCCAATCCGAGCAGGAAGTTTGTCATCCTCTCCGACAACGACATCTATTTAGAAACTCTAGATATCCGGGCTAATCTGAGGATGTGCGAACGGTACGATTGCGTCACCGGGTTTAGTAAGATCATTGACCTGAGCAACGAGGACTCTCTCCGCCTTCGCAACACGAAGAGTACGCGCGGGATCGATATCACGAAAAACACTTCGCTAAGCAATGAGCACCGGGGTTATTGCCGCTTTTTCAGTCGTGAGGCGATTCAGATTCTGGAGGGATGGGACGAAGGAGGTTTGGAAAAAGCGGGGCCTCTTTTGTCATTACAGACAACACAGCTTCGAGTGTTTCAATCCCCCAATCACGCTTTGCGTTTCCAGCAAGATCGAACTTGCAAAACACGCTAGAGTGCTAAGAGGTCTGCGGCGTAGGGCGAAGCGGAATTCCGAGACGAAACGTTCGCAAACCTCACGATCACCATCCGAAGGTTTTGCTGATCTCCGCCATGGATGACGTGTTCGCGCGAGAGGAATCCGTGAGTCAGTCCGGGGATTTGGCCCGGATGTTGTCGGCGACCGACACCTACCACCCGCGCGGCAACGCGTCCTCGGCCAAGATTTTTTCATGCCGCATCCACTCGAGCACGCGGCTGTAGTACTCGTTCTTTTCGAAGCTGCTGACGTCGATGGAGGGCCAGGTCTTCTTGTTGAATTTTTGATCGACGCTGTAGTGGGCGATGTAGTGGTCGTCGTTCAGTGCGTTGATGCCGGGCACGTAACACAGATCCATCGCACGCATCCGAACTGCGTTGTTCTCACATGCGGCCTGAAGCGAATACATGCCGGCCCACCACTGCAGATTGCCGTCGGACTGCGCGTCCACGATCCGTTTGTGCAGCTCGATCCAATCGGGCAGAAGTTTTTTGAACGTTTTTGCCTTGCCGATGATCGGGACGAACCCGCCGTTGTAGTAGTTACCCTCGTTTTTGAAAAAGGGCGCGATCACGTCCTTGTGGTCCGTTAGGCTCTTCAGATGCCATTCCTCGTAGATGTCCGCGACGATGAGCTCATTGTCTTCGACAGTCAGGTCAGGATGCGGCCTTAGGTGGAACATGTCGCAATCGAGCACCTCGATGACTTGTTCGTCGTCGAACGCGGCGATGACCTGACTCAAACCTAGCTGGATATTGATCGGAAGATAGGCAGGATTCGTCAGATCTTTTCTGACGTCAAAGTAGGCGTCGGCCATGACATGGGGGATGTCGCCTGCCCATTCACATATGTCTTTCGTTTGCTCGGCAACGGTGTTGCGCTTGACGATCACGGCACGAAGCTTGCCCCTGGCAGCGTACTCTCCGTACGTCGCCTTGTGATTGAACCAGAACAGCTCGAGCTGCGTCCTGAAGTAGTAGTTGTTGACTGCGATGGGGACGCTGATCATATTCAAGTAGTCGCAACGGGAACAAGTTCAGTTTGAGCGCTATCGACACTTGAGACCCGGTCGCTACCGCTCGCGGTTCATCAAAAAAGAAACGAGTGTCTCTCAAGGAACGCTCTATTGTTTTCTATAGCTTCCATATGCGCATCAAACTCATACCCCTCGTAGGCCTTTTCAGCCAGCATCATCTCTTTTTTCTTGTCCTTCCACTTTGAGCTCGCTGCGGTGTTGGGTTTGGTCCGAACATAACCTCTGACAAGCGTATCCCAGTCAAGGAGTCGCTCCACGAATACCTGGTCAAATAACGCTCCCAGCTCCGGATCGCTCGACAACTCGCGCTGAGTCTTTTTGTAAGCTTTTTTCAAGGCTATTCTTGCCAGCTTTTGCCCCTGCTGATAAACGTTATCGCTGGTCCGATAAATACCCCGCAGGTGCCCAACTGTGCCGAGGGCGGAGCCCGATCTGCCCCAGATATAAGTTTCGTCTAATGTCATACCTAGGAGCGCATCCTGGGCGTAAAAGTCTCTGTCCTGAGGGCCCGGAATTACGACAGCGTCATGATCCATGAAGATGATTTTTACTTTCCACTGGCCGGCCTCCCAAAAACTCTTCAAGCCGACGTTTCTGGCGACAAATGACTCTCCCCGAGAGTAACCTCTGACCGCCAATAGTGTTCCCCAGAGCCTTCCGATTTCCCGCAACAGAGATATGTAGATCCCATCGGCTCTGGCACGGTTTTCCGGTATGCAAAACGCCGCCGCCAGATACTGCGCATGGCTTTGATACCTGACATCTGGCGGTTGGTAGACACCCAGGACCTCCTCTACAATTGCATCTGCTAACCTCCGTGCATCGTGTCTTGAGTAAGCAATGCCTAAGCCCTCTTCGAAGTACAGTCGGGGCCCTTCACTTGAAAGGTACGCAGCAAGCTTATCCAGTCGAAAAGAGCTCGTACCAGTGAGAATTGCTTGCGCTGGCGAAACAACTGCTATGAATTGCGCGGTAAGTCCTAAGTCGCCGGGTAGGTCAGGCAGTTTCGCATAGCCTTCGGCTTTAAACGCGGCAACACCGTCGGCCATCGCTTGTCGCATCTCGCGAAATCCTTCTTCAAAAACTCGTGGTTCCGTAAAATAGGTGAGTGTCTGCACCCGTGCGCCGCCTGCCGGAATCGAATATATGGTCGATCTGGAGATGTAGTTGGCTATCGGCGCTTCTGTAGCATGCACGAGACGATAAATGAGGCTGAGCTTGGCAGCGGCTTTGGCTTCATGCCGCAGGAGCCATTGCATATTCCCGCCATCCAGCCGATGAGACGGCGCCACCTCATATCCATCGCGTGCGTAAACGACATTCAGACCGAGTGGCCCTTTCCTGCCCGCCCTCTTAATTTCGAATTCGATATCGCTTCCGGGCGGTTTAATAGTGACGACAACCGTTGTTAGAGGATACTCCACGAGGGAGTTGATTTCAGAGCTGGTAACCTCAGACACCCAGTAGACACGTGACGACGCACAGAGTTTTTTGAGGATACACGCCTCAAAATCGGGCAAGCGGCTTATGGCCCGTTCTACCTCAGCCTCCACGAATAAAGGTTGTGAAGTGTCCAGGTCCTTCGCTCCATCCGTAACGAGTAACTGGCTAAGGATTTCATCGACGACCTCTTCAGCTGTGAACAAATAGCGTGCGAGAGATAACTTGCAATCGCAACGAGACAAGTCTATGAAGTCGCATAATCCCGCGTCCGAGGTTCTCCGCCCCCTGATCCTTATGTGAACGCGATTCAGTCTTTGGAGTCTGCGTCGAAACTCGGGAATGAACTGGCGAAGATCGGTTGTAGAGTATCCCTCCTTCAGCACCGAACTCACCATCCCTGCGTCGAGTCCCGGTGCCTCCTTAAGATTCAGCCTGGTGAGTAGAAAATCGAAATCATCCAAATTGTCCGGATGAATCTTCAATATCTGATGCTCGAGCATCAGTACAGCCAGCCGCCTGATATTCCAGGCGTTCCCGGTTCTCCGTTGTGCGGCGGTAAGGAGCTTCAGACAAAGGCATTTGCTGTAGGTCTTCTGCCGAAGGAATTCATCAAATAAACCATACGCCTGAGAGACGCGGTCAAACTGAGTTGTGAGAAGGCTGAGTAAGCGATCCTGCCCTGAAATGCGCGACGGCCTTCCAAGATCTTTCATAATCTCGGATTTCAAGGCTGCCGGAGATAAGCATAGTGATCTATTGATGGGAACAGACAGCCCTCGCCCGGTCTACCGACCTGGAATTATGTCCGCCATCCACTCGGCAGCGCGTCGTAGGAGTGCGGTAGGTAAGAGGGGTTTTCTTACCGCACTCTTCCGTATCGCACTCTAGCGTCTAAAAAAACCTTGTTTGCTACCGCCGAGAGGCTTGCCACCAGGAGGCTTGCCACCAGGAGGC
>JAKEHO010000062.1 GCA_022614965.1 Gammaproteobacteria bacterium
AATGATAAAGAGTCTATTGAGATTCAATTACAAAAATATCACCCAGAAGATATTCAAAAAGGAGTAATACAAACAGCTAGAGTAACGATTGTGGCTCATTATCCATATGAGATTTTAGGAAAACCGTTAGATTACCCAGACGTTATTTGGTTCGAGTTTGCTAAGGTAGAAAATAAATGGAATTTAATATTATTTAATGGATATGTTAAAGAATATTCGTTAGAAAATTCCCCCGCTGAATATGAAACCCCAGATTATCACCAAGACATTAAATCCATTTTTCCAAATCACATAGAGTTTAAAGCAAAAAATAGATAACAAAAAAAGGGGTCGGAGGCATTTTTTAGATTTCCCAATACTCGGCTGTGTCGCACAGGTACTAGAAACCACGAAAAATAGATCTGTCTTCATTTTTTGTAAGTCACTGCTCGTCAGCCACAATTCCGAAAGGCATCCTATTGAACGTGTGTTGTAAGATGGTTATTGGAAAATGTATAACCTTTTTAGGCATTTGGCACGATATGCAGCTCGATCTCCAAGCTCTACTTCCTAGGCTCTTGCCACATGCCATCGCTTGGGCCGAAGCAGTTGCAGCGGATGTCGCAGCGACTGGTACGGCGTTGAACGCGCGGGACTTAGCGATAGCAAGCGCGGTGGAAGTGCAGCGACCTGAGAACATCCGCGTCTTGATGGTTGATCGCCTTCCGCTCCCACCAGATCCTGAGCTTCAAGCCGCCGCAGTACAGACGGGCTTGCTTGGGCCAACGATGACGGGGCTCACCCTCGGCTACTCGATTCTGATCTGCCACGGTCACATGTCCCGCCGCCTACTTTCCCATGAGTGTCGTCACGTGTTCCAGTTCGAGCGCGCGGGGTCAATTGCATCTTTTCTCCCGGCCTACCTTGGTTCAATCGTTCAGGTTGGGTATGGGAACTGCCCGTTTGAGCAAGATGCGCGTGCACACGAGCTATCCGATGCGTAGGCTCTGCATCAACACGGATCTGTGCAAAACGGGCTGCGCCCGCTCTGCACGGGCCGGTTATGCGGGCCATTAGGGCGCCAAAAGCAAGGCATGGAGTTTACATCTGGATTCTGGGTATCTTTTGCCTAATATGTGAGCCCCACTATATGGATTCGATGGACCAATGAGGATTCCCGAATGACCGAATTATCTAACAACTTGGAAAGATTTAAGCACTTCTACCTACGAATTGATGAACTCATTTCGGATAGCAGCAAGGATGATCTCGCAGAATGTGCCAGACTCCTTGCGTTTAACCTGGCCCTTTACAAGCAAAAATTCGGAGAATTGCCCAAAGAATTATACGAAAAGATGCTCACGATCGAATCGGTTGATGATGAGACGGGCGCAGTTTTAGCAAGCGGGATACTTGAGATGGGCATTATGCTTGCCCAAGTCACAGGGAAGCTAGATGAAATCGAAAAGTTCAAGTGGATGAGTAGCTTTTCCCATTAGCTCAATTCGTCACGCGCACGCTTAAATTGGAGATATTAGTGTGGAGACCCTAATGCGACTTATTGCCCTAGTAGCATTGCTTGTATCTCATCCGGCGTTTGCGGATGAGCCCGACAACTACTGCAATGACGCTGAAAGCAATCAGCAGTGGGCGAGGCTTCTTATGAAGGCGCCCGATGATCCAATGATTATTCGCCTATACGCGTTACGAGACGGTCTGTGCAATATGGTGGACAACGGTCAGGTAAAATTAGAGCATGCAATTGCGATATTTGAGACTGCACGCTCCCCCGCGGTAATGGATTGCTTCAAAAACGCCGCTGTGACAGGGGCGCGCGCCCCGAACGACCTAGTAATAGACCGTGATTGAAGCCCTTGGCCGTTGCGGGCCAGGCGTATCAATCCCTTCAATCAATCACATCAAGCGGGATAGTTAGAGTTGAATTAGGCTGTCAAATGGTTCCTGACACCTTTTCTGCCACTTCCCAGAATGATGGGCTTGGTTTCTATATCGATGCGAGTGGGACAAAACGGAACGCAGCGCCGAGGAGATTGCTCCCTTCGTCTCTGTGGCGTACCGTATCTTCTCATCAAAGAAGCGGGCGATCTTTTGTCTTTCGCCTGCCTTCAACCGCCTGCGTGCAAAGAGGTCCTTGAAATCCGGATGGTCTGGAGGGACGCTGGCCTGCTTTGCGACATCGTGGACCCTCTCGTGCATGCTCTCGCCTTCCATTGCGCTGTCGATCCACCGATCAAGTAAGACCTCGGCAGCGTTGTCCGCGAGCATAAGGGCGACCCGTAGCGCGGGGATGTGCCCTTCGATCAAGAGCGCTTTGGCCCGATCGATCTGGAACAAAGCGAATTGAAGCCGTTGCATGCCTCAGGCGGATGACGCCGAACTTTAACTTAGGCGCCTTAATGCTGTGGTCGTGCGCGGGCGGGCGGGCATGGACTCGCTCACACGCCACGGACACGCCGGCTTGACTGATGTCTGAGCCCAAGCTTCGCCAACAGTCGCTCGATCCACCTGCCACCACCGCGGACGGGCAGGGGCGGCGGCACGATTCTTCGCGGGCGAATAGTGCCGGTGGATCCAGTTCCGAGCACTTGCCCATGATCAAGGCCGTTCCCGAGATACGCCGCCAACGCCATAAGCGAAACATTGATCGCCACCGAATCTCTCGTGTCCAATTGCCGCCTTCGATTCCCGGGCGTGCCCGCGTGCCGGATGCCGGGGTAGTCTGAACAAAAGCTGTATAGGCTCTTGACCGCGTCTTTGACCTTGTCATGCGGCCAGTCCGTCAATCCATCGCAGAGCGTGCCGAGAGTGCCCGACCTGCCGTTCGTCATTCCCGCAAGGCCTTCGAGGTAGTTGCTGGCTCTGGCGATGCTTATTCTGAGATCGGAGTCGCCGAGTGTCCGTGCGTACTGATCGAACGACGACTCGAAGTCAGCCCACAGGTTCGCCAGATCGCCGTTGCCGGTGTTGAGTCGGTGCAACTCGGCGTAGAGGTTGGTGAAGGAGCCGGGAAGCAGGAAGCGCAGGATGAAGGGTTCGTCCAGGCGGTAGCGCAGGTTGAACTTGCGCAGCGCCTCGCGCAGGAGCCGCCGGTAGAGGTCTTCGAAGCCCGGGATTTCGTAGTCGGCGATGACAGCCTGCCCCGCTTCGAGGAAGTGCACGAGGGCGGACTCGCTGGCGAAGTCGCTGCCCTTGAGCGCGAGGAATCGTTGTCGCGCCTTGTCGGGTTCGTTGCGGGCTTGTTCCAGCTCGGTGTCGGTGGGGCGCGGGGAGAGGAACTCGTCCGCGGCGGCGAAGAGGTCGCTGAACAGATCCGGCGGCGCGGCGGCGTCCCTGGCGGAGTAGTCGGCGAGCGGCTCCCACAGCTCCGCGGCGAGGTACTCCCAGGTGTGGCGCAGGCTGCCGCTCATAGCTCCCCCTGAAAAGCCCGGTGCAGCAGGGATTGGAACAGGTCGGCAATTCGCTGGCGACTGGCGGCCTGGGCGGCTTCGAGTTGGTGGATCTCGGCGACGTGGGCGGCGAATTCCTCCTGGAGGGCCGGCGAAACAAGAGGAATGCGAATGCTGAGCAGGCGACCTTTCGAGATGTTGGGCATAGAGCCCGCTGCCCCAGACGCCAGCGACTGTACTTCCCTTCTCTTGTTGGGCTCCTTCAAGGCATATGTGAGATAGATGGGGTTAAGCTGCCCAGAGTTGGACGGAACAAGGCGGAAGATCAGGTCCGACATCATCAGTCTGGGTCGGGCCTCCCACACGTACGCAGTAGCCGCGATCAAGTCCTTGGTGTTCTTGCGCGTAAACAGGACATCGCCTGCCTTGACTTCCAATTGCTCTCGTGCTCGTTCCTCTGGGCGCAGCGCTTTATTCTCCGCTTCGATGAAGCGCCCAGAGGTGACTGCCCCGAGCTTCAGTACGCCCCACTGCTCCGGCTGGGCTGGCTCATCGTGGCACACGGGACTCCACCCGCTGTCGATGCGTGAAAGAAGCGCTTCAAGCGGCACTTCGGTAACGTCAGACGCATTTGCCAACATCTCGTGAAACAGGGCTGAGGCGAGCTGTTCGATGCGGCCGCTCGCCTGGGCGCGGAGTCGGCGCAACGCGTCCGCCTCGTCCAGAATTCGTACGGTCCGCTCCTGCTCGGCCAGGGGCGGAAGTGGCAGCTCAATCTGCTCCAGATCGCCGAAGCGCAGCATGAATCTCACTGCGCCAACGCAGCGGTGGACAATGTTCTGCTGGCCGATGTCGGACTTCAGGAAGTAGAGAAGAAACTGGGGTAGTAGAGAATCCTTACAACGTACAACAACATACATCGGGCTAACAGCGCCGCCCTCGGGGAACTGGCATCTAGCGACTGACCCGACATTGATACGCGAGGGGTTGTAAGCGAGGTCGTTGAAGCGAACGAGCTTGTAGTTGCTCGCGTCTTGGCTGAACACCTGCTTGTCGAATACGTCGAGTGAACGCACAAAGCCAGCCGTGTTCGTTACGGACAAGACTTCCGCGGGCGTCTCACCCTTTCGGATCGAGACTTCGGCGATGTGCCCCTTGAGTGGAGTAATCGGCCACCTGCTCATTTCGCCCGCAACCCTTCCATCAACGCCTTCGCCTGCTCGGCGATCTTCGTCTCCATCCGGATCACGTTCGCCAGGATGTCAGCCGGGGCGTCGTGCTCCACCGCATCCAGCCGCACCGGCTTGTAGCGGCCCGGCATGAGCTGCCAGCCGTTCTCGCGGATCTTCTCGACCGGTACGCGAAAGCTGTTGGGGCCTTCCTCGCGGCCCGGCCACTTGGCGACGAGGTCGGGGATGTCGTTGGCTTCGATGGGCGCGCGCTTGTCGTCCAGCGTGTAGCCATCGGCGGTGAGTTCGTAGAACCAGACCGAGTCGGTCGGTTTGCCCTTCTGGAACACGAAGATGGCTGTGCCCACGCCCGAGTACGGCTTGAACACACCCGAGGGCAGGGCGATGACGGCCTGCAGGTCGCAAGTGGTGAGCAACAACTCGCGCAGCCTGCGGTCAGTCTTACCGGAGCCGAAGAGCACCCCGTTGGGGACGATGACCCCCGCTCGCCCGTTGTCGGTCAAGTGGTCGAGGAACCACTTCAGGAACAAGAGTTCGGTGTCGCGGGTGTTGAGGTTGATGTCGGCGAGGATGCTCTCTCTCTGTACGCGGCCAGCAAACGGTGGGTTCGCGAGGATGATGTCGTACTTCGGCCCGGGATACTGGCCGCCCTGCGTGGTCGTGAGCGGGTTGTGATGCTCGATGCGGGCGCGCTCGAGTTGGTGAAGGTAGAGATTCAGGATGGCGATCTTTACCATGTTGGCGTCGTTGTCGAAGCCGGTGAAGGAGTGACTCTCCAAGAAGTCCCACTGCTTCGGTTTGAGTTGGCTGCCGTCTACGATCCCACGAGCCAAGTCCGCGGGCTTCGTGTGCTGGCGCAGGATGTGGCTATACGACGAGATCAGGAAGCCCGCCGTGCCACACGCCGGGTCACAGATATGCAACCCGGGCTTGGGATCCACGAGGGCCACGATCAGGTCGATGATGTGGCGCGGCGTGCGGAACTGGCCATTGGTGCCTGACTGGGAGAGCTTGCTGAGCAGGTACTCATACATGTCGCCCTTGAGGTCGTGGCCTTCGTGGGGGGCGAGGTCCATCTCGGCAACGGTCTGCACGACGGCACGCAGTGTCGGGCGGTCGTAGATCTTGAGTGTGGCGTTTCGGAACAGTTCGCGCCCGGTGTTGGAGAGGTTGGGTAGCTCGTGCAGCTTTTCGATCGCACTTCGCAGGGTGTCGAACAGATCGTTGCCGGTGAGGGTGACGAAGTTGCCCCAAGCGTAGCGCGCCCATTCACCCGAGAAGATGCGCTGGTAGCCCTTCTCGATGACGGCGGCTTTCTCGTCGCGTTCGGAGAGCAGCCGCAAGAAGATGAGGTAGGAGAGCTGCTCGATGGAGTCCATCGGGTTGTTCACTCCCCCCGCCCACAGCACGTTCATGAGCTGGTCCACCTTCTGGCGAAGGCCGGAGGCGAAGAAGTTGGAGCTGTTGCTCTGGCTCAGCTTCGCGACGGAGTCGCTTTGGGTTTCGGGTTTGCGCATGCTTCAGGAAGCCTCTCTCACGGCCATTCGGGTGCACTGGACCAGCGATGACTGGCGCAACGCCTCGAAAACCGCATCTCGTTCTTGGAACCGGGCGAGCGCATCCAGCCCGCCAAGGGTGCGGAACTGGCTGCGGGTAAAGAGCCGCTCGTAACGGCCGGCCATGAAGTCCGAGAACGCCTGGGTGTCTTCGCTGACCAGCTCGGCCGTGGCATTGATCCACTTCTGATCGGCGTAGCGCAGGTTGAAGCGGGCGGCGATGGAGTCCACGGTGTCGGCGACGACCTTGTCCTTGGTCGGCAGCGGCCGCTTCCCGAGGGCATTGTAGACGAAGGCGGGCGTAGGCGCCGGTACGCCGTAGGAGATGATGAGCTTGTCGGGAGCGTAGAACATCTCCGGGCGGTGGTAGAAGCGCTCCTGGAGGATGGTCTCGATCGCATCGTCGTCCTCGGCCTCCACCGCGCCATGCAGGTCCGGGTCAGCCTCGGCGAACTCGTTCAAGTCGCGCTCGAAAGAGCCGCGGAAGGTCATCACGTCCACTTTCTCGCCGTTCGGGCCGACGATGCGGACCTCCTGACTGACGATGCGGTCGGTGCCCTCCCATACGGGGATCTCACGTCGCCTGTCGTCACCCTCGCCGGCCCCATAGCCCAAGTCCGGACCGGGTTCGCGCACCGCACCGCCGCCCGCACCGGATTCATAGCGCACCGGCGCCGCGCGTCGCCCTTCATGTGCCGGGAGCTTCAAGGGCGCCGCGTAGTCGTACATCTCCTCGAAGAACTCCGCCACGGCGCAGAAATCGAGCAAGAAGAAGTGACGCTTCTCGTACTCGGTGTTGCCGACGACGAAGGTGAAGCGCCGCGTGCCCCGCCCCTTGATCTGGATGTACTCCGTCGGCGAGAAGATCGGACGCATGAGTACGACGTTGAGAAGGTCGCGGCAGTTGTAGCCGGTCGAGAGCATGTCCACCGACACGGCGATGCGCTCGGAGCGCTTACCGTCGCGGAATTCCTTGGCCAGGGAGGACGCGTCGGGAATACGCGACGTGATCGTGAGCGCGATGCCGGGCTTGATGTCGTTGAGGACCTTTGTCAGCGCCGTGGCGTGGGTCTGGTTCACGGCGAAGATGATGGACTTGCCGGTCTCGCCGGTCGGGTCGCGCTGCGCCTCGCGGAGGAAGGCCTCGCACATGACGCGGTTGCGATGGGGCGTGAAGATTTTTCGCTCCAGGTCCTGGATCTTGAAGTTCTCTTCCTGCTCATTGATAACGACCGTCCAACCGGTCTCCTGCAATGCCTGTGTGGTGATGTCGGAGCGGCAGTCGATGATCTTGGGCAGGCAGAGAAAGGGACCTTCCGCGTCCTGCACAGCGTCGGCGATATCGTAGCGGAACGTGGGCTGACCCGGCTCGCAGCCGAAGTAGTGGTAGGTGTCGCGGAGCTGGCGGGCCTCTAGCGCTCTCGGATCCTCGGTGGCAAGCTCATCGATGTTGACGTTCTTGAGGTATGCCTTGGGCGTGGCGGTCAAACCGATGCGCGTGGCCTGGAAGAACTGGACGGCCTCGCGCGCATCGCCGTAGATGGAGCGGTGCGCCTCGTCGTTGACGACGAGGTCGAAGTAGAACGGTGTGAACTCCTCCCGGTAGCGACGGTCGGTCATGAGCGACTGGATCGTCGCGACCACAACGGAGGAGCCCAGCAGCTCGCCGGTGCGGCGCGCTGTCTTGTAGATGACCGGCCTGTATTCGCCGAGGAGGACGTTGAAATCCTCCATCGTCTGCCTGGCGAGTTCGATGCGGTCCACGATGAAGAGCACCCGCTCGGCGTTGCGCGTGACGAGGAAACGGCGGATGAGTGCTGCGCAGAGAAGCGTCTTGCCTGTGCCGGTTGCCATCTCTAGCAAGAACTTGCGTCGACCCGCGTCGTCGTAGCCCTTGGCGATCTCGTCCATCGCTCGAATCTGGTAGCCGCGCAGGGTCAGATCCGGGCGTAGCACACGGAGGTACTCAGGGCGAATGACCTCGGTCTGGAGCGGGCGCGGGGGCTGGAGATTCTTGAGGCGGACCCGTTGGAGGTCCTCACGCGAGGGCAGCCGCTCGACCCGGTAGGCGTCGCGCTGATCGGCGCGCTCGTAGTTCCAGAACCAGTGCTCGCGACCGTTGGAGAGGATGACGAATGGAGCCGTCAGGTTCTCCGCGTAGCCCCGGGCCTGCTCTTTGGCGTCGTAGGGGTCGAGATCCTCACGCTTGGCTTCGAGAACGCAGAGCACCCGGTCCAGCCCGTCCTTCAGCAAGTAGTCCGCGCGCCCGCTGGCGGTATTGAGCTCGAGCTGAACCTGCTGCGGGTTGAGCAGGTCCCATCCACTCGCTTCGAGGGCCTTGTCGATGAGGACTCGGGAGAAGGCTTCGCTCTGACCAGGCGTCACTGACATCCTCTATTCGCGATCTTTGTACCGGTCATACGCAGGCTCTGCTCAAGGTGCCTAACGTTCCCAGTAACCGGCGCGCGCCCACCGGCACATGCACGGCGCTGCGCTCGCGTCCGCGTTGACTGGGTGGTTAGGGTGCATTTCCTGTGAGCAAATAGAAGACATATGCCGCTGCCAGGGACGCGGTGACCGCCGATACCCAAGACAATAGTGAGGGCCACATGCGCTGAAGCAATGTTGGCTCGTGCTCCCCAAGATAAATAACAGCATTAGGTATGAACCTGCTATGGAGCCAAAAAAGAAAGCTAAGGAGCGCTATGACGATGGCCACAAAAATCCCGCGCTGCCAAAGCGATTCGATTGCCGGAATCACAACAAGCATCGCGAAAAAAATTATCTGATTGAGTGTTAGGCCAAATTTCTTGTACGTGGTGACCAACCCTTTCTCAAAGGGCCGAAGACTTCTTGCAATAGCTTCCGCCTTGCCCACAACCCACGATTCATTTATTCCTTGCACTCGTATTTCGTTCTGACCAAGAGAACTTAGCTCGAAGATGACAACCTTGTTGATCCCATGAGCCTCTGGTTCCTGAACCGTTATCTTTAGGCGCCCGAGTTCTTTGAGTGCAGGCGCCTCTTTCTGAAAATCTTCGAAGTACTTTGTAACCTCGCTTCCCCGAATGACGTAGGTGACTACCGGCCGTCCCACGACGAAATCCTTGCGGATTAACTGCACCAGCTCCCAAAGATCTTTTGCGTAAAGACGTATCGCACCGAGCGATATATTTGACGTGAAGAATTGCTCTGGAATCGCTGCCGCCCCCGTGGCCCGTTGGTCTGGAGGAGGGGTGTCGTGTGGGTATGCCTCAAACGTCCCCGCTGTGCCAATCGATGACGTCCATTGACCTCGCAGGTGCCCTTCTGGGGTAAGTGTTGCAGTTACCTCGATTGTCCCAGCCGTCACTCCCGTTGGTACTTGTGTCGGCTCGCCGGTGAGTCGCAGTGTCCCATCGAATGAGCCCGTGACATTGAAGACGGTCAGCCCAAATTGGGCATCCATAAGACGAATTGTTCCGCGCACTCCCGCCGCGGAACTGTCGAACTCCGCGAACAGGTTGCCGGTATTTGTGCCGTAGACACGACCGGCCCATAGCCTCCCCAGTGTCGCCATCGCTGTTCTTAGTGCACCCTAACTTTAAATTCGATTTCAATTCTGCCGTATAAGCTGGCATCCTACGCCGCATCATCTGGGGGGTCTATTTTTCGTGAGTGGGTTCCCGCACCCGAAATTGAATATTTGGCACTTCCCAATCGAGTATCGTGCCATACCCAAGAGTCGCAATCCTAGCCCAAGTGGAACGATTCCATACGTCCGAGCGGAGGAATTGTACGAACCTAGCTAACTTGGCCCCATAGGCGAGTAGTGGAAAGCGGTGAGCAACGCCTCGTACAGTAATTGCATGGCCCGTGTCCTGGGAATGGGGTAATTCGAGTGGCTAAATGGGGTAATTTTAACCCCTAATTACCCCATTTAGCTCTGGGGTACTCTGTTTTCTCACCCGTTCGACGAAGCCGAGTACTGGAAGGCGGCGAGGAATGAGCCCGAAGGGGCGCGCAATGGACGCGCACGTGCGGCGTCAGCACAAGGAGGTGCTGTCGGCGCACCCCGAGCCGACTGAAGCACGGAGGGGACCTCGCACCCCCATTCGTGTGCGAGGCAAGTCGTCGGGGCGCCCTTTCTTTTGGTTCGTTTTCCTTGGGCGCGCAAAGAAAATGAACCCGTCGCGCGGGCGCATAGTTCTCCGAGCCCGGCGCCGGCGGTCCCTTTTCCCCGGTCCACAAGAAAAAACCCCCGCCGAATCAGCGGGGGTCATGAACGGTATCTGCACTCCTGTTTTCAGGAGACCAGATCTTTTTTCTGGCGATGCCGAGTCCATGGATCCCGACTCGGGACCGTGCTTTTAACCCGGCAGGGTCCAACGATCACGCTCAGGGCCCAATGGGGAAATCGGTCGGCAGGTCTACGATCGCGGCCTCAGAAGCGCCCCCATCCAAACTACAGGCAGGATGCCCGAAACCGCTTGGACTTACGGTATGGCCCGTCGCCGGATCGACCGCGGTATCAAGGATCATATTGTCGTTACCCGGCGGGTTGACGCCGGCTGGCACGAAATCCAGCTCGAGATCATCGCGAGCGATCCAAGCGATGATATGATCGCGGCACGATGTGTCACCGCTGACACCGAGGCCGCCGAGCAGTTTTCCGTCCTCATCGTACAAGGCTAAACCGCCGCCGAATACGTTCACACCGCCGATCTTGCCTCCCACCATGGGGTCGTTCTTCGTACCGTACTTTTTGGGATTACCACGGTAGGCCACCGTGGTGTCCACCGGATTGCTGTGCTGAAGGCCAAACAGGCTGCCGCCCGACTGGACCGCGGAGTAGAGATTGGCCGTGGACAGCGCCAGTCCAGAAATTCCGCCTGCGCCTAAAGGCAGACTGAACGCATTGGCGGTATTGGCCTTCTGGGCGGAGATCACCCGGCTGCCGGGCCACTGATCGCCCCTGTCGTCCGAACGCGCCACCGCACAGACGACGCCGTCGCGGTCGACGATGGTGGCCCACATGTCGTTATTGAGGCCGGTTGAATTAAGAGAAAGGGCGTCTGCCAACGCGGATTGCAGCTCGTTGAAATTCGGCAGGTTTCTACATGGCCTGCTGTTGTTGTCGTTGTTGTCGTCTGCGAGCGCCGGGCTTGAGATCAACGCGAGGCTGCCGCAGATCGCTAGGGTTTGAAGCAATTTTTTCATTGTCATGCTCCTTGTACGCCATACGGTTGGGAATCCCAGTTTGGCTAGGAGAAGCGATGTTTAGCAGGCTCGCGCCTGGTCGTGAACCCGGAGAGATAAAAGAGATAAAACGGAGCGGCATCTGAATGCTCCCTGCCGCGCATCGATTCCCCCACCAACCTCATTAATCAGTATAGTCGATCGTTATTTCGTACGTTGATATTACACTACAAAAATGTTCAACATCAGACTACAAAGGTATTGTGCGAGTGCTTACGAGCGTCTTCAAGTTAAAGACGGATGGCGGTAGGCATCACACTCGCGTCGATTGTCAAAAAAGCATAGAATCATAAGCCAATTGCGCTGATCAATTTCTGTAATATGCAACGAAGCGACTTTAATCTACTGAATTAATTAAAGGATAGTTTGGATTTCACTTTGTAGTCTTAGTGGCGTGGCCCGGATATCGATATCCAGGCTTCTCTTATGCGTTCGCGACCTGCGCAACAAAATTTTATATTTCGGGGATCAGCTGCTGGCGATGACCTTCACGGCGCCGCCGCAGCGGTTGCAGGTTTCGATGTCGATCTTGAACACGCGTTTCAAGCGCCGGGCCCAGCTCATGGCGGTGTGACACTCTGAAGGTGTCCTGTTTTCACGGGATCCAGAACGTTTACTGCGACCCGCCACCGTGACGTATTCGCGTTAGTGCTATCCCCAACGAAAGTAATCAGTTATGCGGGGTATTGCACGGGTTTTCTCTGACTCAACAGATTGCATGACGCCGCAAAAGGTAATATTTTAGGGCACAGCAAACGTATTAGGATGATACGCATAAGTGTTCACAAATCAGTTATAAAGAAAGAAACTACTTTAAAATACTAATGTAACATTTTTTAAAGCAGGAGCTTTCTTCCTTCGGCCTCATCGGCTTGGCGCAATAGAGCACGCTCATTTGTTTGACTGACGATTCCCATGACCGATACTCCTATCATGCAGCAGCAAACGCGTCCACTGGCTGTCGGTGAACTGCTTGTCTCGGAGGGCAAACTCAAGCGCGAGGAGCTCGACCAAGCATTAGCATTGTTAGCGAAAAATGGCACTAGCCTTGGAATTTTGTTGATACGTCTTGGCTTTGTATCGGATCGCGATATGGCTAACGCTCAGGCCAAGGCCTTTGACCTTCCATTGCTAAATGACAAAGATTTTCCTGAAGTCCCCATCCTTGAAGACAAGGTAGCGATCAAATTTCTCAAAGAAGCCTTTGTCATCCCGATTGAAGAACACGACGAAGATGTCGTGCTCGCAATGGCCGATCCCGGTGATGGCTTCGCCATTCAAGCTATACAGCTGGCTTGTGCCAAATCCGTGGTTCCAAAGGTAGCAACCACGACACAGATCGAACGGGCACTCGATAGATTATATGGCCAAAGTCAATCAACCCTGGCAGATATTGTTGACGAGATCGAAGGTGATGATGACAACAATACTGGGGATTCAATTGAGCGATTAAGGGATCTCGCAGGGAAAGCCCCTATTGTCCGTTTGGTGGATCTAATCATTAATCGTGCCATCGAGTCACGGGCCTCGGATGTTCACATTGAGCCATTTGAGAATTGTCTAAAGGTTCGCTATCGAATCGATGGCGTCCTACAAGAGGCAGAAGCGCCGCCTTCTCGCTCCACTGCTGCGGTTATCTCACGTATTAAGATCATGGCCAAGATGAATATTGCTGAACATCGTCTTCCCCAAGACGGACGTATTCAATTGCGCGTCCATGGCAAGAAGATCGATTTGCGAGTTTCTACCGTGCCGACCCTGCATGGAGAAAGCCTTGTCCTGCGGATCTTAGATAAACAACGCGTTGCCCTTGACTTTGATGCGCTTGGATTTGCAGAAGAAATCGCCGCTCGCTTTCTCGATATTCTTGCATTACCGCATGGGATTATATTGGTAACTGGCCCTACTGGCAGCGGCAAAACGACAACACTTTATGCCGCCCTGCAAAGATTGAACAGCCCTGAACGAAAGCTCGTGACCGTGGAAGATCCGGTTGAATACCAGCTCGATGGCATAAATCAGATTCAGGTGAAGCCACAAATCGGATTGACGTTTGCGGGTACATTACGCTCCATCGTCAGACAGGATCCAGATGTGATCATGATCGGTGAAATGCGCGACCTGGAGACGGCAAGTATCGCAATACAGTCTGCGCTCACGGGTCACCTTGTCTTCTCAACTTTACATACAAATGACGCCGGAAGTTCCGTCACACGCCTTCTCGATATGGGTGTTGAGGATTACTTATTAACTTCAACGCTAAACGGCATTCTATCGCAAAGATTAGTCAGGACGCTTTGTGCCCATTGTCGCCGGAAGTACACGCCTTTGCCTGAACTTGTTGATGAAATTAGGCTTGACAAATACGCGGACAGGGCTGACTTAAGTCTGTATACCGCGGTGGGCTGTGAACGGTGTACAAATACCGGCTACATCGGTCGCACTGTAATTGCGGAATTCCTTGTGGTATCTGAGTCGATAAGGCGTTTGATTCTGTCTCATGCGGACGGCACCGAAATACAGCACACTGCGATCGAAGCTGGCATGGATACTATGAAGGACGAGGGGATTAAAAAAGCTTTACTGGGGATCACCAGTATAGAAGAAGTCATGCGCGTGACACAGGAAGCTTGATGCCAAGATTTCATTACAAAGCAGTCGCAGCAAATGGCGAAATATTGGAGGGTGAAATGGACGCGCCTTCCCAGACCATTGCAATTGACCGTATACAAAGTGCCGGCCATCTCCCAATCAGCGCTGAAGAAAGGTCATCGCCTTTCAAATCAACTGGGGATAGCCTATTTGCGACATTATTTCCAAGAAAGCGGGTTACGTTTCGAGATATCGGTATTCTTACTCGTGAACTTGCCACATTATTGCATGCCGGGTTACCGCTTGATAATGCGTTAAGGACCTTAGAAGAACTCAGCGATAAGGCTCCCATTAAATCCCAGGTGCAAGATATCCACGCACGGGTACAGGGCGGGGCCCCATTGTCCGATGCCATGGAGGCACAGCGTGATGTTTTTAGCCATCTTTACCTGAATACTATTCGGGCCGGGGAGGCTAGCGGTGCGTTGGATATTGTATTGGCGCGCTTGGCAGATTACCTGGACCGTTCAGCCGATTTAAGGTCGAGCGTTAAATCAGCCTTAATTTATCCAAGCATTCTAGTTGTCGTCGCAATCATCTCAGTACTCGCCCTTTTGATCTTTGTCGTGCCTCAGTTTGTCCCGTTGTTTGAGGACGTCGGTCAAGCGTTACCCGTCTTGACCCAAATCGTGTTTGGAACGGCAGAATTCATTCGTCAATATTGGTGGGCAGTGCTAGGCATCATTGCAGCGGTCATATGGGTTGGACACAAACAGCTAGAAGATCCGAATAAACGATTACGCTGGCATACCTGGAGTCTGCGAGTACCGCTTTTTGGTGAGTTGATCACCAAGCTTGAGGTGGCTAGATTCGCACGAACGTTAGGGACTCTATTGATAAATGGCGTGCCGTTGTTGACGGGCGTTTCAATTGTACGGGAGGTGTTAACAAATCGAACGCTTGCCAATGTCATGGATGAAGTGAGCGCTAGTCTGGAACAAGGGCGAAGCTTAGCAGAGCCATTGATGAAATCCGGTCATTTTCCACAGCTCGCCGTTCGGCTCATCCAGGTGGGTGAAGAGACAGGGCAATTAGAAGCCATGCTCCTTAAGATTGCGGATGTCTATGACAATGAAAGTCAAACAACCATCAAGCGGCTTTTGACATTATTAGAACCAGTCCTGATTCTGGGAGTGGGCGCCGTGATTGCGGTGATTATTATCTCAATATTGATTGCCATGCTCGGCCTAAACGAGCTCGTCATATAACCAAAATCACAGACGACCCCCCGAAACAAAGGCAACCCAATGCATATATTTAGGAATGAAAAAACAAGACTACACCAAGTAAAAGGCTTCACCCTGATTGAACTTCTCGTCGTGCTGGCTATCCTGGGGCTAATCGTTGGTCTTGTCGGACCGCAGATCATGAAACACCTAGGTGCTGCTAAATCGGATACCGCCAGACTTCAGATTGAAGATCTAGGTAGCGCACTCGATATCCTCTATCTCGACATTGGACGTTATCCAACCACTGACGAAGGCCTTGAAGCCCTCATACAAAACTCAGCGGACTTGGACAACTGGAATGGCCCTTATCTGAAAAAGAGGAAGATTCCGAAAGACCCCTGGGGTAATAGTTATCAGTATCAATCACCTGGACAAAAGGGCCCCTACGATCTCTATACCTATGGGGCCGACAATGCACCAGGGGGCGAAAAGGAAAATCACGACATTTTGAGTTGGGAGTAATGACTTTAAATCAACACCGAGGTTTCACGCTCCTCGAGCTGCTCGTCGTGCTAGCCATTATGACATTAATTCTGGCGATCGTACCGCCCATGCTTGGCAATGTGCTCGCAAGTTCTCATGTGAAAAGCGCCACGCGTGAGCTTGCAGCGGGACTTAAGTATGCAAGAAGCCAGGCCATTAACCGTCAAGAAGAGATGACATTAGCTCTGGATGTTGACGAAAAATATTATGTGGTCGGTAAAAAACGAAAACGGCTCGATGTACCTAATGATACAACCATGACATTAATCACTGCCCATTCGGAACAGTTATCAACTAAGGAAGGTGCAATTCGCTTTTTCCCAGATGGCAGTTCAACGGGTGGTCAAATCAAAATAAAACATGCCTCAAGCGAATATATAGTCGACGTGAATTGGCTTACGGGAAGAGTTCGGATCATGCCTTAACATGACACGTGGCATTCATCATAACCGTGGATTCTCATTACTGGAGGTGCTTGTCGCATTTTCGATCTTTGCCATTTCCCTGGGCGTTCTATTTCAAATCTATCACAAAGGCACGCAATCAGCGATTTTAAGTGATGAATACACTAGGGCGATCCTAATCGCTCAGTCCAAAATGGCGAGTGCCGGCATCGAGGATGATTTCGAGATCGGTGAATATAACAGTGTTGAATCTGATCTCTATAGCTGGGTAACACGCGTGCGCCCTTATTCTGACGGTCAAAATCTGAATAGCAACACGAATATGACGGTGCGGGAGATCGAAGTGACGGT
Source organism: Gammaproteobacteria bacterium (assembly GCA_022614965.1). Lineage (GTDB taxonomy): Bacteria > Pseudomonadota > Gammaproteobacteria > JAKEHO01 > JAKEHO01 > JAKEHO01. Next base: position 16,490 of record JAKEHO010000062.1, read on the forward strand.
ATATTGGGATAGTTTAGGGAGAAGCCGTTCCGTCAAGCTTAGTACGTTGAAACTGATTCCAATGATATGAAGTATTTTTCTCGCCAATCTCTTTTGACTTGTCGTGGTTTTACCCTCGTCGAGATCATGATTTCACTGACGTTGCTTAGTGTCATACTGATGTTGTTATTTAGTAGCTTGCATATCGCAAGTCGAAGCTGGACTTTGGCGGAAAGGACGACAGAGGAAATTGATGAACTACGCCTTGCTGGAACTTTCGTTTCTCGCCAATTAGGTCAAATAGTTCCGGTCGTTTGGATGACCGGCGGAGAAAGGCGAATTGCATTTAAGGGGATGCACAACGAGTTACATTTTGCCTCGACTTTACCTGCACATCGCGGTGGTGGCGGATTGTATCTATTAACGCTTAAAGTTAACGAGGATGACGGCAATCGGCGCCTTGATCTGATATATCGTTTGGCCAAACCTGAATTTCCGTCTTTTGATATCGCAACCTTAGAGGATTTCTCCACCGTATCGCTGATTGAAGGAATCGAAACTGTGGAATTAACTTACTACGGTGCGGGCGGCACCGAGGACGAGCCAACATGGCACTCTGAATGGCAAAACTTAGAGGCTCTCCCCAGGCTGGTCCGAGTGCAGATAAAGGCATCTGATCCCGCTCAAGTCTGGCCCGCGCTGGATATTGCGATACACCCGCAATACGAAAAAGCTCACCCTGAATTTGTCATCCGTGGCCAATCTGAATAGACAACGTCGTAATCATGTATAAAAGGACGCAACAAAGGGGTATCGCACTAGTGCTAGTGCTATGGATGCTGGCGCTGCTGATTGTGTTGGCAGCGGGTTACAGCAGCATGATGCGAACAGAGGCACAACTTACAGCCAATCTGGTGCGTGCAGCACAAGCGAAAGCACTTGCAGAGGCTGGTGTTTGGAGAACGCTTGCGGAGTTACTGAGACCAGTACAGGAACAGTCTTGGAAAGCAGATGGGTCCAATTACAGTTTAGAGTTTGCCGACGGTACCGTTGAGATCCGTATTCAGGACGAAGCAGGGAAGATTGATCTCAACACTGCCAGTGCCGAACTCTTAAAGGGTCTCTTGCTGGCGGTTGATGTCGAAGAAGAAAATCGTTCAAGACTGCTGAATGCAATACTTGACTGGCGGGATCGAGATAGTGAGGCTCGGGAGGACGGGGCCGAAGACGATGACTATCACGAAATGAACCTCAGTTACGGTGCTAAAGACGGACCCTTTAATACCGTAGATGAATTACAACTCGTGTTAGGCATCACACCGCAACTTTACAAGAAAATGAAACCCGCCTTAACAGTACATTCACATCAGCGTGCGGTACATCTTCAGGTCGCACCGCGTGAGGTTCTAATGGCGATACCCGGTATGTCCGGAGAGCGTGTTGAGGAATTTCTCGCAATACGGATGACTAATACAGATTCGACGTCCTCCCTAACATTCACGGGGATCGATCCGAGATATGCTTCAAGAGTAAAGGGGCAGACGTTTACGATTACGAGTGTAGCTAGGCTGGTTGACACCGTTGCGCGATTGGATGCCGTTGTCAGGATAAAAGGTGGCTCTAATCTACCGTATTCAATCTTATCGTGGCGGGAAGATCAATCTGCCGGAAGTGAGATACCAGTAGGCTTTCCAGGGTCATATGATGGCTAGAGCATTTGCGACACAAGGCGTGCTTGGCGATTTTTTCCCGTGGTGGATCAGGGGACTTCTGTATTTACTACCACCTTCGTTGCGCCGAGCGATGCAGGTTACGCCAGATCGCATCACGATTGAGTTTGCTGGAGAGCATGTCAAACTAAACCACTATACGGACTGTTCGACTTCGTCAGTTGAAACTAAAGAATTTCAAGGTGCCGGCGATGAATTACAGAAAACAGCGGCACTTCAATGGCTCAAGGATAAAAGTGAGGCAGATGCGGAGATTATTTTATTAGTCCCGAAAAAGATGGTTCTGGAAAAATCGTTAATGCTGCCCGGCGCCGCTGAGGAAAATCTAAGACAGGTTCTTGGCTTTGAGATGGATCGCAAAACGCCTTTTACCCCGGATAAAGTTTATTACGATTATTCTATCGTTGATCGAGATAAAGAGGGGCAACAGATACAAGTTGAACTTTATCTTACTTTACGGGAACAGATTGATCCGCTTTTAAACGCGATCCGGTCCTGGGATATAGCACTTCAGGCAATCAGTATCACGGATGGTGAATCACGTAACTGCAACCTCAATCTACTCGATCCCCGCGACAGACCTGTGCATAAAAACAAGGCAAACCAGACTGTTTTTACTCTAGCCGTTTTAGCGTTCGTATTGTTCATTGCCGTGCTTTGGGTTCCGGTAATCAAAAAAGACCAGCGCATAAGTAACCTTGAAGCGGAATTGCTAGAGAGCCGGAACGTGGCGATGAGGATACAGACTCTTAGGGAAGAGAGGGATACCATTATTGAAAAGACTCGATTCTTGGCTGCACAACGCGCTGACCAGATCACAGCTGTTGAATTGTTGAATGAATTAACCAGGATAATTCCTGATGATACTTGGTTGACACAGCTTGTCATAAACGCAGGTGAAATCCAGTTACAGGGTGAATCTAAGGCCGCATCATCTCTTATCCAGGCCGTCGAATCTTCCGATTTTTTCACTGACGCCAAATTCAGATCGTCCGTTACCAAAAACAACATCACCAATAAAGATAGGTTTCATCTCTCGGCAAGACTGCAAGCCGAACAGCCGATATGATCACTCAACTCCCACGCTGGCAACACTGCACAGTCTCCCTCCTATTATTAGGGCTGCTTGTTGCCTTGATCTACGTAGCTTTAGTCCTACCGGCACTATCAAGCAGGCAAAAGCTTAACGATCGAGTCGAAGATTTGGAGTTTCAGGTCGAACGATTCAAAGATACAGAAAACCAGATCGCGTTGTTACAAAAACAACAGATAACACTTAAAAAGAACTATCCCAATAAAGAATATTTTCTTCCAGAGAAATCACAGGCCCTCGCTGCGGCTGATCTACAAACGCAAATTAAGGTGCTGGTCGAATCGAATGGCGGCGAGCTTGTTAGCACGCATGCGATAGAGTCACAGGACAGCGAATTGCATCGGAAAGTCACGATCAAAGTCCTTATGCAAAGTGATATGGAAACCCTGCAAAAAGTATTCTATGAACTCGCTGTTAATAGGCCATTATTGTTTACCGATAATATAATGATCCAAAAACGCCGTCGTACGACGGGACGGCAGGAGCGTGACGCGGCTCACTTGCAAGTACGATTTGATGTAACAGGTTACATTTATCAATCGCAAGGATGAATAAACGTCGGCAAAGCTTCCAGACGATAGGTCAATTTTTCCTGTTGGCTATATGCATTGGTCTGGGTTACTTGTTATGGGAAGAGCTAGATGCGGATTACTCGAATTCGAAAAATACGGAGGGCAGCCAGGGTGAAATCAGAATAGAACAGATGCCTGATTTGGGTATTGATACGATGTTGCCATCAATATCATATTTTGCAGAGATCGTTCAACGGCCCCTGTTCTTCGAAGACCGAAAACCGTATGTTTTTGTTGAATCGAAGGAAAACGTCAATAAATCGAATGAAAAATTAACTACTACAAGGCAACCCAGCCAGTTTCACCTTAGTGCTGTGATCATCACATCGGGCGAACGCATTGCTATAATCCAAGATGGGAAGAACGAGAAGCCACAGAAGATACAGCTCGGTGATACCGTAGGCGGATGGACACTTACTGATGTGAGGCCCCGTTCGGTCAAATTAATGAGAGGTGATGAAGTAAGAAACCTTGAGCTTGATATTAAAGGGCCAGCCAGGAAGCAAAAGGACACAAGTAAACCGGGTAGAAAAGCTGTAGAAGCGGATAATACCGAGCAGGAAGTCGAAATCGAGTCAACGGTAGAGGAAAAGACGCTAGAGACTACGGTTGAAGCTGATGAGGCAAAGAGACAATAGGCAAATTTGAGCTATTTTGTCCGGGAAAATGGTCTAAGATACTTATATATATTAAAAATCAATTAACTATTATAAGACAATAAAAGGGAGCATCGTCTCGATGGAGAAGATATTTACGATGCGACTGATACCATCCTGCATCATTGTAGTATCGCTGATTGCGTGCAATACCGTTGCAAGAAAAGAAGTAGTCGAACCCGCAACGTCTGAAGTTCGCCAGCTACCTCCTGCTCAGCTCGAAACACAAGCGCAGTTTACTCTTCCCTCCCGAGCTGAAGGCGTTGGCGAGACACCTAAAGTGCAGTCGCCCAAAAGACGATGGATCGTCGAAATAGGTACTGAAGATTACGTCGCACAGATCCCTGACACTGAGACGAAGCCTGATACAGAGCCCGGCGATATCACGCTGAATTTCGAAGAAACCGATATTCGTGAGTTCATAAAAGTCATTCTTGGCGATGTTTTAAATCTCAACTATATAATCGATCCACAGGTAGATGGAACCGTGACCGTCGAAACGGCTAGTCCGGTGAAAAAAGAGGCGCTTATACCCTTAGTCGAGGAAATCCTTGCAATCAATGGAGCGGCAATTGTGGAAACAGAAGGGATTTATTGGATTCTGCCGAAAGACGAAGCCGTACGCGGCAATCTGGCACCGATCACTCCCGCGTTCACTGATGAAGTTGGTTACAGTGTCCGTATCGTTCCACTGGCCTATATCGCCGCACAAGAGATGCAGAAAATATTGGAACCGTTTTTACCGGAAGGTGCGAGTTTGCGCGTCGATAAACAACGGAACCTGTTAATTCTCGGTGGAACACAGCAGGAACTGAACACCCTTCAGGAAACGATTGATACCTTCGATATTAATTGGTTGAGGGGTATGTCAGTGGGTGTTTATCCACTCGAATACGTCGATCCGAAGACACTAAAGGCAGAACTCGACTCAATCCTGGGTGGGGTAGAAAGCGATAGCAGTGATGAATTGTTAGGTGGTTTGGTGCGAACAGTCCCGATCGAACGTCTCAATTCGCTATTACTTATCAGCTCCACGGCCAATGCATTGCGGGAGGCCGAGATCTGGCTGCAACGCCTCGATACGCCGGGCGATCCGGTTGGCCGGGGCCTATATGTTTATAAGGTCCAAAACGCCAAGGCGACAGAGCTCGCAGAGATGCTCGGCCAGATTTTCGGCACGTCTGATTTAACTATCCTACCAACACCCGAAGCTGCATTGGCGCCTGGTGTAACGCCAGTAACAATCAGTTCAACTGAAGCGGAAGGAGACCAGCAGGAGACGGAACAAGCAAAAAGTTCGGCGGCGGTCGGGACTCAAGATGCCGCGCTGCCATCTGGAGAATCAATCGATATTATCGCTGATGATTCCCGGAACGCCTTGGTCGTGCTGGCAACACCTCAAGACTACAAAATGGTTGAAGCGGCGATAAGGAAACTTGATGTTGTGCCATTGCAGGTTTTAATTGAAGCAAGCATCATTGAAGTCACGTTAAACGATAATCTTGACTATGGGGTGGAATGGTTCTTTAGAAATGAGCTGGGGAGTTATACAGGACAGGGTCTCCTCGACCTGGGTATTGCGGGGATAGGCCCATTAATCCCGGGATTTTCATATACAATTGTAAATAGCGCAAACAATGTACGCTTTGTGTTGAACGCCTTGGCTGAGGAGTCGGAAATTAATGTCTTATCATCGCCTTCATTGATGGTTTTGGATAATCAAACTGCAACCATCAATGTGGGCGATGAGATCCCTGTGGCCACACGGCAATCCGTCAGCGTTATTAGCCCTGATGCCCCTCAGATAAACGAAATAACCTTCAGACAAACGGGCGTAACATTGGAAGTGACGCCACGTGTCAACAACAGTGGTTTAGTCACTTTGGAAATTCGGCAAGAGGTCAGTCTGCCAGTCCAAACCACGACATCAACCCTCGACTCACCGACAATTCAGAATCGAACGATTGAAACAATCGTAGCTGTTAACTCAGGCGAAACGCTGATATTGGGGGGATTGATTCAGGAGACTGAAACGAATGCTGAAAGCGGCATCCCCGTGCTCTATAAAATTCCCATTCTTGGGCCCCTATTCGGTGCAACAAGTAACGAGGCGCGCCGCACTGAGTTGATCGTTCTATTAACCCCTCGTGTGGCGCGTAACCGCGACGAAGCGCGCGCTATCAGTGAAGAATATCGACAGAAATTAAAAAGCGTAACTCCTATCGAGCAAAATCGGCCAGACAGTTCGGCCGACGAACCTTCATAAAAATCAACCATTCAGCACTTTGAGGAACAAGTTGATTTGTCGTATCTGTGCGCCATCGGGTTGTTAGCCTTAAACTTGGAGGCGGTTTTGACCCAGCCAGCCTTTGTTCCTGTGTGACAGAGGGAAAGGCTGGGGGCAGGCTCATTCGCATGCCTTTGCCAGTGACGGATTGGGAGTGGCCCGCAGACCTTTCTAAATGTTGCCAGCGCACCGGGTTCTTGGATTGACTAAGCGTCACCTTGCCTGAGAAAGCTTTTTTTGGCCCACCGTAATTCTCGTTTTATGGTGTGGCGGCCCGGTGA
>JAKEHO010000011.1 GCA_022614965.1 Gammaproteobacteria bacterium
GGGAAGAGGCGGGGGAAGAGGCGGGGGAAGAGGCGGGGGAAGAGGCGGGGGAAGAGGCGGGGGAAGAGGCGGGATTAGTTCGGTCGCCTGGCGCGCGCGCAGAGTTAAGCAGCGGTGAAAGGGAGCGCGGATGTAGAATCTCTCGTGGGGAGAAGATTTCGAGTTGCTCCTGAATGCGCTGCCAGGCCGTTTCGCCCTGAAATTGAGTAGCGAGGAACTCTCCCGTCGAAAGATCCAACAGCGCCAGTCCCATTGCCTCGCCCGAGCCACAAAGCGAGGCGAGATAGCAGTTCTGCTTGGTTTCGAGAAGTTGGTTTTCCAGCGCAGTCCCTGGCGTTACGACTCTAATGACTTCGCGGCGGACCAGTTTCGTGGCAGATGCCGGATCCTCAGTCTGTTCGCAGATGGCAACGCGGTAACCCTTCTTGACGAGTTTGGCGATGTAGCCAGTCGCTGCGTGGTAGGGGACCCCGCACATCGGAACGGGAGTCCCGCGCTCTTTGTGGCGGGCAGTGAGAGTGATCTCCATCTCGCGCGAACCGATCAGTGCATCATCGAAGAAGAGCTCGTAGAAATCGCCCAGGCGAAAGAAGAGAAGGGTGCCGGGATGCTGCTTCTTGATCTCGTGATACTGCCTGAACATGGGCGTCAGTTGCGAAGGTTTTTCAGCCGATGACATGGTGTTCTGACCTTTAAAGATTCCAGATTGGCCTGAATTGTTTGACTGCGGCCATCAATATATAATCCGCTTCAAAAGTATGTCAAACATTAGTTCTACTGCGGCTCCGAGTGGGCACACTGCCGAACCTATTATTCTGGCGGTTGACACCTCATCACGGAAGGCAAGCCTGGCTGTGTCTAGAGGAGAAGAGGTGATTACCACTCTGACAGTTAATAATGGCGCTCCTCACTCACAAACCATCTTCTCAAGTATTTCCACCCTTTTGGAGATTGCCGGAGTCGGAATCGCAGACGTTGACGCTTTTGCGGCAGCAGCGGGCCCGGGAAGCTTTACGGGATTACGCGTCGGATTGTCTGCCGTCAAAGGTCTCGCCGACGGTTTAGGCAGACCCGGCTTTGGAATAGATTCGCTTGACCTGCTGGCATTGACTTCCGGGTTAGACGGTGCGCACCTTGTAATCATCGATGCCGGAAGAGGTGAGGTCTATGGCGGATTGCGCGAGGTTGCATCAGGCGAGATCCTACACCGATCTCCCGTTGATCGAGTCGGGCAGCCATTACATGTCATAGGTCTGCTGGAGCAGGACTTCAAGAAGTCGGCGCTCATCATAACAAATGAATCCTCGTCGAACACACCTGCGGTTTTAGCGCAACGGGCCGCTCGCATGTTGATGAGCGGTCAGTCCTCACCGATAAAGCCGCATTACATCCGCCCTTCCGATGCAGAGGTCAACCGCAAGTAATGACAAATGCCTGGCTAGAACCACCCAATTCAGAAGTCAGAATCGTTAAGGCAGTACTTGAAGATTTGCCTTCTATAGTGGCTGTGGAGAAGGAATGCGGGTTGAATTCCCGTGGGATCGAAAGCCATCAGAAAAGGATGCCGGAACCGAACGCGATTTTAATAGTGGCAGTTGCGGGCAATGCATCCCGGTCCCAGCTAGAGATTCTGGGACTGTTTTCAGGTGAGATGGTCGTAGATGAGTTACAGATCGACAACTTGGCAGTCAAAGAGACATACCGGCGCAAAGGAATCGGACGTATGCTATTAAGACAGGCTCTGTCAAATGCGTGCCGCCTGGGCGCCTCCACGGCGACACTTGAAGTCGCCGCGGCCAATGCGACCGCCCGCTCACTCTACGAGAAGGAAGGATTTGATGTAATTGGTGTGAGGAAAGGCTATTACATCGATCCACCGGGTGACGCCTTGCTCCTCGCCCGCAAAATTGATGATCGGGCCTTAAATCTATCTTGAAAGCCCGATAGGGTTGTATTACTATGCAGGTCAGTTGAGAGCATCTAACAGGTAACCAATAACAATTAACAACATCGGCAAGTTTTTTGCTAAGGAGGATAAGCCAATGAGCATTCTAGCTAGCGAGGCGGCTTTGAGGGATTATCTTCTGGCCCACGATGAGAAGTATCGTGATCTCGCCAACGAGCATAAAAAATATGAAGCCCGTCTGAGCGAGCTTTCTTCCCTCCATTACCCCAATGATGAAGAACTGATCGAAGAAACAATATTGAAAAAGAAAAAGTTGCTCCTTAAAGATCAAATGGAGGCGATCGCAAGCAAATACAAAACCAGTGTTATGTCTCACTAAGACACCCAGTTTCATAAGCACATAACTACACTCGATAAGAACGGGGACACCTTCGGTGTTCCCGTTTTCGTTAGATGGAATAAGATTTGAGAATAAGCATTGTTTATCTAATAATAGTCGGCTTAATACCGGCTTTAGTAAGAGCTTTAATCAAGATAGTTTATTTGCAATGTTCAATAAGCTCATAAAAGTGATCTTTAAGCATCATTTTTAGCAGGGCCAGCAGTGTACTGTGATTGAGGAGAAAGCGATATGACTGGCGAAGTCGTCCAACCGCAGGCCAATCCGCCAAGGCGCGGTTTGCGCCGCGGGATATATATCATCCCGAGTATGTTCACGATTGGAAACATACTCTGTGGATTTTACGCTGTTATTAATTCAGTCAAGGGGTATCAATCGCTCGATAACCTCGAACAGGCAACGAGGCTTTTCGATAACGCCGCTCTCGCCATCGGGTATGCAGTCTTGTTGGATGGCCTCGACGGACGGATCGCCCGTATGACCAAGGCCACGAGCGAATTTGGAGTGGAGTTGGATAGCATTGCGGATGTGTTGACGTTTGGAATTGCACCAGCGTTGATGGCCTACACCTGGGGTTATGGATCGACCCCCGGCCTGGAAAGATTGGCCTGGGGGATTTCATTCTTCTTTCTCATTTGCGGAGCACTGAGGCTGGCCAGGTTCAATGTCATGGCCAGGGCGCCGAGATTTTCCGTGCCCGGCAATACGCCGAAACTGGATAAGCGATACTTTGTGGGTTTACCAATTCCAATGGCTGCGGGATTACTTGCTGCAATCATTCATTTCACCCCCAAGCCAATCTCGGGCTATATCCCCCAACAGGAAGAGATTTATAGCTCGGCTTTGCTCCTGGGAGTGGCCATTCTGGCCATTTTGATGGTGAGCACGCTTCGGTACGCAAGCTTCAAGAACATTGGGCCAAAGAGCAATAAACCATTTATTCTCCTCCCGCTCCTATCTTTATTCGTCGCAGGGGTATGGTTCTACTCTCAGTGGTTCCTGCTGCTGATCACTTCGCTCTACGTCGCCCACGGACCATTAATGAAATTGTGGGGGCTGGTCCATCGTTTTCGCCGTCCTTTGCCGAAGCCCGAAGATACCGCTGGCTCAGCTTCTATCGAGGCATGATCTTTCGTATACTCAGCGTCTATCGAATCTCTCTCTCAATCACGGAAAAGGAGCGATCTCTTGGCAACACCGTTCGAGGCCGTTTTGATACTCGATTTTGGCGCGCAGTACACCCAACTGATCGCGAGGCGAATCCGCGAGCTGGGGGTCTATTGTGAGATTCAGCCGTACAGCACTGAAATAAAAGACATCATTGCCCTGAACCCTAAAGGCATCATCCTCTCCGGCGGGCCAAGCTCTGTATATGAAGACGGGGCGCCGCATTGCAGTCCGCAAATACTCGATTTGAGAATCCCTGTTCTCGGCATCTGTTATGGCCTGCAGCTTATCAGTCATTTTCTGAGCGGCCGGGTAGAACCTTCCGATCGTCGCGAATATGGCGCTGCGAAGCTCAAATTGTCGGGCGAGAGCAGGTTGCTCGCCGGCCTTCCCCCGGATTTCCCTGTGTGGATGAGTCACGGCGATCAGGTGGCTGTTGCTCCACCGGGTTTTAAGGTAACAGCAGCGACTGATAACGCTCTAGGGGCGGTGGAAGATGTAGGAAGAGAGATTTATGGCTTGCAATTTCACCCTGAGGTCGCGCACACGCCCGACGGCAAGAAGATACTGAGCAATTTCGTCAAGGGAATTTGCGGTTGCAAGGGGGATTGGTCCCCCGCTTCTTTCATCGACATGGCCGTTACTCGGATAAGGGAGCAGGTTGGGGATGGAAGGGCGGTTTGCGGATTATCCGGTGGGGTCGATTCCGCTGTCGCTGCAGCTCTCGTCGCCGGCGCGATCGGCGATCGGCTCACCTGCATCTTCGTTGATAATGGCCTGCTGCGTAAAAACGAGTTTGAGAAAGTCCTCAAGTCCTTCGCCGATTACAGCAAGTTGAATGTCAAAGGCGTGGCCGCCGGAGAAAGATTTCTGACCTCTCTTCAGGAAGTCGCCGATCCCGAGATGAAGCGCAAGATCATAGGGCGCGAATTCATTGAGGTGTTTCAGGAAGAGGCTTCAAAACTCGGAGAAGTCGATTTTCTGGTTCAAGGGACTTTGTATCCGGATGTGATTGAGTCTCAATCCGTCAAAGGGCCGTCGGCTGTCATCAAAAGCCACCACAACGTCGGCGGGCTGCCTGAGAAGATGAAACTGCGATTGGTCGAGCCGCTCCGCGAGCTATTCAAAGATGAGGTCCGCGCCGTAGGGCGTGAATTGGGATTGCCGGATGAGCTGATTGATCGGCAGCCTTTCCCTGGCCCAGGACTGGCTGTCAGAATTCTCGGCCCGATTGACCAAAATAGAGTGAGACTTTTACAGGACGCCGACGACATAGTCCGGGAGGAGATCGAAGGCGCGGGTCTATACCATCAATTGTGGCAGGCGTTCGCCGTCCTTTTGCCGATTCAGACTGTCGGTGTGATGGGCGACCAGAGAACCTATGAACAAGTGGTCGCAATACGCGCAGTCGAAAGTCTTGATGGGATGACTGCTGATTGGGCGCGCTTGCCCTTCGACGTGCTCGAATCCATAAGTCGCAGAATCATCAGCGAGGTCAGAGGCGTTAATAGAGTGGTTTATGACATCAGCTCCAAACCACCCAGCACCATTGAGTGGGAATAAGCGGTTGCTTTGCTTTAAGTGCATGATTGGATTGCCGGTGACTGCTTAAATCAGAACTTAAGCCATGGATAAACAATTTGTTCACCTTCATTTACACACGGATTACAGTTTGCTGGATGGGGCCATAAAGATAGGGCCGTTGGCCAAGCGGGCAGCAGAGCTGAAGATGCCGGCGGTAGCCATTACCGATCACGGCAATCTTTACGGAGCGCTCTCCTTCTACCACAAGATGCGAGACGAAGGCATCAAGCCGATCGTCGGCATTGAAGCCTATATTTCCCGCGGCAGTCGCCATGAGAAGAACGCCGAAGGACTTCGTCCCGGAGAAAGAGCCACAAACCACATAGTTTTGCTGGCCAAAGACCTGACCGGGTATCACAATCTGGTGAAGCTTTCGTCGTTTGCATATACCGAAGGTTTCTGGCGCAAACCCCGGATTGACCGCGAATTGTTGGCAAAACACAGCGAAGGGATCATCGGACTCTCGGCCTGCATCAGCGGCGTCCCTCCCACACTTCTTCTGCAAGACAGGTTTGACGAGGCGGCAAGGGCAGCGCTTGAATTCCAGGAGATTCTGGGCAAAGGGAATTATTACCTGGAGATACAAGAGCATGGGCTTGATGCGCAGAGGCGGATTCGCAAGCCGCTAGTTGAGCTTGCCAAAAAGACAGGGATTCCCCTGGTTGCGACAAACGACTCCCATTACCTGATGGACGGTGATGGGAAAGCTCATGACATGCTCCTCTGCATCGGCACAGGGAAAACGATCAACGACCCAAATCGCCTCACCTACGGCTCCCCAAAATACTACTTCCGCGACGCACTAGAGATGTGGGAGACCTTTGGCGAAGAGCCGGACTTGTTGCTGCGAACCCTAGAGATCTCCGAAAAATGCAATCTGGAATTCCCAAAGATGATCGACCAGTTGCCGGTTTACCCGGTTCCCGAGGGCTACACGGTCGATAGCTTCTTTGAGAAAGTGACCCGCGACGGCTTCGAAGAGCGACTACGTGAAGTGTGGGGACCACTTCAATTCAGCGGATCCATGAGACACCCTCTGTCTCGCTACCAGGATCGCCTGACTCACGAGATCGAGACGATCAAGCGGATGGGATATTCCGGCTACTTTTTGATCGTCTGGGATTTCATTCGTTATGCGAGGAGCAAGGGAATTCCAGTTGGGCCAGGGAGAGGGTGTCTGGCTGGTGAGGTGCCTATTGTCATGGCTGATGGCACGACGAAGCCTATTGCGCAGGTGGAATCGGGTGACACAGTACGCTCCCACACCGGGCGAGCGTTGACAGTAACGGCATTGCATCGCTACGAAGTGGACGAAACGCTGGTACGCCTGAGGTGTTGTTACGGCGACTCGATAGGCGTCACACTGACCGGTGATCACAAGGTTTTAGCCGAACGCGGTGACAGACCCGAACGTTGGGACCGTCTCGCGGCGTCAACACAACAAGCCAGGCGCAGGTGGGAGGAACCTGAGGGCAAACTCGATTGGATTCGGGCAGACCAGTTGAAGCCTGGTGATTGGGTTTTGGTTCCAAAACCCCAAGTCGAGATCACACCGCTCGGTACAATTGATCTTGCGGCTACGGCCGACCCCTCCTGGGCGCGTGTAGCCGTGGATTGCATCGAGGAAGCACGCCCCATGAATCAGGCATTCGACTACTCTGTGCGCGATGTACACTGCCACACAGGTGTGAGCCGAAACAGCCTGAGGTTCATAAAGCAAGGTCTCACGCCACTGAAAACCAACACACGCCACGACAAGGCGCAGGTCACGACACAGATAACTCGTTTCATTCAGCCAGACAGCCGCTTTTTCCGCCTTCTCGGGCGGTGGATAGCTGGCGGCTGGCTCCGTTCTGATGATGACCGAGCCTTTGGGATGTGTTTCCACTCGGATGATGAAGCAGGGATTGCGGAGACCCTGGCATTCTTTAAAGCACTCAAGCTTGAGCCCTATATCCATGCCTCCAAAAGCCGTAGATTGATACAAGTTACGGTGCGCAGCCGAACTCTGGTCGCTTACTGGCGCACCCATTTTCCGTATTATCGCTCGACGCCCGAAACGAAACAAATTCCGCAGTTCGTTTTACACTTGCCTGAGGAAGATGTGCTGGACGTGTTGGCTGGTTATTGGGGAGGCGACGGCTGTGTAGGCAGTTCACAGCAGAGCAAATACACAGCCACAACTGTTTCGCGTACGCTGGCAGATCAAGTACGGTTTTTGGGTTGGCGATGCGGCATTCCATCATCTTTGCATAAAGAGGTGAGGTCTGATGAACGGTTCCAAGTGCAGCCAAGCTATTACATTGTGATGGCGAAAGATAAGCGGTTGGCTGAAAGGCTTGGGGCGTTCCCGAAGGCTGCACAGTATTGTTGGCGACCTGCCAGAGACGGAATACTTTTGCGAATGCAGGATGTTGAAGAAGTCGAAGGAGTCAAAGAGGTCTTCGATTTGACAGTTGGAGAAGACCACTCATATCAGACCTCTTCATTCGCTGTTCATAATTCTGCGGCAGGAAGCCTCGGGGCATATTGCCTGAAGATCACCGACATCGATCCGATTCAGTATGACCTGCTCTTCGAGCGGTTCCTGAATCCGGAGCGTGTGACGATGCCGGACATAGACGTGGACTTCTGCGTCCGCGGGCGGGCCGACATAATCAATTACGTCAGCGATCTGTATGGCCGGCAGAACGTCGCGCAGATCATCACCTTCGGAACGATGGCGTCGCGGGCGGTGATCAAAGACGTAGGACGCGCCCTGGAGATGCCGTACTCAGAGGTCGAGAAGGTCGCCAAAATGATCCCGCCACCAGTGCGCGGGCGCAACGTTTCGATCGAAGAGGCCATCAGACAGAATCCCGATCTCAAAAAGCTGATCGAAACCGAACAGCGGGTCTCCGAATTGATAGAGATCGCTCGAAAGCTGGAAGGCTGCGCCCGCCACTCGTCCGTTCACGCCGCCGGAGTGGTCATCTCGCCTCTGCCAATCCACGAGTTGGTCCCCATCTGCAAGGGGCAAAACGATGAGCTGATCACCCAATTTGTGATGTCCGATCTTGAGAAGACCGGCATGCTCAAGATGGACTTCCTGGCTCTGACCACGCTTACCATCATCGATGACTGTCTGAAGTCAATCGAGCGTGAGACCGGCGAGCGCCCCGACCTGGCCCAAATACCTCTGGACGACAAGCCGGCATTGAAGCTCTTTGCGGATGGGTTGCTGAACGCGGTCTTCCAATTTGAGTCCTGTCTCGCTGGGGAGACGCAAATAGGCGGTTCGACGCGAACAATTAAGGATTTATACGAACGTGTCAACGCCCTGAAGGCTCAGGGGCGGCCACATCTTTTGGATGCTGCAAGGCAGGAGCGCGGATTGCGACTTAAATCCTGCTACATTGATGAAGGGAAATTCCGCTCCAACTATGTGCTGGACGTAGTGGCGACGGGAGTCCGGCCAGTCTATCGCCTCATCACTGAGGGCAACTTCACTATCAAGGCGACGGCCGACCATTACTTTCTGACCAACCGCGGTTGGGTCAGGCTGGGAGACCTGGATGCGGCAAATGACATGGTGCTCTTCAAGACCGACACTTATTATGCTCAACGTGTCTGCCTGGTTTGCCGCACACCGCTCAAGACGAACTACCGCCGCAGCCTGCGCTGTAAGTCCTGCGCCGCACGCCTGGCCTCGAATCCAAGCCGGCCGCATGTGCGCGAGAAGATTGGCCAAGCGCGCGCGGGGATGCACCAGTGGAACTCTGAGAATCAGGGGAAAACCTGGGATGATCTTCACGGAGTTGAAAAGGCTGCCGAACTTCGCGCTCAGGCCTCGGCAAATTTTAGCGGCCCTGGCGATCCGGTGCAGGGGCGGTCTCAACAGGAGGCATCGGCGTACTCAGCGGCGGGCTTCCGCTCCGACTTAGGCCACTCTGTCCGATCACCCTGGGAGGCTGACTTTGCACGTATTCTCAAGCACTGCGGGTTGCGATATGAGTACGAATCGCGGCGCTTCACTCTCAAGCGAGAGGACGGTTCCACGCTCACTTATGCGCCCGATTTCTTCGTCCCTGATCTGAACTGCTGGTACGAGATCAAAGGTTGGATGGATCAGAAGCCCGAGGAACAGATTCGCCTGTTTAGCGAGCAGTTTCCTGGAGAGCAATTAGTTGTGGTCGACAGAACGCGCTTTGCCGAATTACAGATGCAATACCACAATCTGGTCGAATGGGAATGCCCAAAGACACCGGCGAACACTGCTTTTCTGGCCATTGAGAGCATCACCTGCGAGGGGGAGGAAGAGACCTATGACATCAAGATGCGTCCGCCAGGGAACAACTTCCTTGCCAGCGGTTTCGTCGTCCACAACAGCGGAATGGTTGAAATCTGCCGCAAACTGAAGCCGGAAAGCCTGGAAGATTTATCTGCGCTGAACGCTCTTTACCGGCCCGGACCGCTGGACGGCGGAATGGTGGATGATTTCATAGAACGCCGGCACGGACGTCGCAAGGTGCAGTACATCGTCCCTCAGATGAGAGATATCCTGGAGAACACCTATGGAATCTGCGTGAGCGGGGATGCTCTGATTGCCGATGCGCGCACTGGACGACGCTACCGGCTGGATGAAGTTAAAGATGTAGATGACCTGGTTGTTCAGGGAGTTGATGAGGAGTGGCGTCCGGCACAAGGGCGCGTGTCGCGATGGATTGACAGCGGCTACAAGCCTGTCTACAGCGTACGGCTCCGTAACGGGGCGCAGATTAAGGTGACCGCTGATCATCGTCTCCTTACGGCTGAAGGATGGCGCCCTCTATCCGAACTTCGCATTGGCGATTATGTTGCGACCCCGCGCTCACTATACGGACCGGAGGTGACAGCCAGCGTTGACCAACGCCGTCTGCGCGTGCTGGCCTACCTGATTGCAGATGGCAGTCTGTCTAGCGGAGCATCCTCTGATTTTGTTTCTCAAGATGAGGCGCTGCTTGCGGAATACCGGCGTTGCCTGGATGCATTTGATGTGCGCCCAGTTATGACTGCTCAGGTTCGTGGGGTGACTCGCATTGGTGTGGCAAAGCGCGTGGCGAATAACTACCACGCGCCGAATGCAGTCTTGGCATGGCTGCGCGATCTGGGACTAAAGCTGCCTGCGGGAAGTAAGCCTGGTGGGTTACGCAGCCAGGAGAAATTCGTTCCCTCCTTTGTCTTTGAATTGGGACGAGATGAGATAGCCTTTTTTATGGCTTCTCTATGGGATTGTGATGGCTATGTGGGTAGCAGACTTTGTCATTATAGGACGATCTCGCGCCGCTTGGCTGAGGATGTGCAAACGCTCTTATTGCGCCTCGGCATACACTCGACGATCTACTCCGCCACATACACTCGTCAAGGTCGCACAGGCCAGGCGCCTGAAGTGTGCGAGAGCTTCCAAGTGACAGTCTACGATACGGCGCGGCTGGTCGAAGTGCTCGGACCCTATCTGCATTCAGCGAAGCGGAGTGTGTCATGCTCTGGGCATGAGCATATAACGGTGTCGCGTGCCATCTGCCTGGCGGAGATGGAGAACGTTCCACATCTCTCACACCGCGCCTTGATGTCGCGCTATAGTATTGATCGTCAGCACTTTGGTCCCAAAAAACGCAGCCTGGATCGTATTTCAGCACATGTTGTCGCTCCCATGACCGAAAAGCTTGACCTGCCAAAGACGCGACGCCAGTTGAACGTGATTTGGGAGGAGATCCTCGCTATTGAGGAGGCAGGTGTGGAGCATGTCTACGATCTGACGGTTGAGGGATTGCACAGCTTCGTTGCAAACAACATTATCGTCCATAACTGTGTCTACCAGGAACAGATCATGCAGCTTGCACAAAAGCTGGCCGGCTACTCGCTCGGTGAGGCTGACTTGATGCGCCGCGCAATGGGTAAGAAGAAAAAAGAGGAGATGGCCAAGCATGAAGAGAAGTTCATCAGCGGCGCAGTGGCAAATGGAATCCCGGAAGACAAGGCTCGCCGGATATTCACCTTGATGGCGCAGTTTGCGGACTATGGTTTCAATAGATCACATAGTTTTGCATACGCCTACCTTGCCTACCAGACTGCCTATCTGAAAGCCCACCATCCCACGCACTTTTATGCTGCGGTTCTGTCGAATGAGATCGCCAACACCGCAAAACTGGCACGGTATATCGGCGAGATGAAGGTTTTTGGAATTGAGCTTCTTCCACCCGATGTCAACTCCAGCCACGAAGGCTTCACTCCCGTTGGTCAGGCCATCAGGTTCGGATTGGCGGCGATCAAAGGCCTTGGCTCTGTTGCGGTGCAGATGATCATCAGTGCCCGCGAAGAGGGAGGGGCTTTCCGATCGATCTATGATTTCGCCGAGCGCGTTGACCAGCGCGCAGTGAACAAACGGGTGCTTGAATCACTGATCAAATCCGGGGCTTTCGATGCGGTCGCCTCGAACAGAGCTGCGATGATGTCTGTTCTGGATAAGGCCATTGAATACGGCGCGAGGGCGCAACGCGACAGGCTCTCAGGGCAGACCGGACTGTTCGCTGCCATGTCTGAGGCGATGAGCATTCCTATCAGCGATCCCGGGCTTCCGGGCGTTTCGCCCTGGAGCAAGAAAGAGAGCCTGGCCTATGAAAAGGAATCCCTGGGCTTCTATGCGAGCGGTCATCCACTGGAGGATCATGCCGAGTCAATCCGGGCGCTGACACAGTTCGATAGCGGCAACATCAGTGAGGCTACGCACGGGGATCAGGTCGGAATGGGCGGAATCATCGTTGACCTCTCGACCAGGACCACGAAGAAAGGAGATCGCTTCGCCCTGTTTCGGCTTGAGGATCAGTTCGGGGCTGTCAAGGTCGTTTGCTGGCCGGAGCAGTTCAACCGGTATAAGAATCTGATCCAGTCCGATGAGGTTGTAATGGTGCGCGGGCGCTTGGAGCTCTCAGACGAGGGTGATGCAGCGATCATAGCCCAGGAGGTCCATCAATTGGAGAGGGCCAGATCGAAGGCTGCCAGGGCGATGGTAATCAAAATGCCGGAGCATTCCGTTACTGACCGGCGCATCTCTACCCTCGGCGATCTACTATCCGGACATCAAGGGAACGCCTCTGTCATGATTCAGTTGGAGACCGCCGGAGGGTTGATAGTTAACCTCAGGCCACAACAATTCTTCAGGGTGAATGTTTCGCCCGAGTTGACGGCCGAGATTGAGAGCATCGGCGAAAATTGGCAAGTCGAATTGATTCTTGGTGAATGACAGGAGTTGATGCAGCTATGGATTTAGTCAAAACGGAACAGAATGCTGATCAGGCGATCAAACGCGTCCGGTTGGCGAGACACGATCATCGTCCCTATGCGAGCGACTTCATTGCCAGAATCTTCACCGATTTTTGCGAGATCCACGGAGACCGCAAATTTCGAGATGACCCGGCGGTCTTATGTGGGCTGGCCAAATTCCAAGGCCGCCCGATTGCCCTCATCGCTCACCAAAAGGGGAGAGACGTAAAGGATAGACAGGCTAAAAACTTCGGAATGCCCAAGCCTGACGGTTATAGGAAGGCGTTGCGAGTGATGAAGATCGCTGAGAAATTCAGGCGCCCTATCTTGACCTTGATAGATACTCCGGGGGCTTATCCTGGAATAGATGCTGAAGAGCGCGGGCAGGCGGAGGCTATAGCTTCCAATCTTCGAGAGATGGCGCGGCTGAAGGTTTCCATCATTGTAACCATAACCGGAGAAGGCGGTTCGGGCGGCGCTCTGGCCATAGGTGTGGGTGATGTGACAAATATTCTGGAGAACGGGATCTATTCGGTGATCTCCCCTGAAGGTTGCGCTGCGATCTTGTGGAAGGATGCGACTAAAGCACCACAGGCTGCAAGCAGCATGAGATTGACAGCGCCTGAGTTATTGGAGTTAGGGATTGTTGACCACATCATTCCGGAGCCTGAAGGTGGCGCACAGAATGATTGGGATATGGCTGCAAATTATCTTGCAGAGTCACTGAAAGAGTCTCTGAAGAAGGTTGATATGATGTCGGAGGATGGGATGCTTGCTCACAGGTACAATAGATTCAGGCAGATGGGAACAATACATGCTCATGGTGGGTGAAGTCAGTGTCGGAGATCAGGAGGATTGTCGGCGTGCCGACAATCCTCCTAAGCCTAGTCTTTAGAATGGGATGTCACTGTCGGATGGGCCTTCGATCTGATCTGCTGCTGATGGTTTGGTTTCACTGTGGCCTTGAGGTTGCGAGCTGCCACCCTCATCGCCTTTAGGGCTTAGAAAATGTATATCAGTTGCTGATACAGCCAGTGTTGTCCTCCGTGCGCCATCTCGATCCGTCCATTCATCCTGTCGTAATCTGCCTTCTACATAGACCTGCCTGCCTTTGGATAGATACTGATTAGCGACCTCACCCAGTCTGCCCCAAGCTGTGACTCTGAACCAGGTTGTGATATCTTGAGCCTCACCGGAGCGCTGATCCTTGCGTTTTTCAGTGGTTGCAATGTTGAAGTTGCATACAGCCTGTCCATCCGGCGTGTACCTGATCTCTGGGTCCTTACCCAGATAACCAATGATTGTTATTTTGTTGAATGACGCCATTGCATTTCTCCTTTTTGAGGGTTGTTTCGGTTGAGGAACCTTCCTCGTGCTCCGGATTGCTGATGATTTTCAGGTCGGCAATACGGTTGTTGCGACCGGGGCGGCGCTCGTCCGGACTATCTGAGCGGGCGCTGCCTCGGGGTCGAAGAAGGCGCTGATTGCGGTGCGGTGTTTTCAATCTCGCCAAGTCTGGTCAATTCAGATCTGGCCATTTCAGCCTCCTGGGAATTTGGATAGAGTGAGAGGACGTTCTTTAATGCTTCGACTCCGTCCTGTCTCTTCTCCTGCCGGAGCAGCACAAGACCTTTCTTGAGCTGTGCGCTGGCTGCCCTGTCTCCCTTCGGGTATCTGGCCAGAATGTTGTCATACTCGTTCAAGGCCTCGGCCAATTTTCCCTGCGAAGCCAGGCTCTCGGCGATCCAGAATACTGCGTCATCAGATCTTTCGTTTTGACCAGAGCTTTTCAGATACTCCCTGAAGAGATTGATGGCTGTGCCATACTCTCCTTGTTTATATTTCAGATAGGCGAGGGCCAAGGCCAGGTCTGGGTCATGAGCAGCAGACCTGAGTTCTAAGCCATCCCTTTCCTGTGTCTTACGCTGGAATTCCTGCAGTGATTGTTTAAGAGAGCCTACTTGCTGATTGAGTTGAGAGACCTGCTGATTATTGATCGAAATCTGCTCGGAAATCTTGGCAAGGTGATTGTTGACACCGGCCAGTGTGTTGCTTTGTGCCCCCTGGTTGCGTTGTAGCTTATCGTCAATTGACAGGAGCGATTTGGATGACACATCTGAGGCGCTGTTGAGTTTATCGAGCGAGTTCTCTGATTTCATCTGCCATTTATCAAACGATTCCTGGAGGTCTCTCATTTGCCGTTGAAGAACCAAAATTTCGCCTTGCAACCTGATGATCAACTCCTTATCGTTGCTGCTGGGAAGAGTGGCTCCGACGAGTAGAAACAGAGTGATGGCGAAAGCAAGTTGTCCGTAACGCTGCATAGATCACTTCCTTTCCATAGAGCTGTTTGCAAGATAGCTTTAGCACATTTATGTGAATCGAAGTATAATCCTTCCAAGTTGAGACGTAAATGAGTTTCTGGGTCAGCCGAATGTTTAGATGACTTTATGCTGCGACTTTTAAACATTGTAAATTTTGCAGTAATTGACCGTTTGCAAGTGGAATTGAAACCCGGGCTCAACGTCTTGAGTGGGGAGACGGGGTCCGGCAAATCAATAATTATTGATGCTCTGGGACTTCTTCTGGGGGATCGCTCCTCCCCGGATCTTATACGATCGGGTGAAGAGCGCGCCTTTGTCGAGGGGGTATTTGACATTCAGGAGAATTCTCCTCTGGTCGATGCACTTTCCATCGCGGGGATTGATGTCAGCGAGCAGGAGATCTTGATTAAACGTGAGCTGGTGGCCAACGGCAGGGGAAGGATCTTTATCAATAACCAGGTGGCAAACACAGGGTTGCTGAAATCCATACAGCCTCACCTGGTGGACATCCATGGGCAGGGTGATCAACAGAGCCTGCTTCAGCCAGAGGTTCACTTGAATCTTCTGGACGCATTTGCAGGAGCTGCAAAGAATCGCTCCCGCGTAGCGCAGGCTTACGACAACTTGCAAAGGGTTGCCAGGGAACTTGAGCAACTCAGGCAGAGCGAGTCTGAGAGGCTGCAGACCCTGGACATGATTGACTTTCAGATCGCTGAGATCGAGCAGGCGAACCTGGTGGAGAATGAGGATGTGGAGTTGGACGTGGAGCGGAATCTGCTTGTGAATGCAGAAAAGCTCGCTGAATTGTCAGGGGAAGCTTATAGACTTCTTTATGAGGACGAGGAATCAATCCTCACCACCTTTGCAGCAGTTCAGAAACGCCTCAGTGATCTGGCTGAGGTTGATAATCGTTTCTCTACATATCTGGAACAACTGTACACTGTTAAGTACACCTTGAATGACATCGCATTCTTTTTGGGCGATTATTATGGTGGGATTCAGGCGTCCCCTGAACGGCTGAGGGTCGTAGATGACCGGTTAGTGGAGTTGAACAAGCTTAAGAGAAAGTACGGAGGGTCAATTGAGGCGGTAATCGAAACGCATACAAATCTCGTCAGGCGCAAGCAGCAGTTGCTCAATAGCGAAGAGCAGAGCCAACTTTTGGAAGACGAGCTTAAAGGAGCGATTGAGGAATATGAGAAGGAATCCGCCGTTCTGAGTAAATTGAGGCAAAGCTGCAGCGGAAAGTTCGAAAGCGCTCTTCACAGGGAATTTAGGGATATCTCGCTCGGGGGCGCGAGGTTTTCGATCCGTTTTGGTGATACGCACAGGAGTCAATTGGCCCAAAAGCTTCAATCATTGATAGGGTGTAGCAATGAGCATACACTTCGCCGCACCGGGAAGGAGGATGTCGAGTTCTACTTCTCCGCAAATGTTGGGGAAGAGATGAGACCCATGAGCGGCGTCGCATCTGGCGGCGAGCTATCCAGATTGATGTTAGCCCTTAAAACAATTACTTCACCTACGTTATTTCCGAAGACTTTGATCTTCGATGAGATTGATGTGGGAATTGGAGGAAGCGTTGCGGATGCAGTTGGAATGAGGCTCAAGAGGCTGGCGAAGGCTTCCCAGGTGTTGTGTGTCACCCATCAATTACAGATCGCAAGGTATGCTGACGCGCACTTCCTGGTGAGCAAGGGGGTGGTTAACGGCCGCACGGTTACGGGAGTGGCTGAATTGGATGAGCAAGGGAGGGTAGAAGAACTGGCCAGAATGATAGGCGGTTCTGAAGTGACAGCCTCCGCGAGGAAACATGCGAAGGAGTTGATTAAATCTGCGTCAGTCGAGTGATAAGTGGATATGAGGAAAAAAGTATATTTTGAGACTTACGGGTGTCAGATGAATGTTCATGACAGCGAGAAAGCGACTTACGTCCTTTCCGAAGCGGGTTATGATCTCGCATTTGAACCGGCCGAAGCCGACCTGGTGCTGCTCAATACCTGCATGGTCAGGGAAAAGGCCGCACGCAAAGTCTACGCCAGGATCAACGAGTTGAAGAGGGAACTATCGAGGGCCGCGAACCGCCCTGGGCTGCCAATTTTCGGAGTTATGGGATGTGTGGCCCAGGCTGAAGCAGATCGTCTGTTCGAGCGTAGTAAGGATATCAAGCTGGTGGTGGGAACTCAGGCGATCCCCAGACTCCCAGACTTGGTGGAGCAATTGGAGAATGGATTCGATAGGGCAATAGATGTTCGTTTAAGTAAAGAGGCTGAATTTCTTGAGTTGCAGGCCGAGAGCAGGCAGACGAAGTACATTGCGTACATCACCATTACCGAAGGCTGTAACAAGTTTTGCTCGTTCTGTATTGTGCCCTTTACGCGCGGTCGTGAGCGAAGTCGTCCGGCCGACCGCATCGTCGCCGAGGCCAAAGCCCTCCTTGAACAAGGGTATTGCGAGATTCATTTGCTGGGGCAGAATGTCAATAGCTATGGCTTGAGTGGGCGGTACCATGGAAACTCTGGCCCTTTTGACGCTGACGGTGAGATAACTTTCGCGAGGCTGCTCGAGAGGGTGGCTGAGGAGAGTGGGATTCCGAGAATAAAGTTCACTACATCCTATCCGCGTGATTTCGATGAGGAGATAGTCAAAGTGATGGATGCCCACGAGAATTTATGTGAGTGGATCCATCTTCCTGCTCAGGCTGGCAGCGACCGCGTATTGAGGGCCATGCGAAGGGGGTATACGCGCCGGGAATATCTTGACAAAATAGAGGCTATTAAAAGCTCAAAGAAAGACATTTCAATCACCGGCGACATGATTGTCGGGTTTCCGGGTGAGACGGCCGAGGATTTCAATGAGACGATGAGTCTTGTTGCCGAGGTCGGTTATGATGGCCTATACATTTTCAAATATTCTCCCAGGCCAAGGACGCCCGCGGCTACATACACAGACTCGATCCCCGAAGAGGTTAAGACAGAGAGATTTTTGAAGCTGCAGGAATTGCAGGATCGGATACAGAGATTGCGCTACGAACGCTACCTAGGGCGAATAGTTGAAGTATTGGTTGAAGGTGCTAGTTCAAGATCATCTTCAGACTATACCGGACACACTCGCTGTCATAAGGTTGTCAATTTTCCCATTAAAGCTGAGGCTTTAGGGAAGTTAGTGAAGGTAAGGATCGCCGAAGTGAAGAGCCATAGCTTGTACGGCGAAGTCAACCACCCGCCACTTGAGTTTGGGTGATTTTTGATGGAGAGGTAGAGAGATGGAACTTGAGGTTAAAATTCGAGGGCTAATAGTTGATCCGGCAACAAATTCTCCGATAGTTCTGCTAAAAGAGTTGGATGGGGAAGGCATATTACCGATCTGGGTAGGGCCTTATGAGGCAAACTCGATCGCCTCTGAGATAGAGAAGATGTCACCCCAACGCCCAATGACGCACGATCTGCTGAGGAATGTGATTGCACAGATGGGAGGGGTTGTTAACAGGGTGATCGTCACCGAACTTCGCGATAATACGTTTTATGCCGTGATCGAAATAGTGAGTGACGGGCAAACCTTCCTGATAGACTCCAGACCCAGTGATGCCATTGCCTTGGCTCTGCGGACGGATTCCCCGATTTTTATTCGTGAAGAGGTGTTTGAGGCATCCAGGCATAGCGACATCGAGAAGATTCAGGCGGACGACATCTTGGATGAGGAAGTCGAATGGCCGGAAGAGATTGATGACGTCAGTGACTATAAGATGTAGATCGTCGAAATGGAACGGGGGCTATTTTGCGAGGGATCAAGATTGCAATTGCAAACCAGAAGGGAGGGGTCGGTAAAACGACCACTGCAATCAATCTGTCTGCTGCCCTTGCTCAAAAAGGGAGAAAAGTCCTGCTGGCAGATCTCGATCCTCAGGCAAATAGCACGATATCGTTCATCGATATGCTGGGAGTCAACACGTCAATGTATGATTTGTTGACCGATTCAGGTGCAAATTCAGGTGTAACGATGGGTGACATTATCAGGAAAACGAACTTTGAAAATTTGGACCTGATTCCCTCTCGGATAAACCTGGCTAAATTAGAAGGGAAGCTTGTCGGGGAGCTGGATGCCCCATTTCGCCTAAAGGACAAGCTTGATCCGATCAGCAAGCATTATGATGTTGTCGTAATCGATACGCCCCCTACACTGGGCTTGATTACGGTAAATGCTCTTGTCGCTGCCACTCACTTGATTATTCCAATTCAATCCTCCTATTTTGCTTTGGAGGGTACTGATGATTTGCTTGAAACAATCGAGAGAATCAAAGCCAGACCTAATCCTGAACTTGAAGTATTGGGGGTGGTAGTGACGTTACATGATCGTAGAACTACTTTGTCCAGAGATATATACGACCAAATATGTCAAGTATTCGGTGAAAAAGTGTTTGAAACCACCATCTCCAAATCCGTTAGATTAGAAGAGAGTCCAGCCTATAAAGAATCGATATTCACGTTTGCTCCATCCTCAAGTGGTGCAGTTGAATACGCAAATTTGTGTGAAGAGGTAATTCGCCGTGCCAATTAAACGTGGTTTGCCCACAACCTTGAAGATGCGACATGATCGCCATTATGTGGAGGAGTTGTCGTCGTCTCGCGGCGCCTCCATCGGCCGCATGATTTCAGTAGATAAGTTGGAGCCGAATCCACACCAGCCGCGCGTCGATATTGGGGATCTGAGTGATTTAATCGCTTCGATTAAAGAGAAGGGGGTGCTCGAGCCACTACTTGTGCGTCCTTCGCAGGTGGGAGGTCGTTACATGATCATCTCCGGCGAGCGCAGGTACCGGGCGGCTTGCGAGGCCGGCTTGCGGGAAGTGCCCTGCATTGAGATGGATGTTGATGACCGGGCAGTTGCCGAGATCGCTCTGATTGAAAATTTGCAGCGCAAAGACTTAACCCCTTATGAGGAGGCTGAAGGTTTACAGGCATTAGTTGAACGGTTCGGGTACACACATGATGACGTCGCCCACAAGATCGGCAAATCTCGTCCGTCAGTGACGGAGGCTTTAAAGATCGCTGCATTGCCTGTCGAGGTTAGAGAGGGATGCCAGAGAGCGAATATTACTTCAAAGTCTATGTTGCTGCAGGTGGCCAAACAATCGAGTCCGAAAGCGATGCTGGATTTTGTCAGTCGAGTTTCGAAACAGGGGATGACGAGGGATGAAGCCAGGAAAGCTGGCAAGAGAAAGCAATCTCGTCCGCAGCCATACGTTTATCGTTATCGCTCTCCGGGGAATGAGTACACTGTAGAAATCAAATTCCGTAAGTCATCCGTAGACAGAAATGAATTACTGCAGGCGGTCGAACGCCTCATTGATGAGCTGAGGGAATCGCAGGACTTGCCTGCAGGAAATTAAGCTGATTTGCGTTTTTGCTCAGCCGTGTATCGCTTCCTCAACTTGCGCGCCCATTTATCCAGCCATGGGCGGATGGGCTTGAATAATTTAGCCCTCCACCCGGCCTGTTGCTCTCTCCAAAGCTCGTGGTATTTTTCCGTATAAGATCGTATGGCCCCCTCCAGTTGGTGCTTTTTGATTCCATGAGAGAGAGTCAGGTGGTAATGCTGGGCCTGTAGACTGAGGACCAGGAACGCCAGGTTAGGCTTGAAATTGAGCCGCGCCGCAATTCTCTTAAACCATCCATCGGCCGACAGCAGCGTTCCGACCGCAATTTCATACCAGGGTTGTACGTTGCCTTGTTTAGGATGATATAAGCCCGGTAATTCTGAGAGGTTTGGCAAGGGGACTCTGGAGTCCGGGATAACCTTGTCAACAAGCACCAGTTTAGTTAAGCCCCGCATATGTTCTTTAGGGATTACTTCAAAAACGCTCTGTATTGTGTTCTCAGTCTTTTTTGGAATTTTGACCGTTGCTTGATTTTCTATCT
Organism: Gammaproteobacteria bacterium; assembly: GCA_022614965.1. Taxonomy (GTDB): domain Bacteria; phylum Pseudomonadota; class Gammaproteobacteria; order JAKEHO01; family JAKEHO01; genus JAKEHO01. Next base: position 20,581 of record JAKEHO010000011.1, read on the forward strand.
TAATCGGCATTTATTTCCCTCGTTAATATGAACGCCGGGGAGTGCAATTACGATTTGTGCAGGTCTTCAAGCCGGTTTAAACGCTCCCTGAGTTCTCTCACCTCTTTTTGGAGCTTCGGGAGTTGGGCGAAGATTGCAGACGATTTGAGCCAGTCCCGGTTGTCGATCGCCGGGTACCCGGATACGACCTTTCCGGGCTCCACTGAATTCGGAATGCCGGTTTGGGCCGTTGCAATTACTCTGTCTCCTATCTCCAAGTGGCCTGCTGCTCCTACCTGGCCGCTTAGGATAACCTCACTGCCGACGCGTGTGCTCCCGGCTAATCCGACCTGTGCGCACAGTAACGTATTTTGACCAATGATTGAACCATGCCCGATCTGTACCAGATTGTCAATTTTGGTTCCTTTACCGATGACCGTAGTGCCTATGGTCGCCCGGTCTATTGCCGATCCCGCGCCAATCTCCACGTCGTCTTCGATTACTACTGTGCCGGTCTGTGAGATTTTGAGCCAGGAGTTGTCATGCCTTTTAGCGAATCCGAAGCCGTCGGTTCCGACTATTACGCTGTTCTGGAGGACCACTCTGCTCCCTACCTGACACCCCTCTCTGATCACACAGTGGGAGTGAATGAGCGTGTCATTGCCGATCTGAACATCCTGGTAGAGTACGCAGTGTGAGAGGATGGAAACATTGTTGCCAATTGTTACATTATCTCCGATGACCGACAATGGTCCGACTGAGAGGTCCTTTCCGATCACGGCAGAGGGAGAGATGATAGCGCTGGGGTGTATGCCGCGCTCCGGTTTTGAAGTCGCGTGGAGCAAATTCATTATCTCCGCAAATGTGAAGTAGGGCATTGAGGAGATAAGCGCAGATTTGCCTTCTGGAAGATCGTCGGCCTTCTCCAAAATGATTACCGATGCATTGGTCGTGGCCAAATAACGCCGGTACTTCTTATTGCTCAGGAAAGTGATTTGGCCAGACTGTGCGCTCTCGATCGGGGCAACTCCTGTGATCTCTATTTCCGGGTCTCCGATAACATCACACCTTAATTTAGCAGATATTTCCTTTAGTTTCATGATTGACTGTGAATGTGAGTATTGAATATGATTGCCCAGGAGATTGAGTCTGATAACGACCAAAAACCGGAAATCAATACGCAAACCAAATCAAAGTCTAGCACACGAACAATGAAGGGCTGATTGAAAATGAGCAATGAAGGGCTGATTGAAAAATTCATCGGGGTCATGCGAGTCGAAAAAGGCCTCTCGGACAACACGCTTCAGGCCTATAGATCCGACCTTAAACTGCTGTGCCAATTTCTCAATCAGAGAGGGAAGGGACTGCTGACTGTCGATCGTGACGATTTAATTGAGGTCCTGTCGTTCATGAAAGACGAAGGGCGTAGTGACGCCAGCATTGCCCGATTTATCTCCTCGTTGAGGAGTTTCTTCAAATTTGCCATGTTCGAAGAGCTCCTGAAACAAGACCCCACGTCATACCTTGAATCACGAAAGGCCTGGCAGTCCCTCCCCAGATTCTTAGGCCAGGATGAAGTTGATCAATTACTTAAACAGCCGGACCTGAACAGCGATTTGGGGATTAGAGATCGGGCGATGATCGAACTCCTCTATGCGACTGGCCTGCGGGTATCCGAGTTGGTCAGCCTTAAAATTGCGGATATTGACCTCGAAAAAGGAGTCCTGACTTGCCTGGGAAAGGGCAGCAAACAGCGGCTCGTCCCTGTGGGACGGTCAGCACTGTCCTATCTGCAAAATTACATTGCCGCCAGATATAGGTTGTTGAGCAAAAAGACTTCTGAGTTTCTGTTTGTAGAAAGCCATTCCCAACCGATTACTCGCCAGAAATTTTGGAAGATAATCAGGGGCTATGGCGAGAGTGCAAACCTGGGACACATCACGCCTCATATGCTACGCCATAGCTTTGCCACAGCGTTATTAGAAAATGGCGCAGATTTGAGATCGGTCCAAATGATGCTAGGCCATGCAGATATAAGCACGACCCAGATCTACACACACGTGACAACTGATCGTTTGAAATCTACTTATCAGCAATGTCACCCGCGGTCCTAATTCCTGGTACTGTCCTGAACGGTTACTCTGGGCGCGGCCTTAACATGGGTCTGATA
>JAKEHO010000063.1 GCA_022614965.1 Gammaproteobacteria bacterium
CACTCATTTAATACTGTTTGTTTCCTTAATCAGCCTACGGCAGCGACAACCGCATCGCCCATCTCATGTGTACTCACCTTGCGCATCCCGGGCGTATGGATATCGAGCGTACGCATCCCCTTACGCAATACGTTGTGGACAGCCTCTTCAACGCGCCTGGCCAGTTGCAGCTCAGACAATGAGTAACGCAACATCAAGGCCACAGAAAGTATAGTCGCCAACGGGTTTGCAACATTTCGACCTGTAAGCTCTGGCGCCGAGCCGTGGATCGGCTCATACATCCCTTTGCCCTGGTGATCGATCGATGCCGATGGCAGCATTCCAATCGACCCGCTCAGCATTGCCGCCAAGTCAGACAAAATATCGCCGAAAAGATTAGTCGTCACGATTACATCAAACTGTTTTGGCCTTCGCACAAGCTGCATCGCTGCATTGTCTACATACATGTGGGTGAGCTGCACGTCGGGAAAATCCTGGGCAATGCGACCGACGACTTCACGCCAGAGCGCGGTGCTCTCGAGCACGTTCGCTTTATCAACTGAACACACTTGCCGCTTACGCGTCATGGCGATACGAAATGCGGTGCGGGCGATGCGCTCAATCTCTGACTCCCGGTAAACCAGGGTATTGAATCCCTCTCGTTCGCCATTCTCCAAGATCTTGATGCCACGAGGCTCACCAAAATAGATCCCCCCCGTTAATTCGCGAACAATAAGGATATCGAGCCCAGCTACGACCTCAGGCTTAAGCGGCGAGGCCGCCTCAAGTTCTGGATAAAGCACGGCGGGCCTTAGGTTAGCAAACAGGCCGAGCTCAGATCGAAGTCTAAGCAGACCCTTTTCGGGGCGCATCGGCATGTCCAGCGAGTCCCATTTCGGCCCGCCCACGGCCCCCAGCAGGATCGCGTCAGCGCCCCTGGCGAGTGCAAGAGTCTCTCCGGGCAGCGGATCGCCCATCTCATCGATGGCAATGCCCCCCACAAGACCTTCTTCGAGGGTCACATTGAGACCGTGAGACCTCCTAAGCATCTTAATGACCTTGACGGCTTCGGCTAGGATTTCCGGACCAATCCCGTCGCCCGGGAGTAAAAGGACTCTGCTCGGCATTCTACCAACGATTGATCAGGGTTCGCGCAGACGCATCGCTGAAAAGGTCAGTAAGGATACTCCACGCTTTGAGATGAGAACACATCTAGCCGACATCATTTGCCCTCACCCGCCCCTTTGCCCACACCGAGCCGTTGTGAGCCGTTGTTCAATGCCGACCACCAACCCGGTGCAATTCCCTGGCACCCCATGGAGGCTCACCCGGTCGCATCGCTCGCTTTATGTCCGTCGCCAAACCATTTTCGAAATTGACCAACCTTCAATCGGGAAGCGCAACCGATTGGAGAGCAGGAATGGATAGCCTATACTACGCCCGTTTTGCACCCCTTGGGGCAGACAAACAGCTCGATGAATCTCAGCCTTTCCACCCTTCAGCCCTATCCGTTTGAGAAGCTTCACCAGCTTACCCAGAACGCAAGTCCTCCAAAGGGACAGACACCCATTAACCTATCGATCGGCGAACCAAGGCATCCGACGCCACGGTTCATTATCGATGAGATCATCCGGCACCTCCAAAGTGCGGCGACTTATCCGACGATACGGGGCAGTGCAGAATTGCGCGCAGCCATCGCTGACTGGTTGACTGCCCGGTTTAAACTTCCTACAGGTAGTTTAAGCGGTGCTCAAAACATCCTATCCGTTAACGGAACTCGCGAGGCCTTGTTTGCCTTCGCCCAATGCGCCATCGATCGCACGAAAGATCAACCCATGGTTATCATGGTCAATCCTTTCTACCAGATCTATGAAGGGGCGGCGCTATTGGCGGGGGCGCAACCTTGGTACATCAACTGTTTGCAAGAAACCGACTTTCTTCCCGATTTCGCGTCGGTACCAAACGAAGTCTGGGAGCACTGCCAACTGTTGTATCTTTGCTCACCAGGCAATCCCACAGGCGCTGTAATTGATACGCGTACCTATTCGAAGCTGTTCGAGCTCGCCGATGAATTCGACTTTATTATTGCCTCCGACGAATGCTACTCAGAAATCTACCTGGATGAGGACGATCCTCCCGTCGGGCTACTCCAAGCGGCCGCACAACTCGGTCGCAGCAACTATAGACGGTGTGTCGTCTTTCACAGTCTTTCCAAGCGCTCTAATGTCCCAGGCATGCGTTCCGGTTTTGTAGCCGGTGATGCCGATATGATCCGACAGTTTTTTCTCTATCGTACGTACCACGGCTGCGCAATGCCGCTCTATACGCAGGCCGCGAGTCTACTGGCGTGGCAGGATGAGAAGCATGTAGAACAAAACCGAGCATTGTACCGAGCTAAGTTTGAGGCAGTACTTGATATCCTTGGCCCAGTAATGAATGTACATCGGCCTAAAGCGAGCTTTTATCTATGGCCAGAAACACCAATAGACGATACTGACTTCGCGCGCGGGCTACTCGAACGTCAAAATGTAACTGTGCTACCAGGAAGTTTTCTGTCACGAACAGCGAAAGGGGTCAACCCGGGATACCGCCGTGTACGCATCGCACTGGTTGCATCGCTTGATGAATGCATCGATGCTGCAATGCGCATTTGCGAATATGCCAGCACATTGTAAATATCAACCTGACCGAACAAATCAATATGGACAATCTGCAACAGACAATCGAAAAAGGCTTTGAAGAGCGCGCTAATCTCACGCCAAATACTGTAAGAAAATCTCTCAAAGACGCGGTACATGAATGTGTCAAGTTATTGGACAGCGGAACAGTGCGCGTTGCCGAGAAAAGGCAAGGCCGTTGGACAGTAAATGAATGGCTAAAAAAAGCCGTACTGCTTTACTTCCGGATAGAAGGCAATCGGCTAATCCGTGGGTCATTTACCAATTACTATGACAAGGTACCACTCAAATTCGCTGGTGCTGACGTACAGGATTTTGCCGATATTGGTGCGCGTGTCGTCCCACCGGCGACTGCACGACTAGGAAGCTATATCTCACCGGATGTGGTGCTCATGCCCTCCTACGTCAATATTGGGGCGTACATTGATAGCGGTTCCATGGTAGATACCTGGGCCACTGTAGGGTCCTGTGCCCAGATCGGCAAGAATGTACACCTGTCCGGAGGCGTCGGCATCGGTGGTGTGCTTGAGCCGGTACAGGCCGCCCCAACCATTATTGAGGACCACTGCTTCATTGGCGCCCGCTCCGAGATCGTCGAGGGGGTCATCGTCGGGGAGGGATCGGTGATCTCCATGGGTGTCTATATCGGCCAGAGCACGAAGATTTACAACCGAGCAACCGGTGAGGTCAGCTACGGTCACGTCCCCCCGGGCTCGGTCGTGGTTTCCGGGAACCTGCCCGCAAAAGATGGAAGTCACAGCCTCTATTGCGCGGTAATTGTCAAGCAAGTTGATGAGAAGACGCGGGCTAAGGTGAGCATAAACGAGTTGCTCCGCAACCTCTGAAGCACAATGTACCCGCCACGAAACACTCATCGCCGATATTCACAAAAGACCCGGTGCAATTCTACGTGGTGGGGGGCGAGTAGCGATGTCGCCCTAAGCGCGGGTGGACAACCTTTTATTAATCTGTCGGGATGTGTTCAGTCTGCGTCAGCGCATCCTTGACGAGGGAAGCCAGTTGGTTGGCTAAAGCATCCACCTGAAGGGCATCCTTTCCCTCAACCATGATCCGCACGACAGGTTCGGTGCCAGAAGGGCGTAACAGCACCCGTCCATCATCTCCGAGCTCTGTCTCCACCTCCCTCACTGCGTTTTGAATCGATGCAAGACGCCCGATGTCAACGGGCTTGTCGATGGTCACATTAATGAGCTGCTGTGGATACTTGCTCATGCCGGACTTGAGGGCGTTCAGTGGTTGGCCGCTGCACGTCATCGCTGCTAGAACCTGAAGCGCAGACACGATCCCATCGCCGGTGGTTGTCAGATCCAAACAGATGATATGTCCTGAGGTCTCACCCCCTAGGGTCCAACCACCCTCTAACAGCATCTCCATGATATAACGGTCTCCTACCTTCGCCCGCTTGAACTCCAAGCCGAGGTTACGTACCGCGTGTTCCAGCCCAAGATTGCTCATCTGGGTGCCGACCACCGCCCCCGTGAGCGAATTATTCCTGCACCGTGCTTCGGCGATGATGTACATGATCTCATCGCCGTCGACAACGTCTCCATTATGATCCACCATGATCGCTCGGTCGCCGTCCCCATCCAAGGCAATGCCAAGATCAGCACCAGTGTCCAGCACTTTTGCTTGGAGTGCCTCCGGCTTGGTCGCACCGCGCGAATCATTAATATTGAGACCGTTAGGCTCAACCCCAATGCAGATCACATGCGCACCGAGCTCATCGAAGACGTTGGGTGCAATGTGGTAGGTCGCACCATGAGCGCAATCCACGACGATCTTCAAACCATTCAGGTTAATCCCCGGGCCAATGGTGCGCTTGCAAAACTCAATGTAACGCCCTGGGGCATCTTCGACCCTTTCCGCCTTACCGAGGCGGCTGGATTCCACAGTTTTCAGGGGGCGTTCCAGCTCCGCCTCGATTTGCAACTCCACTTCGTCAGGCAACTTTGTGCCGTCGCTTGAGAAAAACTTGATGCCATTATCATGGTACGGGTTGTGAGAAGCGCTAATAACAATGCCCGCCCGAGCGTGAAAGGTACGGGTCAGATACGCAACGGCTGGCGTTGGCATGGGGCCTAGGAGACGGATATCGACACCCGCAGCCGAGAGACCCGCCTCTAAGGCGGATTCGAACATGTACCCTGAAATACGGGTGTCCTTCCCGATCAGGATCCTTCCACCCCCACCCTTGGCCAAGACCCGCCCTGCGGCCCAACCCAATTTCATGACGAACTCCGGTGTGATGGGAGGCGTCCCGACCTTACCGCGGATCCCGTCCGTGCCGAAATACGTCCTTTCCCGACTCATCTCGATGCGCCGATTGAGCTCTTCAGATCACGCGTGCGGGAACGTTAAGATGGCCTTGGGATCAAAAGGGGATCCGCACCCGCGACTTGCTGGAAAAGGCCTGCACGACAGGCGGACCCCCCGGTTACCTTAAGGCCCGAAAGCGCCCGGTGGCTAATGCTGGCTGGCTGGCCCACCGACCGCACCGTCATCGGCCGGTTTAACGGCTTTTCTCCCAGCCCTCTTCCCGGTTGGCGTCTGTACATTCGGACTAATGGCACCGTCGTCATCGGTCCAACCGTCCGGCGGACGAGGTGCCTTACCGGCCATGATGTCATCGATCTGGTCGGTGGTTATGGTTTCGTACTTAATGAGGGCGTCCGCCATGAGGTGCAGCTGTTTAATATGCTCCTTTAAAAGCCCTTCAGCGCGTTCATAGTTGCGATCGACGATGCTACGGATCTCTTCGTCAATCACGTGAGCCGTTTCATCCGATACGCGCTTATGTTTCGTCACCGAATGCCCAAGAAACACCTCGCCCTCTTCCTCACTATAGGTCAAGGGACCCAAACGCTCCGACAGTCCCCACTTGGTTACCATATTGCGCGCAATCTCGGTGGCGCGGTGGATATCATTGCTCGCCCCGGTGGTCACGAACTCTGGACCGAAGATCAATTCCTCTGCAATGCGCCCGCCGAAGAGACTGGATATCTGACTCTCAAGCCGCTCCTTGCTGAAGCTGTGCCGATCCTCCTCCGGTAAAAACATCGTGACGCCCAGCGCCATGCCGCGAGGCATGATCGTCACTTTGTAGACAGGATCATGCGAGGGCACCAAGCGACCGACGATGGCATGGCCTCCCTCGTGGTACGCGGTGAGCTTCTTCTCTTCGGCACTCATCACCATGGAGCGACGCTCGGCGCCCATCATGATTTTGTCCTTGGCCTTCTCAAAATCTTCCATATCAACCAGCCGCTTGTCGGCGCGTGCGGCAAAAAGGGCGGCTTCATTGATCAGGTTCGCCAGATCGGCGCCGGAAAAGCCGGGCGTACCACGCGCAATGATGGTTGGCTTCACATCATCTGCAATCGGCACCTTGCGCATGTGAACTTTGAGAATCTGTTCACGCCCACGAATGTCGGGTAACGGGACGACCACCTGGCGGTCAAAACGCCCGGGACGCAACAGCGCAGGATCAAGCACATCGGGGCGATTCGTTGCGGCAATGACAATCACACCTTCATTCCCTTCAAACCCGTCCATTTCCACAAGCAACTGATTGAGTGTTTGCTCGCGCTCATCGTGACCACCGCCTAGACCAGCCCCACGATGCCGGCCCACGGCGTCAATCTCGTCGATAAAGATGATGCATGGCGCATGTTTTTTGGCCTGATCGAACATATCGCGCACCCGGGAGGCTCCGACTCCAACGAACATTTCAACGAAATCAGAGCCAGATATCGTGAAGAAGGGTGCCTTCGCCTCGCCGGCAATGGCCTTGGCCAAGAGGGTCTTGCCGGTGCCGGGTGGTCCGACCATCAACACACCCCGCGGGATCTTGCCACCTAATTTTTGGAACTTGCCCGGATCGCGTAGGAATTCCACTAACTCACCCACTTCTTCCTTGGCCTCGTCAACGCCAGCCACATCATTAAAATTAATCTTGACCTGATCCTCCGCGAGCAACCGGGCCCGGCTCTTGCCAAACGAAAGCGCGCCACGGCCACCCGCGCCTCCCTGCATTTGACGCATGAAGAAAATCCACACGGCAATGAGCAGCAGCATCGGGAACCACGAGATAAAAATCTGTGTGAGTAGGCCATGTTGTTCAGGTGCCCGGGCCTCGATCGTTACGCCGTTGGACAATAACATCCCAATTAGCGGGCTGTTGTCGGTTTCCGGGCTGTAGGTCGAAAATGTGGTCCCGTCATCCATCTTTCCATTGATGTTGTTCTCCTCAATAACGACCGATTTGACTCGCCCGCTTTTGACATCCGAGATAAATTGCGAGTAGCTGACCTGCTGGGTCGCCGTATGGCGTGGTCCAAAATTATTGAAGACCATCATCAACACAAGGGCAATGATGACCCACAAGATCAGATTTTTCGCCATGTCGTTCAAACTGGTAGCCTCAAAGCTGCGGGTAACAACTCACCCGCTAGTGTATTAACTATACAACATAGGAGCGTGCCAAAACATAGACTTCGCTCGAGAACTGACGAGAGGCTTTGGGCTTGCGAATGGATACGTGTTGGAAATGCTTCCTCAACTCCTTCACGTAGCTCGAGAAATCCACGCCCTGAAAGCCCTTGACAAGCAGCGTGCCGCCTGGTTTCAGCACCTCGAATGCCAGATCCGAAACCCGCTCCAGAAGACGCATCATCCGCGCCTCGTCTGTTGCCTTAATACCACTCATATTGGGGGCGAGATCCGAGATTACAAGGTCCACTGGGCACTTGGCTAAGGCCCGAGTGAGCCGATCGCGAACGCGTTTGTCAGCAAGATCACCTTGCATAAAGGAAACGTTTTTAACGGGCTCCATTGGCAACTTGTCGAGCGCAATCACGCGCCCGGCGGGGCCCACAATCTGACTGACGTACTGTGACCATGCCCCCGGTGCTGCACCGAGGTCAATAACGGACATTCCCGGCCGTAACAACCTGTCCCGATTATCGATTTCCATCAGCTTGTAGACCGCGCGGGAGCGATACCCCGCCTGCTGTGCCTGTTTGACAAACGGATCCCTGGAATGCTCCTTAAGCCACTGCTTGCTGCTACGGCGCGCTGACATGTGCCTGCCGGCGAGCAAAGGGTCCCATACGACCACTCATCCACGCCCTTACCCGCAGGATTGAGTCAACAAGTCGCATTCGTCTACCTCAATATCTATATCTATTATCTATATTATCTATGCGTCTATGCGGGTCTTGCCCTTCAACATCGCCAACTCCATGAAATGAATCTCCCTAATATTTTAAAGTATCCATTACTTGTAACTGATGGCCCGGATCTCATACTCGACAACGCCGCTCGGCGTTATGACCTCGACCACAACCCCTTGTTCTTTACCAATCATGGCGCGCGCAACCGGCGAAATGATGGATACTAAGCCATTGTTAATGTCCGCCTCATCTTCCCCCACGATCTGATAGACGACCTCCTCAAGCGTCTCCACATGAACGAGATGCACGGTTGACCCGAACACCACCTTGCCTTTTGCATCGATCGTGCTGAGATCAATTATCTGCGCGTTGTTTAACTTGCTCTCGATCAAAGCAATACGTCCTTCAACGAAACTTTGTTGCTCGCGAGCGGCGAGGTACTCCGCGTTTTCACTCAAATCACCCAAGCTACGCGCATGAGCAATCGCCTTGGTAATTCCCGGCCTAACTTCGGTTTTTAACCTGTGCAGCTCTTCGCGCAGCTTCTGGGCGCCCTTTGTGGTCATCGGTGATTTGCCCATCTCTTCAGGCCCTATGCAATTCCTGCAAGCGATTGACCGTGCTCGTATCGCTCTCTTTGAGCGCCAGTATTGTCGCTCGTGCGCCCGCCATGGTTGTGGTATAGGTCACCTTGTTTTGCAGCGCGGTCCGCCGGATCGCATACGAGTCTGCAATCGCCTGTTTGCCTTCCGTCGTGTTCACGATCAAACGAATCTCATCATTCTTGATCATGTCAACAATGTGGGGCTGTCCCTCAAGTACTTTGTTCACGCGCGTGCACGCAATGCCCGCGTCCTGTAGCACGCTGCACGTGCCGCGGGTGGCATACAGGTTAAACCCCAACGCCAGCAGATCCCTAGCCACGTCTGCACCCTCCGGTTTGTCCTTATCCCGGACGCTGATGAAAGCATTTCCTGAATGCGGCAGATTAACCCCTGCACCAAGCTGAGCCTTGGCAAACGCTTCACCAAAGCTCCAACCGATCCCCATTACCTCACCAGTAGACTTCATCTCTGGCCCTAGCAAGGGATCCACGCCAGGCAGTTTGACGAAAGGAAACACGGCCTCTTTAACCGAATAATAGTGAGGGATAGGTGCTTTGGTCAGCCCTTGTGAGGAAAGCGAACGCCCTGTCATGCAGTAAGCAGCGATCCGTGCCAATGAGAGTCCTGTCGCCTTCGATACAAATGGAACCGTCCTTGACGCCCTGGGGTTTACTTCAAGAACGTAGATGTCGTCACCCTGGATGGCAAACTGCGCATTCATGAGCCCCACAACGTTCAAAGCCTTGGCCAGGCTGCGGACCTGCGCTTGCAACTGTTCCTGGATGCCTTCCGAGAGGGTGTGAGGCGGTAGCGAACAGGCTGAATCACCGGAGTGGACGCCCGCCTGTTCTATATGCTCCATGATGCCGCCTATCAATACGTCCTTACCATCGGCAACTGCATCGAGTTCTGCTTCGATCGCATCGCTTAAAAAGCGGTCGAGCAGAACAGGCGATTGGTTGGACTCGGCAACAGCCGGTTCCATGTAGGCTCGCAGATCCGCCTCGTTATGAACGATTTGCATTCCTCTGCCACCGAGCACATAGGAAGGTCTCACAATGATGGGGTAGCCGATCTCCTCAGCCAGCCGCACGGCCTGTTGTAAATCGCGGGCTGTGCGGTTAGGCGGTTGGCGCAGTTCGAGTTGTGTGAGCAACTGTTTGAATCGCTCGCGATCTTCGGCGAGATCAATGGAATCGGGAGAAGTCCCGATAATCGGCGCACCCGCTGCCGCAAGATCCCGCGCGAGCTTCAGCGGCGTCTGACCGCCATACTGGACAATGACCCCCTGGGGTTGTTCGAGATCAATAATCTCTAAGACATCCTCAAGCGTGAGCGGTTCAAAGTACAGCCGGTCTGACGTATCGTAGTCGGTGGAGACGGTTTCCGGATTACAGTTGACCATGATGGTCTCAAACCCGGCTTCGCGCATGGCGAGTGCGGCCTGTACACAGCAATAGTCAAATTCGATACCCTGGCCGATTCGATTAGGCCCGCCACCAAGTACCATCATCTTCTGCCGAGAACTCGGCAGAGCTTCGCACTCTTCTTCATAGGTAGAATACAAGTAGGCCGTACTTGCTCTGAATTCCGCAGCGCAGGAGTCGACTCGCTTATACACGGGACGGGTGCCGTACTGATGTCGCAGAGTCCGAACGGTCAGTTCACTTTCCCCCAGCAACTGGGCAAGGCGGCGATCAGAGAAGCCCTTTCGCTTCAGCGCACGCATCCGCCTCGCATCGAGAGCCGGCATCCCTTCGGTGCGAACCGCCTGCTCCTCAAACACCAGGTCTTGGATCTGCACGAGAAACCACGGATCAATCCGAGACAGCTGATAAACCTCGTCGACAGAGAAACCCATGCGAAAGGCATCGGCGATATACCACAGGCGCTCCCCCCGAGCGACACGGAGTTCTCTTTGCAGCCGCTCTCTTGCCTCGTCACTGTTGAGGTCCATCCGTTCGTTAAGGCCGTCGACCCCGGTTTCCAAGCCGCGGATGGCCTTGTGCAAGGATTCCTGGAAGGTGCGGCCAATGGCCATGACCTCACCCACAGACTTCATCTGGGTAGTCAGCCGGTCATCAGCCTGTGGAAACTTCTCAAATGTGAAGCGAGGAATTTTCGTCACCACGTAGTCCAACGTCGGTTCGAACGACGCGGGGGTTGCACCTCCAGTGATCTCATTGGATAGCTCATCCAAGGTGTACCCTACGGCGAGTTTTGCAGCCACTTTGGCAATTGGGAAACCCGTGGATTTCGACGCCAACGCGGAAGAGCGCGAAACGCGCGGGTTCATCTCGATGATAATGAGTTCTCCGTTGTCAGGGTTCACCGCAAATTGCACATTGGAGCCGCCCGTGTCGACACCGATCTCCCGAAGCACGGCGATCGCGGCATCCCGCATCATTTGATATTCCTTATCCGTTAGTGTCTGGGCTGGCGCGACCGTGATGGAGTCTCCCGTATGTATACCCATGGGATCGACGTTTTCTATGGAGCAGACGACGATGCAGTTATCCTTCCGATCGCGAACCACTTCCATTTCAAACTCCTTCCACCCAAGCACCGACTGTTCCAGCAAGACCTCGTGGGTCGGCGACGTAGCCAGACCGCGTTCACAGATCTCGAGAAACTCTTCCCTGTTATAGGCCACACCACTTCCGCTCCCGCCAAGGGTAAATGACGGGCGAATGATGAGCGGATAGCCGATCTGAGCCTGCAGTTCGCGGGCCTGTTCTAAGCTGTGGGCAAGCGCAGAGTGCGCCACCTTCAAACCGATCCTTTGCATGGCCTCGCGGAAAAGCTCGCGGTCTTCGGCCTTATCGATGGATTCGCGCGAGGCACCGATTAACTTCACCCCGTATCGAGCCAGCACGCCCTCACGGGCAAGGTCCAACGCGCAGTTAAGACCCGTCTGTCCCCCCATTGTTGGCAATAGGGCATCCGGCTGTTCCTTCGCGATGATCCGTTCAACCGTTTGCCAACGCACGGGTTCGATATAGGTGGCATCCGCCATGTCGGGATCGGTCATGATCGTGGCGGGGTTTGAGTTGACCAGGATGACCCGATACCCCTCTTCCCGAAGCGCCTTGCAGGCCTGAGCGCCGGAATAGTCGAACTCGCACGCCTGCCCAATCACGATGGGGCCGGCGCCGATGATGAGGATGCTCTTAATATCCGTGCGTTTAGGCATGGCTAGCACCCACCCGGGCACATTGGGATTGCGCTGCAGAATGGTGATCTAATGGCGCCCGGACCGGTTCTTGATTAGCTCAATAAAGTGATCAAACAGCGGTCTCACGTCGTGCGGGCCCGGACTGGCTTCTGGGTGTCCCTGAAAGCCGAATGCCGGATGATGGCTGTGGTGAACGCCCTCCAAACTGCCGTCAAACAGCGAACGGTGAGTGGCGCAAAGATGTGTGGGCAGGCTCTCCTCATCGACTGCAAAGCCATGGTTCTGGCTCGTGATCATAACTCTACCGGTGGCCAGCTCCTGCACTGGATGATTCGCCCCGTGGTGGCCAAACTTCATCTTGACAGTGCGCGCCCCCGCAGCCAATGACAATAGCTGGTGTCCAAGGCAAATACCGAATATCGGAATGTCGGTATCCATCAGTTCGCGGATCGCCGTGATCGCGTAGTCGCAGGGTTCCGGATCCCCCGGTCCGTTGGAGAGAAAGACCCCGTCCGGACGCAGTGCGAGCACGTCTGCCGGCTGTGTCTGGGCGGGGACGACGGTAAGCCTGCAGCCGTGATCAACTAGCGTACGCAGAATGTTGCGTTTCACCCCGTAGTCGTAGCCCACCACATGCCACGGGAGTACCTCCTCGTCTTTGCCAAGCGCTTCCGGCATCCCCGTGGCCAAGTCCCAGCTGCCCTGGGACCACTCGTAGGGCGCATCGACACTGACCACCTTGGCAAGATCCATTCCCTTTAGCCCGGCAAAGGACCGGGCGGCATCAGCTGCCGCGTCCTCGTCGACGGTTTCCCCTGCGACGATACATCCTCGCTGTGCGCCCTTGTTACGAAGAATGCGCGTCAACCGGCGGGTATCGATATCCGCGATACCAACCACCTGATTTTTCTTCAGATAATCTTGCAAAGCCTCTCGGGCGCGCCAGCTGCTCATCCTCGGGGGAAGATCACGGATCACCAAACCGCTGGCATAAATCTTTGGTGACTCCTCATCCTCGAAATTGGCCCCCACATTACCAACATGCGGGTAAGTGAGCGTAATGATCTGCTTGCAGTAGGATGGATCGGTTAGAATTTCCTGATAACCCGTAATGGCGGTATTGAACACCACCTCCCCCACGGTCTCACCGGGAACACCGATCGATAGGCCATGAAACAGACTGCCATCTTCGAGCGCCAGCAAGGCTGGGTGATTCACGCTAACCTCCGCGCCGAACATGCAAAGCGGGAGAAACCATAGGGTTACTCCCGCCAACTCATCTTTGATAAATTTTACATTAAATCGATCGACAAGTGTCTATTGAGGCGGTGCGGCTATCATGGCGAGGCGTCACCCCAACCACGCAGACAAAACACGATTCCTTTTGCGCTAACATACATCCCCGCGAACGGCGCCACAGGCTTCGCGGTCGCGTCGAGGAATAACACGCTCACCCTGTTTGTGGTGCACAGAGCCAATGCCATCTATGGGTATACAAACCGCTGTCCGCACGCTTGGGCCTCGCTGAATGGATGCCCGATCAGTTTCTGGACGAGACAGGCGCGCTGATTCAATGATCGACCCACGGTGCCCTTTTCCGCATTGAAGAGGGTTTTTGTATTGCCGGCCCATCTGCTGGGCAGAATCTGCGGCAGGTGAAGGTACAGATCACCGACGGGATGGTAGAGCTATTGGCGCGCGATGAGGCGCACCCTCCCTAACGTAAACCAAGCACCTGCTGCATGTCGAAGAGCCCTTTATCCTGTTGCATCACCCACTGCGCAGCGCGGATGGCTCCAGTGGCGAACGTCTTCCGACTGGATGCCCTGTGGGTGATCTCCACGCGCTCCCCTGGGGCAGCGAACATCACCGTATGCTCGCCTACGAGATCTCCGGCCCTGATGGTTTCAAAACCAATGGTTTTGCTGTCGCGCTGGGGGAGGGTTCCGTGACGCCCATAGATCGCGCATTGCGCCAGGTCTCTGCCCAGAACACTTGCGATAATCTCACCCATACGCACTGCGGTGCCAGATGGGGCATCGATCTTGTGCCGATGGTGGGCTTCAATGATTTCAATGTCGACATCATCCCCGAGAACATGCGCAGCGGTCTCTAGTAACTTAAAACAGAGGTTGACACCGACACTCATATTGGGGGCGAACACGATGGGGATACGCTGCGCGGCCCTTTGGATGATCTTTTTCTGTTCAGCGGAGAACCCTGTGGTACCGATCACCATGCCCCGGCCCGCTTTGCGACAGGCTTGAACCTTATCGAGTGTGGCCTTGGGCTCCGTGAAATCAATCAAGACATCGAACTGAGGGATGACCTCCGCGAGCGAATCCACTACGGTGACCCCCATCTTGCCGCTACCGATCAGCACCCCCGCATCGATCCCAATGGACGGGTCCCCGGGGCGTTCGATGGCTGCCGCCAGGCTCACCCCCTGGGTCTCGCGACATGACTCAATCAGCGTACGCCCCATGCGCCCAGCGGCGCCGCTCAGGGCGATCTTCACTGTCATCATGGCCCTTCCCCCGTTATAACTTTTTGTCTTCAAAGAATTTTTTGACGCCGTCGAGCCATGATGCCGTCCTCGGGCTATGGCGCCTGCCATCAGTACTCATCGACTTTTCAAGTTCTGCCAAAAGGTCTTTCTGCCTACGATCGAGATGTACCGGCGTCTCCACGACCACCCGGCACAACAAGTCGCCAAGCGTGTTGCTGCGTACGGATTTGACGCCTTTTCCGCGTAGGCGAAAGACCTTGCCGGTTTGAGTCTCCACCGGAACCTTGAGCGACACTCGCCCGTCCAGAGTCGGTACTTCAAGTTCTCCACCGAGAGCCGCCGTGACCATGCTGATGGGCACCTCACAGTAGAGATCATTCTGCTCCCGTGTAAAGATTTCGTGTTGCTTAACACGGATGTGCACGTAGAGATCACCGGGCGGGCCACCCTGCTCCCCCGCCTCACCCTCACCCGCCAAGCGAATGCGGTCACCACCATCGACACCGGGGGGCACCTTAACCGACATGGTCTTGCGGTCCCTAACGCGCCCTTGTCCGTAGCATGACGAACACGGATCCGTGACGTACCGACCTGTGCCGTGACACTTGGGACAGGTCTGTTGCACGGAAAAGAATCCCTGCTGCATACGAACCTGCCCGGCTCCTCCGCAGGTCGGGCACGTGGCTGGCGCCCCACCGTGTCGAACACCGGTACCTCGGCACGCCTCGCAGCTGACCATCTTAGGTACACGGATCTTGACTGTATCGCCAAAGACCGCCTGTTCCAGGGTTAGCTCAAGGTTATAGCGAAGATCCGCCCCGCGAAAGACGCGGGTGCTCGCCCGCCCCCCCGCGCCGAAGATGTCGCCAAAGACGCTATCAAAAATGTCGCTGAAACTTCCTGGGCCGAAGCCCCCAGCGCCCGCACTGGCGAACTGCTCAGCCCCGGCATGGCCAAATTGATCATAGGCGGCCCGCTTGTTGGGATCGGTTAAGACCTCATAGGCCTGCTTGGCCTCCTTGAAGTGCGTCTCCGCGTCCTTATTGCCGGGATTGCGATCGGGATGGTATTTCATCGCGAGGCGCCGGTAGGCCTTCTTGATCTCGGCCTCCGTCGCGTTGCGTGACACCCCGAGGATCTCGTAGTAGTCAGCCTTTGCCATGTCAGGTCTTTAATGACGAATGAGCCCGGATGAGCAACAGGCCACCTCGCGAGTGCCCTACCTCATCCGGGCCGATATCAAAATGCCTTGCCTAACGGCATCTCCACGGGAGAGACATACACTAGTTACTTCTTGTCGTCATCCACTTCCTCGAATTCGGCATCGACTACATGTTCATCGGTTGCAGCGCCATTGCCCTGTCGGGTCGCGCTTGCCCCCTCTGCAGCCTTCCCTTGTTCTGCCGTCTGTTTGTACACCCGCTCCGCGATCTTGCCGGAGAGTTCCCCAAGTCGCCTGGTTTTCTCCTGGATGGCTGACTTGTCGTCACCCTTCAAAACGCTCTTTAGTTCGTCAATGGCAGCCTCGATTTCCTTCTTCTCCCGCTCATCCACCTTATTACCAAGCTCTTTGAGCGACTTGTTGGTGGCGTGGATCAGTGCATCGGCCTGGTTACGGGCGTCTACCAGCTCGTGGAACTTGCGGTCCTCTTCAGCGTGCGCTTCCGCGTCCTTAACCATTCGCTCGATCTCCTTCTCCGAGAGGCCACTGGAGGCCTTGATCACGATAGACTGCTCTTTGCCGGTGGCCTTGTCCTTCGCGGAGACATTCAGTATCCCGTTCGCATCGATGTCGAATGTCACATCGATCTGGGGCACGCCCCGCGGAGCCGGGGGGATATCCGTCAGGTCGAAACGACCCAGTGACTTGTTGGCCGAGGCCACTTCCCGCTCTCCCTGTAACACATGCACGGTGACCGCCGTTTGATGATCCTCAGCCGTCGAAAACACCTGATTCGCCCGAGTCGGGATCGTGGTGTTCTTCTCAATCAGCTTAGTCATTACGCCACCCAAAGTCTCAATTCCAAGTGAAAGCGGCGTCACATCGAGCAGCAGCACATCCTTCACATCGCCACCGAGGACGCCCGCCTGGATGGCGGCGCCGATCGCCACGGCCTCGTCCGGATTGACATCCTTGCGCGGTTCCTTGCCGAACAATGCCTTAACCGTCTCTTGCACCTTGGGCATGCGCGTTTGCCCGCCCACCAGAATCACATCACGCACCTCAGACGGTTTGAGGCCGGCGTCTTTCAATGCGACCTCACAGGGTTCGATAGTGCGCTTGATGAGATCCTCTACCAGTGACTCCAACTTCGCCCGCGTCAATCTGATGTTGAGGTGCTTTGGACCGCTGGCATCCGCAGTGATGTATGGCAGGTTGACATCCGTCTGCTGCGATGAGGAGAGCTCACACTTTGCCTTCTCAGCCGCCTCCTTCAACCGCTGTAAGGCCAGTGGGTCATTGTGTAGGTCAACGGCTTGATCCTTTTTAAATTCGTCGCAGAGATAGTCGATGATCCGCAGGTCAAAGTCTTCTCCTCCGAGAAACGTATCCCCGTTCGTAGACAAAACCTCGAACTGGTGCTCGCCTTCGACCTCTGCGATCTCGATGATCGAGATGTCAAAGGTGCCGCCACCGAGATCGTAGACTGCGATCTTGGTGTCACCGGGCTTCTTATCCATACCAAACGCCAGCGCCGCTGCCGTCGGTTCATTGATGATGCGCTTGACCTCAAGCCCTGCGATACGGCCCGCATCCTTCGTCGCTTGGCGCTGGGAATCATTAAAGTAGGCAGGCACGGTAATGACCGCCTCGGTCACTTTCTCCCCTAAATAATCCTCCGCGGTCGTCTTCATCTTCATCAGCACCCGTGCCGAGATCTCTGGGGGCGCCATCTTCTTGCCTGCCACTTCAACCCAGGCATCACTGTTGTCCGCGGCAACGATTTTATACGGCACCATATCGATATCGCGCTTGACCACATCGTCGCCGTATCTGCGCCCGATCAGGCGCTTAATCGCATGCAAGGTATTTTTCGGATTGGTCACCGCCTGCCGCTTGGCAGCCTGCCCTACCAACACCTCGTCATCGCCGGTAAACGCGACCACCGACGGCGTGGTACGGGATCCTTCGCTGTTTTCAATCACCTTGGGCTTTCCACCCTCCAGAACGGCTACACAGGAGTTAGTGGTCCCCAGATCAATTCCGATTATCTTTGCCATAATGCGAACCTCGAGCCAAACCCTGCGGGGTAGGCTATCGTGGACACAGGTCAATAAGACTTTTTACAGATATTGGGCCGGCGTAAGCGATTTCAAGCCTCTGTTTCGCGCCTTTTGGCAACGATGACCATGGCTGGTCGCAGCAGCCTGTCCTTCAGTAGATACCCCTTTTGAACCACCGTCATCACCGTCCCGGGTTCGGCCTCCTTGGTCTCCTGCATAGAGATGGCCTCATGCAGGTCCGGGTTGAACACCTCGCCTTGAGGGTCGAGGACCGTGACCCCAAACTTCTGAAACGCGGTATCGAACATCTTGAGCGTAAGTTCCATACCCTCGCGCAGATTCACAACGTCTGCCGCGTTACCCGATGCCGATAGGCCGAGCTCAACACTGTCTTTCACTGGAAGAAGTTCAGTGATAAACGATTCAAGGGCGTATTTGTGGGCATTTGCGACGTCACGGGCGGTGCGCTTGCGCAGGTTCTCGAGCTCCGCTTTGGCTCGAAGTAACGCGTTCCAGTGTTCATCAGCCTTCTGCCGAGCCTCTTCAAGCGCCTGGGAAAGCTCTTCCACCGACTGATCTGTGGCAGGGACCTTAGGTTGTTGCTCGGCAACCGTCTCAGCGGCATTAGGCTCGGCATCGCCACTCATCTGTGCTCCGTTATTGGCCTGTTTCAACGCTTCGCCTTCGTCCCCTTTGCGCTGGGGATGTCTACGGTATTTTGTCATCAGTACGCTCCGAAAAGACGTGACGCTGGGTATGGGAACGCCACTAAGCACCGCCTTTGCGCGGTCATGCGAATAAAAATTGGGACTAATGCCTCGAATTCAAGGCGGCGCCGAGCACCTTAGCCGTGACATCAACGATTGGAATGACTCGTTCGTACGCCATCCGCGTGGGGCCGATAACCCCCAATACCCCAACCACCTGATCACCCACCGTGTAAGGCGACGTGACGACGCTGCACTCATCCAACACTTCGTAACCAGATTCCTCCCCGATAAAGATTTGCAGGCCGCGGGCTTGGATCGCCTGATCTAACAGATGCAGGATGTCGCGCTTCTGACCAAAGGCTTCGAACAGCTTCTTCAGTTTCTCAAGGTCTGAGAGGTCGGCAATTTCCATCAGGTTGGTCTGACCTGCCAGGACATAATCATGTGGCCTATCGTCGGCCGCGAACGCCTTTTCCGCCATTTCGATTACGGCCTGCATCATGCGATTCACGTCGGCATGTACTTCTTGCATTTCTTTTACAATTGCTGCACGCACGGACTGCAGATCCTTGCCGGAAAATGACTGATTGAGGTAGTTAGCGGCCTCCTGCAACTCGGCTGGCGAATAGGGACGCGCGGTACGAATGATCCGGTTCTGAACCTCATTGTCATTGACAACGAGAATAACGAGAACTTGATCCCCCGAAAGCCGCATAAACTCAACCCGGCGCAAGGACTTCTGTTCTGTGCGGGGCAACATGACAACACCCGCCAAGTGAGTGATATTGGACAGCATGGTTGAGGCCGTTTGCAGCAGGCTGGCCACGTCCTGTTTGCAATCAAACTCGCTCGATATCCTATTTACTTCGTTCGCGTTTAACTCCTGTAAGGTCAATAGTGTGTCAACAAACAAACGATATCCCTGGACGGTGGGCATACGGCCCGCAGATGTGTGAGGAGAACGGATCAATCCCCAGGCTTCCAGATCGGCCATGATGTGGCGCACCGTAGCAGGACTGACGTCAAGGCCAGCGTCGCGCGCCAGCGTACGGGACCCTACCGGTTGCCCATCGACGATGTAGCGCTCGACAAGGGTCTTAAACAGGTGCAGGGCACGCTCATTGAGCACCGAATCCTTTGTTGTGCGGGGCATAGGGGTAGGTTTCCTGTTGCTCCAAACTACCGGAGATAAAAATTTAGCACTCTCGGCATGCGAGTGCAAAAGACGTGTTGGCGGATAGGACCCGACATGCTAATTTGGCCTGACGATTAAGGGGGGCACTGGGTGCAAAAGTTCAAGCGTGTCGGCCTCATCGCCAAGGGCGGGGCCATTGAAATTAGGGGTACATTAAGGTCCCTTATGGAGTTCCTCAAGAGCCGGGGGCTTGCCATTGTAACCGATGCGGCCTGTGCGGATTTGCTCCCAAAAAGCCAAGTTGAAATCGTGGAACGCCGTGTGCTGGGCGGCACCTGTGACCTGGCTATCGCGATTGGGGGAGATGGCACCATGCTCAACGCCGCGCGCCTGCTTTCCGATCACGACGTGCCGTTACTGGGCATTAACCTTGGCCGGCTCGGTTTCCTTGCAGACCTCTCGCCGGATGCGATCAACGAAACCCTCGCCCGCATCCTCAACGGCGAATTCGTTGAGGACCGACGATTTCTACTGCACAGTCAGGTAGTGCGCGATGGCCAGGCCGTTATGGAAGGCGACGCCCTGAACGACGTCGTAATTCACAAGCAAAATGTCGCGCGACTGGTTGAGTTCGAAACCTATATAAATAATACCTTCGTCTACAGCCAGCGCTCCGATGGTATGATCGTTTCTACACCGACGGGTTCGACCGCCTATGCCCTATCAGGGGGAGGACCTTTATTAAATCCTGACCTTGATGCGATAGTGCTTGTGCCTATCTGCCCGCATACTATCAGTAATCGCCCCATCGTCGTCGATGGCGGAAGTCGCATTGAAATTGTTGTGGGCACACGAGAAATCGATCATGCCAGGCTGACCTGCGACGGTGAGATCGCAGAGCAACTCCTGCCCGGTGATCACATACTGATTTTTAAGAAAACTAAGCAAATCCGCCTGATCCATCCGGCCGGACACGATCATTACGCCATTCTACGCGCCAAGCTCCAATGGGGCAGGGAATTGTGCTAAGGCAGTTCCACATTCACGATTTTGCCATCATCGACCAACTAGATCTGGAACTCGATCAGGGTATGACGGTCTTCACCGGCGAGACAGGGGCCGGAAAATCCATTCTAGTTGATGCTCTTGGATTGGTACTGGGCGATCGGGCAGACAGCACCGTGGTGCGTAGCGGCTGCGAGCGAGCCGAAATCACAGCCGTGTTCAGCATTAAGGACCACGCGACTGCCAGCGATCTGCTCCGAGAACATGGTCTCGAAGGCAATGACGCGGAGGAATGCATTGTTCGAAGGATTATCGGAAACGATGGACGCTCACGTGCATTCATCGACGGCAGCCCGGTGCCGGTGCAACTGCTGCGGGAACTTGGCAACCAGCTTGTGGACATACACGGACAGCAGGAGCATCACTCGCTGACCAGACGCGATGTCCAACGCAACCTCTTGGACGACTTTGCGCAGCACCACGACCAGCTCGAACGGATCACCCAGGCCTTTGATGAGTGGAAGCAGGCAAGTGAAGCGCTCCAGGCGCTTCAGGGTAGTCATCACGATCGCGACGCGCGAATCGCACTCTTGCGTTACCAAATACAGGAATTGGAAGCGTTGAGGCTCGGTCCATCCGAACTCGAGGCCCTCGAAGAAGAACATGCACGACTTGCGAATATGAACCGCATTGTTGAGGGTTGCCAGGGGGCAGTCAGTGCCTCCTCTGAGGCGGATGGATCGGCCGTGGAACAATTAAATCGGGCAGTGAGAGGACTGCAAGACCTGCACGCATTCGACGAGGCCTTGAGACCGATGACCGAGCTACTTGAGAGCGCCGTCATCCAGGTGGGCGAGGCAGCAATGGGGCTTAGGCACTACCTGGACAAGCTCGAAGCGAACCCGGAGCGCCTCAACTGGGTTGAAGATCGGATCAGCGCGCTGCAGGAGATGGCACGCAAGCATCATGTGCCCGCAGATAAGCTACTCGGTCAGCTTTCGCAATTGCAGAGGGAATTTCAATCATTGGAGCATAGCGAGGAACGCTTTAAGGAACTCAAAGCACAACAAGAAAAAAGCTATGAAAGCTACATCCGCTCGGCAAAGGCACTTCACGACAGCCGCAGGCGCGCGTCCGGTCAACTCGCCAATGCGATCATGACCAACATGCGTAAGCTCGGGATGCCAGGGGGTCGGTTCACCATTGAGGTGCGCGCCATCGAGGGACAAGATCCGAGTCCCCATGGCATGGATCAGGTGGAATATCTTGTCACGACCAATCCCGGGCAAGCGCTGCGCCCTCTAAGCAAGGTTGCCTCCGGGGGGGAACTCTCCCGCCTAAGTCTTGCAATCCAGGTGATCGGCGCCAAAGGCCGGGGGATCTCCACCTTAGTATTTGATGAGATCGATGCGGGGATCGGTGGCCAGGTAGCCGAGATCGTTGGCCAGCAACTGCGCACCCTGGCGGCCGACCGCCAGGTCCTGTGCGTCACCCACCTACCCCAGGTGGCCTCCCAGAGCCATCATCATGTTCAAGTCATGAAAGAAGCACGAGGCCAGCAGACCCATACCCACATCGCCGTGCTTAATGGCTATGAACGAGTTAAGGAGATTGCACGCATGCTCGGCGGGATCAAAATTACGGAACAGACCATTAAACACGCACGCGAGATGCTCGAACATGGGATAAACGCTTAAATGAACCGCGCCTAGACGTTGTGGAAACTTCTATTAGCGCAATCCCGCGTTTATCGAGTTGAGCACTTCGGGTCCTTGCATCGACCATAAAGGATCAAGGAATGATCCTCGATTTCGAATCCGTGCTTATGCGCCATCACGCGCTGTCGCTCCTCAATGATATCATCGACAAACTCGACAATCTTGCCGCAGTTTATGCATAGCATATGGTCGTGGTGCGGACCCTGTTTCAGTTCAAATACCGAAAGGCCCCCTTCGAAATGATGACGCGTCACGAGGCTAGCGGCTTCGAACTGCGTCAAGACCCGATATATCGTTGCGAGACCCACATCGTCACCGGCCTCCAGCAGGGCCTTATAGACATCCTCCGCACTCATGTGACGCTGCTGGCTATTCTCCAGAATCTGCAGGATGCGAAGACGCGGCAGCGTTGCTTTCAAGCCCGCTTTTTTAAGATCCTGAGTCTCCATATCACGATTCCCAACCGTCACATGAACGGCGAAGCGCCAGGGAGGTCAATAAGCGAATACACTATGACGATCTCGATGATTGAGCCCCATCGATCGAGGAACACGGAAATCGGTAGCAGTATACCCGAACAACGGGGTGATGTCGCCGGTCCATTGTCCATGCTTTCCGATGCACATTGATATAAAATCCAGACCAAACAGTGAGGATGCGAGTCCCATGCGCAACCATTCATTCGTGTTCATTAGAGCGGGGAGCCTAATATTCTTAATACTCTTATTATCCGGTTGTCTCCGTGACTCCAATGACACATTCAGAATCCCCCTTGTACACAAGCTCGTATATAAGGTTGATATACAACAGGGCAACGTGGTTACGCAGGATATGCTCGCCAGATTACGCCCTGGCATGGACAAGAGCCAAGTGAGCTTTATTATGGGTACGCCACTCCTGGTCGATTCGTTCCACAGTGATCGTTGGGACTACTACTACAGTTACGAAAAAGGTGGCGGGGGGCGTGAACAACGGAGCGTTTGCCTCATCTTCGCAGATGACAAGCTGGTAGCGGTCGAAGGCGATGTCACGCCGGCAACTGGCGCCCTGAAGCCTTCAGAGAACACCGAGACTATGGTCATCGTCCCAAATTTGCCAAGGCGCGAGGGGCTGGTCGCGGGGTTACTGCGCACATTGGGATTGTCGGACACCAACGTCCCACCGCCGACAGAAGCTGAACATCAGGCGGCGGAAGCGGCACTCCCAGAGCACGAGAAAGCCATACTAGAGAAGGGACAAGTCGACACGGAAGAATCCGAACCGGCCGCCCCCATAATCCCCGGAGCGGAAGGCCCAAAGTAAACCGGCAGGGCGCATTGTGGGACTCGACGCAGAGAATTCCTAACAGAACAGCGATAAAAACAGAGCCCTGATGGGGACCCCTAATCACCGTCTGCTGGTAAGCCTCGCACTTGTGCCATGTCTCTTCCTGTGTGCCTGCGCCTTCGCGCCGACACGCGTTCCGGCGGACCAGTTCGACTACAACGAGGCCATCGGACGCTCGGCGAACGAGCAGATGCTGCTCAATCTTGTGCGCCTGCGTTATCGCGATGCGCCGGTCTTCCTCGCAGTCAGTTCCGTCCTCACCCAGTACGTCTACGCAGGCGAGCTGAGCGTGAGCGGCGCGGCCGGCACTGCGGGAGGATTCAATGCGAACACCATCGGCGGGGCCGCCAACCTGCTCTACATTGAGCGACCGACCATCACCTACGGACCCTTAACCGGAAATGAATTCGCCCAGCAACTGCTGACGCCTATCCCCTCAGAACTGCTTTTCTCCCTCGTCCAGTCCGGCTGGCCGCCGGAACTCCTGCTGGTCATGGGCATCGAGCGCATCAATCAGGCGGAGAATTTGCCGTTCTTCTCGGAGTCATCGCCGGAGGATCGTGGACGTCAGACTACGTTTGGACACGTCGTAGGACTCGTCATCGAACTCGCGAAGCGCGAGGCCATCGAGATGCAGCAGGAGCAGCCTGAAGCCGTGGGCACGCCAGCCCCACGCTACCTCGTGTTTGAGGGGGATCCAGATCCCGACACCCAGGCCCTCATCGATGAATTAAAGCAAACACTCAATCTCGATCCACGCTATTCGAGGTTCCGCGTCACAGACCGGGTGCTTGGACGGAAGCCCGATGAGATCACGATGCGGGTACGCTCACTCCTTGCAGTCATGGGCTTCCTCTCACGAGGTGTCGAGATCCCAACTGTGCATCTTGAAGAAGGCCGGGTGAGTAAGAGCGACGAGCTCATGGAGAGCGAGAGCCGCTTGCTGCAGCACCCATTGCACATTCGCTCCAGTGTCGAGCGGCCCAGAGACTCCTTCGTCGCTGTGCAGTATCAAGGCAACTGGTTCTACGTTGCCCACTCGGACCAGACCAGCAAGGAGGCGTTCACGCTAATAACCTATCTCTTCCAGTTACAGGCGCCCCAAGCACCGACGCAGGGCCCCTTACTGACGGTCCCAACGGGCTAAGGCTCAGCGAGCCCTTTTAACCTGAGCGGCACGGCGCCGTCTGGCGTCCTTCGGATCGGCGATCAAGGGCCGGTAAATCTCCACACGATCACCGTGCTGTAACACATGATCCAGTGGCCTCACTTTGCCGAACACGCCAACCTTATTCTGGGTCAGGTCGATGTCAGGACAGCTCTCGAGAACACCGGAAAGACGAATCGCCTGCTCCAACGTGCTACCGAGGGGCACTTCCAGAGGGATCACGACCTGTGCGGATGCAAGCGCATACGCGACCTCCACTTGTATGCCTTCACCTTTTCTCATAGCGATCGACGGCGCGTTGACGAAATGCCTTGACCAGTGAATTCAAGACCCGATTAAAAACCGGGCCGAATGCCATCGCAATCACTGGGCTTGCAAATTCAAAATCCATCTCGAGCGAGATCCGGCATTTGTGATCACCTGAGGGGTCAAAACGCCAGGTGCCAGTCAAGTGTTGGAACGGCCCCTCGATAAGTCGCATTTCGATCAAGCGGCCAGGGCGCATCGTATTCGCTGTGGTAAACGATTGCTTGATCTTCCCTTTGGAAAGCAAGATCCGGGCAGAGAGCGCGTTGTCATCTCGGGACAATATGTCCGCAGCGGTGCACCAGGGCAGGAATTCAGGGTACGCCTCAATGTCATTGACGAGTTCATACATCTCATCAGCACTGTAGGAAAGCAGCGTGGTTGCTCTGAAGTGTCGCAAAGGCGCTAGATTTTATGGGCTGCGATGGAGCACGCCGAGCACATTGAGAAAGACGAATATCAAGGCAACGGGGGTGATCGAGCGCACCCGGATGCGCCAAATGAGATACGCCAAGTCCTGTCCGAGCCCCAACTCATTCAGACTCGCTGCACGAGACAAATGACGCCCTGCGAACAGCGCGATCAACGTGCCCTTCAATGGCAGCATGATGTGGGTGGTGAGTGCGCCGATGAGCCCGAAGACGGTGTTAGCGAAAAGCGTGGCGCTCAAGCAGAGGCTTAATGAGATCCGTGCCATCGTGCGCAGTGCGTATCAAAAGCAGCACAATTGTGAGGGAAATCGCCTAGCCACTCAACCAAACGCAAGATCTCTCAACTGGTATACTCAGCAAGTCCTTAAGGCTACGATCAACAGGTCGCGATCGCACGCGCAATTTTCCAAATCATCCTCTGCCAATTCGCCAAAATGCCAGAACCCAAAAAAGAAAAGAGGGGCGCCTGCACCATCGCATTGAACAAGAAGGCACGCCACGACTATTTCATCGAAGACCGCTTTGAAGCCGGGCTTGCATTGGAGGGATGGGAGGTCAAGGCGCTGCGAGCAGGGCGTGTGCAATTGCGCGATGGCTACGTCTTGCTGAAGGACGGTGAGGCCTGGCTCATCGGCACGCTGATTACACCGCTTCCAGCGGCCTCAACCCATATCCAGCCGGACCCCCGGCGTAGCCGGAAGCTTCTATTGCAACGCAAAGAGCTCGCGAGCCTTATCGGCGCGGTGGAGCGCAAAGGCTACACCGTTGTGCCGACAGCGATGTACTGGAAGCAGGGCCGAGCAAAGCTTGAGGTTGGACTTGCCAAAGGGAAAAAAGCCTATGACAAACGCAGGGCCTTAAAGGACCGGGAGTGGGCACGGGCAGCGGCGCGCCTGCACAAAGTTTCCTAGCGCAAGCGCCAAGGACCAGGCGCCCCGGCGCCAAAAAACCCAGTGGCTCAGCAACTTATCATCGTTTATACTATCTAAGTTCGCTATGGGGGCGACTGGCTTCGACGTGGGTCACGAAACCCAAGGTGCATGCCGAGGAGCAGATCACCTCGTAAATCCAACTGCAAACCTGATAGTTGCCAACGAAGACAACTACGCTCTAGCTGCTTAAACCCAGCTGGCCTCTGACGGAGTCCGTGCTTGTGCGCTCTACTCAGGGGACGATTCTCACAAGCTCGCGATGAAGCTATCCCGAGGCGGATTCGTTAAAACCTTCCGGGATCGCCGTCTGTCTTCCCTGCCGCTCGGGTAGCAGGCGGTTAAATAAAAGAGACGGCTAAACATGTAGTACCGAAGGCGTAGGGCTTGCGGACGCGGGTTCGATTCCCGCCGCCTCCACCAA
>JAKEHO010000064.1 GCA_022614965.1 Gammaproteobacteria bacterium
CCGAAAGGACACGGTGCATCTGTGTTGGCTCTACACGCAAGTGGCGCATCGAGGACGGCGCGCCTTTGACACATTTTTGTTTCGCCAAGCGCGCTTTCTCAACTTTTTGAAACACGCTTTAGAACGCATCTATGGCACGGTCAATAAAATCAGAGCGCCAGCGGCGCCACTATTGTGACGGAATGGCGCTGGAATTTTGGGACTACTGAGACTTACAAGTTACGGCGCGATTGCCGCCTGATTGCTGTCTGAACCATTGTTTTTACGGACTCAAAAACGAAAGCCGACGCCGGCGTTGATCTGGAGGTTGTGTGTGGTAAAGGTATAACCGCTGGACGGAATTGTACCTATGCCGAACAGGAGTGATCTATTACGAATGACGGTATCTCCTATATCGAAGCGCACAGCCGTTTTTCGAGAAGGGTAAAACTCGATCACTGCGCCCAGATCGAGCGCAAAACTACTCCTACCCTCCCTGGCATAGAAGCAGTGTGGTAACGGATCCCCACCTGTGACTCCGCCACCAAAACTTGAACAGGGATAGTTTTGGACCTGAATTTGGCTGGCGTGAATAAATCCCGGTCTGATCTTGCCGAAGAGACCTACCTTGTCAAATCGTACCCCTGGTTTCAAGCCGAAGAGAGCTTGAGTACGTCTGGTTTCATTATACCCATCTTTGTGAAAGTAGTTGACTTCTCCTTCAAAAGATAAGTTGTCCGTGAAGTTGTATGTCACGCGGCTACCCACACCCGGGCTCGCCGTATCGAAAGGCCCTGACCGAAGCGTGGCAAAATGTATTCCGAGCTCGAGCTTTGGCGTTTCTGACTGTGCGAGTGTGTGCTGCCCATTAATGAAAGACAACATAACCGCTAACATTGCGATGAGCCTTTTAGGATTTCTCATAACATCTCCTCAGTTTTCTCAACCTATCGGATAATCGGGGGGCGTCTGCCCGATAACTATGACTGACATCAGATGTGCCACTGTGACTAGCAATACGTAGGACCTCCCAGTCATTGTAATTAGTGTAGGTGAAGTTGTTGATCCCGTCGGCTTTGGGTCGCACCAAGATGCGCGTCCATGATTCCGGCTTGTTAATAGCAGAGGCTAGGACAGCGCGCAGATTCTTATCAATCCCGGACTCGTAGAGTAGGTCGATGCCAAAGGCATACATCCAGACATTGTCGAAGGGTGAGTCCAAACCAACCATCTCTATCTTCTGGATTCCGTCCCCTCCTGTGTTCGTCACCTTCACATACGACATCATCATGCGAACCATACGCTGCTTTTCTCGAAAGCCTCTGTTCTGATCCGTGTCATAGCTGATGTACATCAAATAGAAGCGGCCTGGGTATTCGGTGTTGGTGCGATAGGGTACCCACACCATGGCTGGTCGTCCTTCGATAGGGCCGGGCCGCGTTTCGAGGACGTTGGTCTTCTCCCAGCGCCCGGCGCCGTTGTTGAACCACCATATGTCGAGTTTGCCGCTCGGGTCGGCGAACGCTCCATAAAGGGCAGGCAGGCCGGGTTTGTACGGCAAGTAGGAGCGTTCAATGGCCGGAGATGAATAGGTCACGGTTGAGATGGTCGCACCGGCCGGTGTTAAGGCAAGCTGCTCGCCGAACCATCCGTGCTCAGCCGTCATGCGGTTGAAGCGGATCTTGCCGTCGGTGCCCTTGTAGACCAGATAGGCTCCCCCATCGATACGTGCCAGCGATGGCTCACCTGCCGCCGGACTCGAATCAGGGATGAGCGATGGCGTTGTCCACACCGCCTGCCCGGCGGCATTCAATGACAGACGCGCCTGCCAGAGCTTGCCGTCGCGATCGATCGTCACCACCAGTAACTGAGAACTGCTGCCGTACCCGATACGCACCGCATCGACACCTCCTTTGGCATCCATGAATGCATCCTCGTTCGTTCCAGCCCAGGTCCCGCACGGCGTGACGTCGGGCACCGGACAATTCCACGCTGAGGTAGAGTAGGCGTATTTAAGTATCCCCAGAACCGAATAGAACACATAGAGATGATCCCCGAGCCGCGCCATGGCTGGTGTTTGAACACTCGCCGCATTGGGAACCTCCGTTGCATTGTATCGCGTATATTCACATCCACCTCCACCAGGTGCGAAGTTCGCATACGCGCGGACAGTAGCTCCCGCCGGTGCGAAGAATCCATTACGATCCCAATCTACGTGTCCATGCTCCCGATCAACCCAATACTTGAAAACACGCTCGAGAACGTCAAGATAGGCCGTATTATTAGGCGGCACCGCCTGCCATTCGTTTAGCGACGAATTGTTAAGCGACGGTGCGCCACTACCATCGGCGAAACCAACGCTTCCATCATCATAAGCGTAATTCATGATACTTGGATAATTGGGCTTGCAGTTCACATCGACGACCCCGGTAGCGCCTGGGGGCCCGGAATGGCCAAGGCCCATAGCGTGACCCGACTCATGCGCCAGTACCAGGGCACTGGTAATTCCGGCGGCGAAAGCGAAGGAGTTAATCGGCACTGAACCGCCTCCACTAGCGTAAGGAAGGGCGTAGCGGAAAACGCCAAAGCGTGCCGGGCTCATGTAGTCTTTCCATGCCTGCGTGAAGTCTGATCCTACCCACGTTCCATCTGGCTTCTTGACCGGCGGCACCGCGGTATAGCCACCCCAATCGCCGTAGAGGGTCTCATCCTCCGGCGTGTTCGGTGGCACGCCAGTGTCCAAATGGACATTGATGCCGGGAAGGCCGTCAGGATTTCTCAGGACTGCCGCATGGCTGGCTATCTGTGCTGCGCTCAACGAGCCAACTTGATCTTGATAATAACGCGCAAACTCTTTCGCCACGGCAGGAGAAAGCTTCTGTGGCGACTCGCCCGGGCTGCGAAGCATGAAGTCAACTTCGACAAAAAGATCCTTGTGGCGAGGATCGGCACCCCAAAGTGGCAGTTTGAGGTATTCGTGCTTTCTGACATTCGGAGCAGTCTGGTACACGTACTCGCGACCGAGCACTTCCCATCCGTCAGAAATACCGTCTCCGTCCGTATCTCGCGGGTCGGTTGCCTTCCTACAGTCAAACTTGCTGCCATCGGGACCTGTCGCGATGCCGCTAAGCGAAGAACAGCTGCCAAGGGCAGTCTCCAACTCGGTGCCGAGGCCGTCTTTATCCGGATCGTGACCGCTGAGGTTGACATCGTTTCTGAGGAGTTGCAGCTTTCCCGGGGAGAAGTTCTGAGGAACTCCGATGATGACATTTCGCGAACCCAGGGCTACAGTCGAGCTAAAGCTAGTTCGAGCCTCGCTGGCCCCGTGCTTTTCAATACCAAGGCCATCGCTTTTCAAGATATAAAGATTGTGTATCGTTGCCCCATTGGGTGGGCGAATTGTTATTATCTGCTCTTGCGCCCGAAGGTTATCCAGCCTGAGATGCCGTCCTGCAAAGGGTACGGCGCGTTGCCATACCGTTCCATCCTTCAAGAGGTCACACGTACCCCCGCTGGCTTGCGTGCGGCCGCGCACGATGAGCCAGTATTTTCCGGTTGCAGCGGGCTTGTAGACCAGTCGGCTGGCCTTTCCGCCCGCGCCATTGTCGTCAACAGCGACCTCATTTCCAAAGCTGGCCTCCAGAAGATGGACCACCGGATCGCTACCGGGGGAGAGCGCGGCCGTCTCGAAAGTTACCGCTACACCAGCTAATAAATCAACCAAGTATTTGCTCACGGTCGAGGCGTTGTCTTCAAAGACCATCTGATACGGCGAAGGAGCCGGCTGCGTAGGTGGTGTATTCCCCGCCAGCGTGAGCAAAGCTGCTATCAGCGGCACCACTCTACCACTATTTTGAATGGTCAAGAGCAATAGCTTGGTTACTGATTGAACAAACAAAAATCGATACATTGCTTTCCTCCATTCGTGCTACCCCTGGATTAGGAGCACTTGATGAACACTCCGTCTATGCTCCACTGATAGGAGCCGGCAACATTCATGGCAATGCCTCCCGATGGCGCGTATAACAAAGAGAACACACGGAGGCATCGAATGCCCCCATCATCTCTCAACTAGATACACAGGGGTGTGAATTGGGACCGTACCGTGGTGAAGAACCACACCGGTCTACACTTATTCACGCGTTTAGTACATCACAATGAGGGTTGATTTGAGTTGGCAGAAAGAAGGAATTTTTTGCCAATTCAGGCGTGCTTGCGGCGTTTGCGCGCGGATGGCTATTCTGTTGAAGAAGGCGACTTGCCGTCGAATAATTCCTCCATATGCCAGCGCCTTAACTTCCTTCGGAGTCATGAAGAAGCCTCATACCAAAGCGCAGTGCCAGAGTCATAAACAAGAGTAACAACTTCCCCAGTTGATCTGGGACCTGTACGTTTCGGACGAATATTACCCGTTGACTGCAACGACCAAGAATCGTCTGCAATCAGACGATAGGTCCCGCTAAACATTCTTGTGACTCGTGAATCAGACGACGTGAGAAAGTACAGATTCTCGATCGCCTCTGTGCCACAAACATGGCAAACATCATAGTTAGGAGAAAGAGCAACGTCTGTAGAGCTGGAGAGTCCTCTCGGATTTACCCCTTTCCGCATGATAAGTCGTTGCCAGCCAGA
>JAKEHO010000065.1 GCA_022614965.1 Gammaproteobacteria bacterium
GGCCAGGTAGCTCAGTCGGTAGAGCAGGGGACTGAAAATCCCTGTGTCGGTGGTTCGATTCCGCCCCTGGCCACCACTCACTTCCCGCTTAATAGCTTGGACTCTGAAAAAATCACAACCGCGCCTACGCCGTTAAAAGCTTTGACCTGCCCGTGTCCAGCAGCTATCATTTCCAAACTACTACCCCGGTGGTTTCGACTGTCGGGCGCGGGGCCTCCTCGGAGGCCCTTGCTTTTCCTGATGTTAGAACATGCCATTAAAACCGGCCTACCGCACCATCGTCTACATAGACGGCTTCAACTTCTACTACGGCGAGGTCAGAAGCACGCCTTGGAAATGGCTCGATCCCCTGGCTCTGTTTGAGAAAATCCTGGGGCCGCAAAACAAGCTCATCAAAGTCAGGTATTTCACGGCGCGGGTGCAACCTTCGCCCAACGATCCGAACGTGAACATCCGGCAGGAGACGTACCTGCGTGCGCTACAAGCCCACTGCCCGCTGGTTGAACTCCACTTCGGACATTTCCTGCGTCACAAGATTTCGATGGAACACGCCAACCCGCCTCCACCCACGGTAGATGTCTGGAAGAACGAGGAGAAAGGCTCCGATGTGAACTTGGCTCTGCACCTCCTCAACGATGCGTGGCTGGACGCTTATGACTGCGCGGTGATTGTCTCTAATGATTCCGACTTGGCCGAATCGCTGCGGCTGGTAAAGAAGCAGCACAAAAAGCTGATTGGTCTTATTACGCCCGGTGCAAAAAAGATGAGGAAGACCTCCCGGCAACTCCGACAGTATGCGGATTTTGTCAAGCCGATTCGCACTTGGGCACTTAAGTCAAGCCAGCTACCCAACCCAATACCGGGCACGACGATTCATAAGCCCGCCAGCTGGTAGGTGGCAGCGATTGGTTTTCTCCCGAGCCCGCAAATCGGTTATGTTCCTCGCCTAATAGCCCGTACTTGCGTTCCACGCTGTACGCGGCTGCGCCGCGGTTCGATTCCGCCCCTGGCCACCTTTATATCTCCCGTGCACCTCGATGCCGTACGTTGCGCTCGCCTCCCGGAGGAAATCAAGAAACGCCGGATGGTGCGCATCTCTGCAAAAGATCGAGCGCCTTCCCGCCGCGCGATTCATCGCGTGATACCAGGCGCCGGGGAATTCGAGGCGTCGCGGGCTGGGCATGTCGCCACCTTAGCGAGGGCCAGCCTAAATGGCGAATATCAAGCTCCGCCCCCTTTCACCTCGGTGCGCAGGCTGTAGTGCTTAAAGCGCAACCGCGAACTCACGTTATCTAACAAACGCGGTTGGTTTGCTTTCGGATTAGACACCACCCGATTTATTTCACCGTCGTGATTCTCTTTGAGCCGTGCCATCAAGCAAGACCTAGAACCTTGCCCATCCAGATTAGGCCGCGTAGTATTCCAGCTTATACGGCAGAATTGAAATCGAATTTAAAGTTAGGCGCCATCAAGGAAAGACAAATGCAACGCTTAGGGGGCTGGGGGCGGCTTTGGATAGCGCTGTCTGTGTTATGGTCAGTGGGCGTGCTTATAGGAGTAGTGTCGGAGCGCGACCCTATCAACGAGTCGGTACATCTTGAGCAAGTTAGGAGCTATAGGTTTTGGAATTGGCGCATCACTCCAAGTTCGCAAAACACAGTTTGGGATAAGGCTGCAAAAGAGAAAGATGTCAGTACCTGGAACGAAGTCTTGTTAAACGAGGAATTCCAGAACCTAAACCCAAAAGAAAAGGAAGAGGCCCGTGAACAGTATTGGCGGGAAGTAGTACTCCCCCAAGTTAAGGCCGATGAACAAAAGCAGCTACAAAAACAATTTGACGTTGAAACAAGAAAAAATGTCCCTTTAGTGTTGCGGCCCAACGTACTGAAGATTAGCGTCCTTATTCTTCTGCCAATTGTTTTCGTATTTATGGTTGGCTGGGGAATTGGCTGGGTAAGAGATGGTTTCAAAAAGAGCAGCGCCTAACAAGCGCTTGGAGGCGGACTCGCTACGTCGGCGCTTCGCGCCGCCTCCGCTCGCCGCTCAAGCGCGGCGTTAGGTATTCAAATGAGACTTGCTGGTTTGAAACGGCTCGGAATCACTGTCTCGGTACTGTGGATGCTGATAGCTATGGCTGCGGCTTATATTCAGTATACGGAAGTGAAAATAGCTGATGAGGAGATATCGTTCGGTCTCCCAGACTCTCAAGCCTACAGAATTGAGTCACGCCATCTCTTTTTTGACACCTACAAGAAGGCGCGTTTTACCTTTGAAGAAGCAAAGGGGTTTACTCCTCTGCATGATCGCCTAGTTGTTAGAGTGAGCAATCTACTACTTTTCTGTTTTGGCCCCGTTGTTGCGCTTTGGGTTGTCGGCACTTCAGCATTTTGGGTAATCGATGGATTCAGGACTAATAAGAATACCTAACCAGTCGCTCCACCTGACTCGCGGTGCTGGCGCACCGCTCGCAGGTGAGTTTGCTCGTTAGGGGTCAAAAGTGGGGGTCGCATATGCCAGTTCCAATGAAGGATACGATACCTGACAGCAAAGCCTTTTGGGCAATCGGTCTGGGCTGGGGCATCCTCCGTTTTCTCGTTAAATGGTCGTTAATTATTATTCTTGTACTCGGGCTGATTCGTGCGCTCATACGAAGTCCTGAAGGGTTCGTGTGGTTTTCGTGGCTCCCGTTCATTCAATCACCTTTAGTGGGTTGGGTGGCCCAAAACTGGGCTTTATTGGCGATAACCTGGATTCTGTGGCAGCTTCTGTCGTTAAGCAGACGGCTCGAAACACTCGAATCACGATCCGACTCAGAAGCCGCTTTCATCGGCGCGATGATGAACTATGTTGGAGCATCCGATGTTCAGTACTCTGATGAGCTCAAGAGGAAGGGCCGCCCGTTCAAAGCTCTCGTCTATGATGAAATAGTGAAAAGCCTCCTTAGAGTTATTGCGGGGCGTGGCACAATAGAGATGTATAACAGCCAACTCCTTCATGAAACGCGTTTTGTCCGAGGGAGTAAAAGGATAAGTCTAAAGAAAGATATTGAGGCTGTAATCAAACAACTACATAACAATCAACAGAATATTGACCCCTAACAATCACATGCACTCGGACAGTACAATGCGCCGTTCGTTCCTCACGCTGCTTTTTACCGCCGGTGATGTGAGGTGTTAGGTTTCCAAACATGACTAATAAGAATCGCGACAAAACAATAAGCGAATGGGCACAGTTGGTGGACTGCGTCGGAGAATACCGTGATGGTTGGATATTTCGAGGTGAGTCTGACCCGGACAATGAAAAACTCACTCCTCTAGTCGGTCGTTACAGCACAAAACGGGGATCACCGAGAAAATATCCGTATACGCGTGAAGATGAATTGCAAGCATTCGAAGAATTTAGGCGGGCCGCTCGGCCGTACTTAAACCATCAACCAAAATCGGATATTGAGTGGCTGTCGATTGCCCAGCACCACGGCGTTCCAACCCGGCTACTTGATTGGACTGAGAGTCTACTCGTTGCCGCTTTCTTCGCTGTTAAAGAAGCAGGAATCTTTGGCGATGAAGGTGAAAGGGCGGTCATCTATGCGGTAAAGGGAATCGGTGCTATAGATGAAGCCAAGGAGAGTCCGTTCAGCCTCAAAGAAGTAAAAACCTATAAGCCGCCGCATATTAGTCCAAGGATCCCCGCGCAAAACAGTGTTTTTACAATTCAGCCGAATCCTACCAAACCATTTTCCTTTCATTCGCTTGAACGTTGGGTTCTCCACAGTAAAGCGCTGTGCTGGGATGTGAAGCGCAATTTGGCCGCATGTGGCGTAAATGAAAGCTCTGTGTACCCCGACATAGATGGTTTGTGCAAATATGTCGCGTGGCGATACAAATGGGCCTTCTTTCAATCAAGTTAAAAGGAAACCTAACACGCGCTTCGAGAGGGACTCGTACTTCCCCCTGACCGGTCGGGGAGATAGGTAACAGAAAAGTCTGGGGACATGGGTTACAGATTTTTGCCTTTTAGTTTGCCATAGACATCCTCGATGCGCATGTGTCATTCGAGCAGGCGTCCGAGGCACCCCTATCTCCTAAGTTCGTCATTGCTCAGGCTTGGCGGGATCTTGAGGAATCCGCCAGCGCCAGCTTGGCGATCAGCAGCTACACGTCGAGCGCGGACCTCGACGTAGCATTGGAATCGGCCAATGTCCTCGACACCGAGAAGCTTAAACTGTTCTCAGAGCTTCGGAATTTGCGCAACACGGCAGTCCATGTCCCGGAACATGCTATAAGTTCTGGTACAGCCATAAATTACGCTAAAGCAGCACAGAAGCTGGCGGCTAACTTCGTGCTAAGAGCAAAGCCCCATTAATGTGGCTTCAAGTGGACGCGGGAAGCTGCTGGCGGGAGCGGGAACCCGCTCACGAAAAATAGACCCCCCAGATGATGCGGCGTAGGATGCCAGCTTATACGGCAGAATTGAAATCGAATTTAAAGTTGGGCATCAGGATTTTTATGAAAACACTAACCCTAGTGGTTGTACTTGCGATTGCTCCATTGTCTGCCCAAGCGGAGCAATATCTCTGTATTACGGATCAGGTTACCGGCTTCGCTTTCAACGCTGCCACTAAGCAATGGGAGCGTACAAGTTTCGAAGCAGGCTCAAAGTACGTTATTGCCGAGTCTCAAAGTGAAACATCTACCTTCAATGTAAAAGAGATCGAACCTTCCCCCGCTCTGCTATTGTGCACGAGCAGCTTCAATGAAACGGGCTTTCTTTTCTGTGAAGGATTCGTGGGCAGTTTCAAATTCAATAGGAAGAATGGTCGCTACCTTCGGGCCCATCTATTCGGTTACTTCAATGTGATACCCGGCGCATATGAAATCACGGACGCTACAAGCGACCCACCTTACATCGAGATTGGAAAGTGCTCGCCGTTCTGAACATGCCCAACAAGGCACTCCAGCCGACGTCCTTGCCGGCGCTTCGCAGCGTCAGGGCTGCGGCTGAGCTTGGGCGTCATGCCTCTAAAGGTAAGGCACGTTGAAATTAATCCGAATTCATTACTTGGACGCCTCTGCAATCGTCAAACTTATTCTCAGCGAAACGGGAACTGCCGAACTAAAACAATATTTTGATCAAGAATCGAATTTCACCGCCACGTCGCTATGTTT
Source organism: Gammaproteobacteria bacterium (assembly GCA_022614965.1). Lineage (GTDB taxonomy): Bacteria > Pseudomonadota > Gammaproteobacteria > JAKEHO01 > JAKEHO01 > JAKEHO01. The sequence goes on from JAKEHO010000065.1 coordinate 5,166, forward strand.
CGCGGAAGCTCTTGGTGTCCTGAAGATGAAGCACTTCAACCAAAAATGCATAACAGACGAAGAGTATTTTTCTGGGTGTGACGAACTCATGGCGTACGTGGCAGAAGATAGCATCGAGATAGAAGATGTCGAGATAAAGGACCGAAGTGTATTCGACGAAGTTGAAAGACTTGTTCGAAAACACAACGAAGAAAAGCCAAAGAACAAGAGAATTGACATCTCGGACGCGTTTCAAATTGTCTCAGTGAAGCGGAATTACTTTTCTCAGTTTGAGAACGGCGAGTCGAAACCAATATTAATCACTGGCGATCGACCGTTAGCAGATGCGGCACGTAGTGAAGGACTTCGGGTTTGGAATTGCGTAGATGAATCTCCTCCAGAAGAAGTCAAAGAGGCATAACACGTCGTTCCACCGGACGCCGTACTTCCCCCGAAATAGTTCACACCCTGAGCTGATAGCTCGGAGGTGTGAGATGGCAAGAGCAGGGCCGAGGAAGACCAACCGCTACGGCGAAGAGTTCAAAGCAGCCGCGGTGAAGCTGAGCAGTCTGCCTGGTGTGCTGATTCAGGATGTGGCGGCGGCGTTGGACATCCACCCGTTCGACGCAGCGGAGTACTGGAAGGCGGCGAGGAATAAGCCCGAAGGGGCGCGTAAAGAACGCGCGCGTGCGGCGTCAGCACAGGGAGGTGCTGTCGGCGCACCCCGAGCCGCCTGAAGCACGCAGGGAACCTCGCACCCAAACGTGCGAGGCAAGTCGTCGGGGCGCCTTTTCTTTTGGTTCGTTTTCTTTGGGCGCGCAAAGAAAATGAACCCGTCGTGCGGGCGCGGAAGCCCGCGTCAGAAGGGAAAAGGTGTCAGGAACCTTTTACAACCACAGCCGCACAATGGAGACGAGAGAAAGGGTCAACGAGAAAAAATGACAGATTTGTATTCGGTTGCAGGCGGTGCCCATCTCATCTCTAACTATCCCGCTTGATGTGATAGGTTGAAGCGATTGATACGGCTTGCAGTCAACGGACTTAGTGAGAGCGTCACCAGGACGGGCGGCGCTCACCGCTCTAGGAGACAAACATATCAACTATGACTTATGTCCCTTTTTAGAGATCTGCTACCAATTTGCTACCATTCTGAGCCAATCCAGGGTGATCTGAGGTGAGTTTACATGCAGAATCACTCACCTAATCTATTCATTCATCTTCTTAGATGATGTTGGAATGCCCTACCTTAGAAAAACATATCTGCCATTTTTCGATTGCAATAGGTATTAAGGAAAGATAGATCTGTGCCTAATTCATTCTTCCCCATCTCATTACTGCAAACGGGGATATCGTAGCTGTCCAGCAAGGGAGCAGGAATGTGCTTAGTCAACCTTGTAGGCGGGGCCTTCAACCATCAGCCGGAGGAAATGAAAGCTCATCTCGGCGCAGGCGCGCGTGGGTTGATTGACCAAGCCTTTTCTGATGTAGAACTTGGCCGGTTACGTGACTACCACGTGCATATCGTCGGGTTGGGAACCAACAACAGCGGCATGTGGGTCAATCCGAAGATGCTCAGCTGGTTACACCCCTTCCACCGGCTCAGGGCGGAAGCCTACCTAAGCGCCGCGCATGTCATTGTCCACGACCAAGCCGACCAGGAGTATGTCGACCGCTTAGTGCGCCTGATTCGCCATATCGAAGGACACGGCAAATATCATGCCCTCGCCTTCGATTACTACTACAATCCGGATGGCACCATTAATCGAGAAAAATCCAATTTCTACACGCCAAATGAGTTCGTGTTTGATCTGGCGGATAAATTCCCAGATGTGTTCGCTCCGACCATTTCTGTCCACCCTTACCGGCCAGATGCCCTTCAGGAACTCGAAAAGTGGGCAAAGCGTGGCGTCCGATTCGTGAAATGGTTACCAAACGCTCAAGGTATGAATGCTGCAGAGCCACGTAACGATGCCTATTATCGGCTGCTGAAAAACTACAACCTCACCCTTTTGACTCATGTGGGTAAGGAACGAGCCGTTGCAACTGCGGAAGATCAAGCCTTTGGTAACCCGCTCTTGTTTCGCCGTCCGCTGGAGTTGGGAGTAAAGATCGTCATGGCCCATTGTGGGAGCCTGGGTAGGAACGAAGATCTGGATAATCCCGGCAACAAGGTTAGCAGTTTTGATCTCTTTATGCGTCTTATGGATAGCCAACGCTACGAGAGCCTATTGTTCGGAGATCTCTCTGCCATGACTCAGTTTAATCGCTTACCGGGGCCGCTGATTCAAGTCATCAAGCGGAAAGATCTACACCATAGGCTGCTTGATGGCAGTGATTATCCGCTTCCGGCCATCAATATCGTTATACAAACTAGGTCCTTGGTAAAATACGGTCTGATTACGAGTGATGAACGAAGGCATCTAAATGAAATTTACGACTACAATCCCTTGCTATTCGACTACGTTCTAAAACGTAGTGTCCGTTTACCGAAAACTGGAGAACGTCTACCCGCGACGATATTTCAAGCCCATCCGGTAATGGAGAGCTAGCTCAGAGGCGGTCGAGGTAGGCGAAATCGAGCAACAGATTGGAAGTTCCGGTGTCGGTGGTTGATGCGCTACATTCCTGTAGCGCGTCCGGTGCGCGTGCTACGCACGTGCCGTTTTCTCCCAGATAAAACGGACAATTCCACCCCTGAACATCTTTTCGTTTCACCTGCCGTCGGTCACATGTTTCTGGTAGATGCCAAGATGCCGACCCTGCTCCTTAAACGTCTTACTATAATTGGGAATGGTTTCGCGGACTCCGATTATAAACACACCCCCAGTTATCAGGTGTTCCCACATTCGCCGCGCTATCTCAGACTGAAGGTCGCGATCAAAGTACGTAAACACCAGGTTCCGGCACAGGATCAGGTGAAACGGACCATCCGGAATTCCCGTCCGCACATCGTGCTCTAGGAACTCCACTTTGGTCTTGTATTGCGGGCGCAGACGATACAGCCCGTTAGTCTTTTGAAACGCAGCATCCCGCCACGGTTCTGGAAGCTCCTTGACGCTGCCAGCCGAATAGCAACCATCTTTACCACGCTGCAACACGTTGCTATCTAGATCCGTGGCCAAGATGTGCATATCCAGATCGGGGAAAAGCGGTTTCAGGCCAAGATCCCACAATAAAACGATGGAGTAGGGCTCTTCGCCGGCACCACAGCCTGCGCTCCAGAACCGTAGAATATGTTCACCACCCGCAAGCGCCTGCCGCGCGAGCCGAGGCAGAATCTCCTGCTCCAGGAGCGCAAACACGCTTTTATTACGGTAGAAACGGGAAATCGTTATACGACATAGACCCTCGAGTACCGGCCACTCTTCTCCATGTGTTTCCACATAGCTTTGATAGTCGATGACATTGGATAGCTCCAACTTTGACATCCGCCGACTGATACGCTTGCAGACCTGCTTGCGCACCCTGCGGAAACCCGGCCAGCGCATTCGCAGCCGTGGTAACGCCCACTGGAGAAACTCAACACATTCGGTGTCCTTCATCCCGCCCCTAGCTACCTTTTTTCTCTTCAATAGCCCGCATATTGTGTAGGAGAATAGATCTGTCCCTCTTAGGACTGATTGCCTTTTTCACGTGTAACTTCTGACAGATATTACAGTCAGATTAGCATGTGGACTTGCCAGCGAGGATGCGAACATGGCTAATAATCTTGTCGTAATAAGAACTGCTCTGAAGGAAACAGCCCCGAAATTGCAGGCCTGCGCCAATGTAGTCGCCACCGGCGTAGGCTACAAGATCTCACAAGGCAAGCGCAGCTCAGACCTTTCGATGGTTTGTTCAGTCACAAAAAAGGTGAGCGCGGCAAAGCTTTCAGCCAGAGATTTGGTACCGGCGACCATCGATGGGATCCCTACGGACGTGGTGCAGACCGGCCGCATCCGCGCATTGCAATCCCGCACTGGTAAACACCGTCCCGCACCGGGCGGGGTTAGCATTGGACACCGAGATATCACCGCTGGGACCCTAGGTTGCCTGGTGAAAAAGAATGGCCGGCATTATATTCTTTCGAATAATCACGTGTTAGCGAACAGCAATGACGCTGAGCGTGGCGATGCAATCCTACAGCCCGGTCCTATCGACGGCGGCCGATTCCCCGACGATCACATCGCGGACTTGGAAAATTTTGTGCCGATCACCTTTAGGCAGCCGGAACCACCGAGTGAATGCCCCACAGCGCGCGGCGTTGTCGCCTTTCTCAATGCCATATGCCGGGTTGTGTACAGCAACACCCGTTATCAGATCGTCAACATCCGAGGCCAAGAAAATCTGGTGGATGCCGCCATTGCCAGGCCGTTGAGCGCAAGCGGCGTTACGGAGGGGATCTTGGAGATCGGCACCATCCTGGACTCCGGGGAAGCGGGTCTCGGTACGGCCGTGAAGAAAAGTGGCCGCACGACGGGCTTAACTAGCGGGGAGATCCTCCAGGTTGATGTGACTGTCGATGTCCAATACGGGGCTGGACAGGTCGCGCGTTTCGCTGATCAGCTCCTGGCAGGTCCCATGAGCCAGGGAGGAGACAGCGGCTCGGCGGTGCTGGACAACGATAACCGTCTGGTGGGCCTGCTGTTTGCCGGAAGCGACAACACGACGATCATCAACCGGATTGGCAACGTCTTTTCCACCCTTGGGCTCAGTCTGTGAAACTGGCCTGGGCGGCAGCAATGCTGTTCGCCATCCTTGCTGGTCCATCATGCAACGAGAGCGCCAACATGGCACCTTCAATCCACGACGTTAAAGCGAAGTACAAAGACGAACTCATGGCCAAGCCGGCAGTCGTTTCGGTCGGAATAGGACAGGATGCCGACGGTAACCCGGTCATCATTGTTGGTCTGGATAGCGCGCGTACGGAAACCATGGAAGCACTGCCGAAGGATTTAGAGGGCTATCGGGTACGTACTGTAGTGATCGGGCCAGTGAAAGCACAGTAAACACTTTTCACGGCGACGAGATTTCTTGTACTTTTGCTTCCCAGGGCTTTGTAGAGATCAGGCGATCACCTTGCACGCGGTACGAAAAAAATAGATCTGCCCTGTACTTCATTTCAATCAACGATCACTTTCCGGTAATAGTTCTTTAATCAATCATTAATACGGCAGAGCTATTATTGTGCCGCGCAGCATGGAGATTGCATACATCAGCAGAAAGGGATCAACGAACTTCGCGCCAAGCTATACGATCGCATTGAATGCGAGCGGATTGAACACAGTTGGAGGTCAACCATGTCAAACATACCTCATCAATTTCCGAGGATTTCGAATCGGGTTCCGATTCATGCTGGGACTTTGCCCGCTGATACGGCCTCGCCGCAACGTACTGCCTGTCCCTCCAGGTGGCCGATGCGTCGCTCGATGACACCGCTCGATCTCCAGGAAGAGGAAAACCGCTATGTTGTTTACTTCTACATACAAAACTGCACACACAAGGTGGAGCTCGATCAGATCAAGATCACCTTCAATGATGGGATGTTACATATCAAGGCCCCGTGTAGCAAAGACGATCGCATGTCGCGGAGCCTGGCAACGGTCGCTGGCTTCCCCGAGTGCGTTGACTTCGGTATCCTGCTACCACTTGCAGCAGATACCCAAAGGTTATCTGCTTATCGCGCCGGGGATACAATCAAGGTGATTATCCCTAAATGCGGCGCCACCAACCTGCCACATTAGTCACAGCCTTCTAGGGCAACCCGCGCCGCCGGGCGCGTTTTTCGCCTACGGCGCGGGGGCGAAGTGGTACTCTGCTGTCCCTCGCCCAACCGTCGGACCTGCTAGGAAATTGCTACCGATCTCCACCGACTTCCTTTGCCCGACCTCAAGGCTCCATCCTTGCGGCTGACGAACGACGTCGCGTGACCTGCTCTTACTTTTTTTACCAGGCGGGGCGCTTAATACAAAAACAGTTGCCTATTGAATGAACTTCGATTGCAGCAGTCGAACCGGCTAGATACACGCCGCCCTTTCGGTTTTTTGGATCAAGCCTACCTCTTACCCGTTGAAATTGCCGCTTCCGAGCCGGGTTAAGACTGGTCATGTCATCATTGGCGCCGAGTTGCTTCCCCTCCAAGCCAACGATAAACGATACCGGCAAGTAACGCTCCGACAACTGGCGCTACCCAGAAGAGCCAAAGTTGGGCTAACGCCCAATCCCCAACGAATACCGCTGGCCCGGTGCTACGGGCCGGATTGACGGACGTGTTCGTGACAGGAATGCTGATTAGATTGATCAGCGTCAATCCCAAGCCAATGGCTAGGCCCGCAAAGCCCTTTGGGGCGCGCACATCCGTGGCACCGAATATAATCATCAGAAACATGAAGGTCATGACGATCTCGGTGACCAATCCCGCTGCGAGCGAATAGCCTCCCGGTGAGTGCTCGCCGTAGCCGTTTGACGCCAGACCACTGCTCAATTCAAACCCAACCTTGCCGCTCGCGATGAAGTACAAGACGCCCGCCGCCACGATGGCTCCGGCCACTTGAACGATAATGTATGGAACTAGGTCCGCAGCGGAAAAACGTCCTCCTGCCCACAACCCGACGGATACCGCGGGATTGAAATGAGCACCCGAGATATGCCCGACGGCGTAGACCATGGTAAGCACCGTCAATCCGAACGCGAAAGACACACCGACCAGGCCAATCCCGACTTCCGGAAAGGCTGCCGCGAGTACCGCGCTGCCACACCCGCCAAGAACCAGCCAAAAGGTACCGATGAACTCAGCCCCCAGTTTATTTGCAATTTTCATAGGTTATTCCCCCCGCTCCCAATAGCGAACGATTGCGAAAACGAACAATAATAGAATAATTAAAGCAACACAATCTGAACCTGTACTTCCAAGCAGGCTTCCGAGCCATAAGATTGGATGCTCTGGGACGGCCTTCCCATCGGCATCCCGCACACACAAACTGCGGAAAAGCACTGCGCATTTCAAACTAGTCTTTGATTAGCTCGATTATGACAGGCATTTCATTTTCACCTGAGAAATAAGATTTAACGGCATTACTGAAAGCGGCAACATCAATCCCAAGGAAAATGCCGTTGATCTGCATCATCTTTTCGAGTCCCTCCGCCGCCACGTGCATTGCAACATCGTGAAATCCCTGGAACCATTTCAGGTTCGCAGCGGCGATTTGAATCAGTCCCTGTAGGAACAGCCCCGCCTCTGTGCGCCTTCCTGCCGCCATCCAGACCGCTTCGAGGGCCTCATGTGCTTCCCACCAGTAGCCGTAATTGAACAAGTCGATACCATATAAATACTCTTCGCAGGCATACCAATCCTCCACATTGAATGGTGGAAGCGACGGCGGTGACTTATTGTATGAATGACCATTCGGATCACGAGTTGGATGCGGCGTTTTCCCTGGGACAAAACGGTACGACGGGAACGCCCGATCGGTGTAACGACTCGGCGCTGTGTGTGCAGGCAAATTCACTACCGCTCACCAGTTTATTTCAGGTACCAATACGAAGGCAGCGTCTGTAAACGAGGATCGTCCACAGGCCCGCCTACAGCAAAATGATACAAGCTCTGCCACACATGGCCGTGAATACCGAGTACCTCATGCATGGCATCATCAAAGAAGCAGCCGATGCCCGTGGATCGAATACCGGCTGCTTCGGCTTCCAGATATAGGATCTGACCTATCAATCCCGTCTCCCAGAAAAGACGCGGATAAAATGGTGCGCCGTGTTGTTCAAGACTGGCATCAAATTCCGCCAGCATGCCGAGTGAAAACGCACCATCAGCTGTGATGTCCTGATGGCAACAAATCATCCGCGCGGCGTCACGAGCATCGGCTTCTGTTAGCAAATATAGATTGACCGATCCCGGACAATCTTCGGGCCTTTCCCATCGGAATCCCGAAGACAATGCGCCTCTAAGTGAGGGTTCGTGTTCAGGGTCACGTATGAGCAAGTACAAACCAGGCGACATGCCATCCACACGATGGATGAAGAGGGCAAGTGAGATTCGTGCCCGCCAGGGCAATACTTTTATTATGCTGTTGCCTGGCTGCGGAGAGACATTTGCCATCATTCGATAAAATGCCGCTTTACTGATAGCGCTGCGAGCGTCCATCGCAAGGGCACTGCGACGTTCCCGGATGATCTGTCGTGCCGATACGCATCTGTCGTCTTCAAACTCAGCCGTACCCGGGACTTCGTTACGTGGGTCCTGCTTGTGATTGAATGAACAACCACCGTCGAAATGGCATGCTGCAGAAACGGCATCTATGATTGGCCATTCATGCCAATAACGGCTTAATCGATTCGGACGGCCTTCAAATTCAGCTTTGTTGAGCCGCTCAATCAGCTGGGCAGGCAGGTTTATGACGGGATCAGTTGTTGCAGTGACTTCACCTGCTGGAAAAAGTGCCAGCAGGCAGTCCGGCTGTTCCGCCTCGACATCCTCCTGTTGATGGAGTCCTAACAGCGTTCCTAATTCATCATCCCCGATGGAATGAATCAATCGGGTCTGTAACCCCAGTGCCGCCGCAGCGAAGGTAACCGTACCGACGGCATGACCAACATCATGATGACAATAACGAAACGCACGCTCTCCATATTTCCATGATTCACGCCAGTAGATCGACGTCAGCGCCACCAGCAGGCAACCGGTCGGCAGGTTCTTACCGATTGCATCCCATTCCTCACTCGACAGGATGACGCGGCGCTCCAGTGCATGCTCATAAGCGGAATAATGGAATACGGCTGGCACCTCACTAAAATCCTTGATCCGCCCGGCGATCAAATAAGCTTCGGTCGGGTGCAGGTCGCCACTTGACGGATTGACCCGCAATGACCAGCGATTTCCGCCTGCCTGTTTCCATGCAGAGATTGCGAGGCTCTCATAAAAGAGACGACTGATTGATTCCCGACTTATAGGTACATTCGGTTCCTGCCATGTCTCGAATAGCGAGTCATAGGTTGGCGTATCAGTAACCGGTGGATGATCAAGTGGAAATCTTAATGCCTGATCGTAACGCCGGAATGGATCGGGCTGACTATCCCAATCCATATAGCCCAATGATCGTGCATAGCGATGCAATTCATGTTTGGTCCGGTCGTGATACTCATATACGATATTGAGAGCGCTGCGCTCACGTGCATTCTCGGGTATTTTTTTCAAGGTGGTATCTGCTACAAAACGGAGAGACTGCGACAGCTCGCTAATAATTCATTTTAACCAATGTCTTGGATATCGTGACCTGCTAAGTATTGTTCATTCCCTTAAAAATGCAGTCTGCAGTGCCCCACATCCCAGCTATACCCCTATAATAGGCAAGGCTTGTCCGCACCAGCGATCAAGAGTCAATGAACAAAAGCCTCTTAATTATCTTCGTCAAAAACCCCCAACTGGGCAAAGTTAAAAAACGATTAGCTGCGACCATCGGGGACGAGAAAGCCCTTGAAGTTTACAACTATCTCTTAAGGCGCACACACGCCGTCTGCAGTACCCTGTACGCTGACAAAATCGTGTTTTATTCATCATTTGTCGATGACAATGACATTTGGCAAAACGACCAATACCAGAAATTCGTTCAGACCGGAACTGATCTAGGGCAGCGGATGCATAATGCATTCGAGCATGGTTTCAGTCTCGGATACAATTCGATCGTGATTATTGGCAGCGACTGCGCTGATCTGAACGAGCGCGTACTGCTCGATGCATTTCAACGTCTAGATGATCATGACACTGTGATCGGACCAACGAGCGATGGTGGATACTACCTGCTCGGGATGACGAAACTTCACAAGGAACTCTTTACAAACAAAAGGTGGAGTACCGATTCGCTCTACAATGACACATTACAGGATATCAACAGGCTCAAACTGAGCACTTACTGCCTACCCCGCTTCTCCGACGTCGACACGGAAGATGATCTAGGCGATCTCAGGTACCTGCTGTATTAGCAGCATTCTTTGACGCCTATTCCGCAAGCATCTAAACCAGGGCGCCGCCGCAGCTGCTGCCTTGCCCTGCCGTACAGCCATAGCAATGATCGGCCACCATGATTGGATTACCTGCCAGATCGGTATCCATAAGGTCTGATACATGTACCCGGGGCTTCCCCGACACGTGCAAGGGTAGACCCAGCATCTGGTTGAAGTCGCAGTCGTACACATAGCCGCGCCAGTCGACGCTGATTAGACTCCGGCACATGACGTGCTGCGCATTATTCTCCTGGTGGGCGTTACGAAGCAGCGTCATATAGTTCTTGAACTGACCTTTGGCGAGCAACAGGCTACCAAAGCGTTCAATAGGCATGTTCGTTAACGTGTACAGGCGATTAAATACGACGTCATATCGGTTTCCCAGTTCTCGCTTGTACTCGGCCTCCAGTGTGCCCTGTGGAGGCGGCAATGCCGGGCCCAATGGATTATAGATAAGGTTCAGGATCAACTCGGGATCCTCCTTTCCATAGCCAAGTTCATTCAACGCACGTAACACCCGGATACTCCGCTTAAACACGCCTTTGCCGCGCTGGCGATCTACATTTTCTTCAAGATAACAAGGAAGCGAGGCGATGATCTCAACATGGTTCGCCGCCAAAAACGCCCCAAGATCGTCATACCCAGGCTCGTCAAGTATGGTCAGATTGCAACGGTCAATCACATGTATCCCCAGCTTTCGTCCCTGTCGCACAAGGTAAGGGAAATAGGCGTTCAACTCTGGCGCGCCCCCCGTTATATCTAGAATCTTTGCGCCGGAGGCGCCTAGGTAGGCAATGACCTGATCCATCGTTCGACGATCCATCATTTCCTTGCGATTGGGCCCCGCGTTCACATGACAGTGCACGCAGCGCTGATTACAAAGGTAACCAAGATTCACTTGCAACGTTTCAAGCTGCTTGCGATGTAATGTAGGGAAATCCGTTTTTCTGAACAACGGAAGCGTCGCATGCATTATCGTATTCTCACTAAATCGATTGAAAAAGCCGCACACTCATCGCAGACACGAGCGCTGCAATCGGGAGTGTTACCAGCCAACCAAACAGAATTCATAGCGAGGCGTCAATCTTGATGGGCTTTGCTTTACCGGCCCAGCGGATCCCCATCAAGTCCCACTACTGACATGTGTCGTCGACACCGGAAGCTCCAGGGGCGTTGTCATGAGTACAATCAGGGTCTCGACACCCTTAGCAACATCGTTGGCGCCATTTGCCCATAGGAGCAGAAGACATTTATTTTTCCTCCCTGCTACCTAAGGCAAGTACTCGCGCCAGTTCCTAGAATTGTCACCATAGACAAGAAACTCAGGATTGAGCAGCGATTCCTTCATATTGTAACGCAATGGATTAGAATCCAAATCCGTTACGTACCCACCGGCTTCTTCCACCACACACTGGCTTGCTGCCGTGTCCCACTCGGACGTCGGCCCGAATCGTGGCGAGATATCCACTCGTCCTTCGGCGACCAAGCACGATTTCAGCGCGCTACCGACTGCGATGAATTGTGCGTCGCCCAGCTTGGCAACAAACGCCCTTTGTCTCGCGTTGCCGTGTGAGCGGCTGCCAGCCACAATAACTCGCCCCGTAGGATGGGCCCGTACATGGATTTGCACCGCCTGCTTGCCAGCTCGTTGTTTGAAGGCACCGGCGCCTGTCGTTGCATAGTAACAGACGCCCGTGACCGGCACATAGACAACGCCAAGTACCGGTGAATGATTATCAACGAGGGCAATATTCACGGTAAACTCCCCATTTCGCTTGATAAATTCCCGAGTCCCGTCAAGAGGATCCACCAGCCAGTAGCGGGACCACCGTTGGCGATCGGCGAAGGGAATGTCCGCAGACTCCTCTGACAAAAGCGGGATTGCCGGGGTGAGATCAGACAGTCCCTCGGCGATCGCGTTATGCGCGGCCATGTCGGCTGCAGTCAGCGGAGAGCGATCTTCCTTATGACTCACGGCGAAATCGGTGTCATATATTTCCATAATTCGTAGACTAGCCTCGGCAGCCAAGGCTTTAACTGGCTCACACAGCTCCTGTGGATTCTGGTGTACGCCTTTAAGATTGCTCATCCTGGCAATTGCATTATGAACTTTCATCTAGTGCGAGTCGTTATACGGTCCTGTTCGAACGGGCATAAACCAAGTCCCATACTTTATGACCCAATCGAAGGGCGCGTTGTTCAAATTTTGTGACTGGTCGCCACCGTGGCCGCGGCGCAAAAAATCCCCGGCCCGCCAGATTAATGAAACCGGGGTGCGCGTCCATGACACCGAGAATCTCGTTTGCATAGTCTTCCCAATCCGTAGCCAAATATACGCGTCCATGTGCCTTGAGCTTTTGCTCCAAAAGGGATACAGCGGTAGGCCCAATGATACGGCGCTTATGATGACGTCTTTTTGGCCATGGATCGGGGAAAAAAATCAATATAGCATCGATCGCTTCATTCGGAATTGATCGTTCGAGGACTTCCAACGCATCGTCACAAATCACGCGCACGTTTGTTAGTTGGTCCGCGACTAAACGGTTCAACAAGCTACCTACTCCCGGCCGGTATACTTCGATGGCGAGATAGTCGTTCTCCGGATGATCCCGTGCCATAGTCACAGTCGCATTGCCCATGCCCGAGCCGATGTCGACTATGCGCGGCGCAGCCCGCCCAAACAGCGAATCAAAGTCAAATAGTTTGTCCGTAATTTCCACACCGTAGATGTGCCAATGATCTTCAAGTGCCCGTCGCTGCGCTGCTGTGATCCTGGCGCTATCCCTGCGGACGTAACTACGGATAGGACGTTCGTAACGAGTTGCCTGGAACTTGCAAGACAAAGGCATACACAATTACTCTTTAGTGCAACGGCTTTTCCTGAGCTGCCGCAGCGCGGCATGAAATCGAATGAGATGTCATGTCCTATTCAAAAAAGGTCCCATCTATCGGAGAAGACGCACTTGCATATGCTCGCCGTGGTATACGGCCCGCAAGGTATGCCCTACGACCTGCTTCAACCGCGAGCTTCATCGCCGTCGCCATTAGTACGGGATTCTTTGCCTCTGCAATGGCAGTATTCATCAAGACGCCATCACAGCCCAATTCCATAGCGATGCTTGCATCGGATGCTGTGCCAACACCGGCATCGACCAGCACTGGTACCTGAGTATTCTCAACGATGGTGCGTATGTTATATCTGTTGCGAATTCCCAACCCTGAACCAATGGGCGCCGCAAGCGGCATCACCGCTACACATCCCATTGCTTCCAATCGCTTGGCGCTCACCGGATCATCTGTCGTATAGACCATTACCTTGAAACCTTCTTTGATAAGGGTGTCAGCGGCAACCAGTGTTTCTGGAATATCCGGGTAGAGTGTCTTCTCGTCGCCTAGTACTTCCAGTTTTACCAGAGCACGTCCCCCCAGCAATTCACGCGCCAGGTGGCATGTGCGTATGGCTGACTTGGCGTCAAAGCACCCTGCGGTGTTAGGAAGTATGGTGTACTTGTCCTGAGAGAGTTCATCCAAAAGATTAGGTTGTTTTGGATCCTGACCTATGTTCGTTCGACGGATCGCTACGGTCACAATCTCGGCGCCACTGGCCTCCACAGCAAGACGAGTCTGTGTCAGATCCCGGTACTTACCGGTACCGACTAACAGGCGAGAGCGGTACCTCACGCCATCAATAGTCAAGGCATCAGCGGTCGCCAGCAGATCCTTGTCAGTCATCGACTAATACGCGCAAAGGAAGTTAGAAGAGTATAACGCGCAGCCTGGTTGTTTAACCACCGCCAATGGCGTGGACGATCTCGATCCGATCATCCCTCCGAAGAGAATAGGTATCAAACTGGCTTCTAGGCACGATCTCCTCGTTAACTTCGACCGCCAGTCGGCCGCTCACGTTCAAGTCTCCAAGAAGCTGAGAGATAGTGCACCGATCGGGCACTGTATGCTTTTCGCCGTTAACAATGATGTCCATTGAGGCGGGCTCGCAGACTTAATCAGGCGCCGTCAGGAATGTAGGTCATTATGGGACAATAGGATTTATCACCTGATCCGTAGATGCCCTTCTTTTCATGCCAATTTGATGGTAACTCCCTCCCTGGCAACATTGCAGTTGATGGATGAATTGCGCTCGCGAACGATCTCGAGACAATGTTTATGAATCTTTTCTATATCCTCGTCCGAATAATTTGGATCGTGATGATAAAGATAAAGGTGCTGGACATTCGCATCGATCGCAAAGTTAATGGTATCGATATAACAGGAATGGCCCCAGCCACGCTTCTTCTCATAGTCTACCGGGGTATATTGCGCATCGTGAATAAGTATATCCGCGTTACTGATCAATCTTCGTTCTATATCACGCTCTTCGTCCTTCATTTTATCAAGTAATCGCCGTTCCTCCTCATTAAATTCTTGATAGCGCTGATTGATAGACTTCTCCATGGACAAGCATTCATTATCTGAAATATATACAACTGTCTTATCGCATACGCGTATGCGGTATCCATAAGTAACACCTGGATGATGCACATTATGGTAGGCAATGGAGATCGGCCCATGTTTGAAGCTCCCATCTCCAGGCTCAACGTACTTAATATTTGCCATCCAGTGCTCTGTTTCTACTGGGAAGTAAGGCGTACGCATCTGAGCCGCAAGACGTTCCTCTATATCCTTGGTAGATTGACCGGGTCCAAAGATCTTGATGTTCCAATTCGGCATGAAGGCTGGCACGAAAAACGGAAGCCCACAAATATGATCCCAGTGATAATGCGTGAGAACAAGCATGAGATTGGGGCTACTCTCTTGAGCTGCAATCTCATTGCCGAACGGAATGATGCCGGTACCGGCATCGCACACAAGAATGTCATCGCCTACGCGGATTTCGACGCAGGAGGTGTTGCCGCCAACCTTCATATGGGATGCGAATGGCGCCGTATACGAACCTCTTACACCCCAAAATCGGATATAGGCATTATCCATGCGATGAGCTTTGCACTTTTTTCGTCGCTGCCCTTGTATATTTCACAATCAGGTCCTTGATGGTTTGCATGCCCACGGGCTTTACAACGTATTCCAAAGCGCCAAGTTGCCTTGCTACAGTCCTGTCCTGAGCATAATCCTTGGTGCTGATGATGATCACAGGGGTATGCTTGTGCAGCGTATTTCGTCTAAGTTCCTCCAGAAAAGTCATGCCGTCTTTCTCAGGCATTATGTCGTCAAGAAACAGGAGTTCCGGCTGGGCCGTTGCCAAATACGACATGGACTCGGCCGCCGATGCAAAGGTCTTTAGCTGTATATCTAATGGTGCGCTGCTGCGCTCAAACATGGATCGTACACTTGAAGTGTCGTCCACCACGACGATCGTTGGCACTGCATTTCTCATTATCAGATTGTAATCTTCCGTTGCGCTCAGCAGCTAATGAACACTGCAGGCAAATCAACAATCAATAATCGGCGATTAAAAAGTAAAAATCAACGCTGAGCTAATAATTTGACGTGGTTTTTCTTATAGTATGAGTCTTGAAAAGTACGGGTTGTCAATGACATCATCCCCGGCATCCTAATCACCTCTGAGGAAGGCAATATTACACTAAATTGCCTCGTGCGCCACACGTAGGGGGCTAACCGAAGCGCCAGCGGTTTAGAAAAGCACACGGCCATCAGATGGCAATTGACTAGGTCGGCTCAGCCGATAGAATTCCGATTTATCTAGCGGGTGTAGTTCAATGGTAGAACATCAGCTTCCC
>JAKEHO010000066.1 GCA_022614965.1 Gammaproteobacteria bacterium
GTAATTCTCGTTTTATGGTGTGGCGGCCCGGTGAATCTGTCGGGATTCTACCCCCTTGCTCATTTTTAACCGCCTCTTTGTAAACATATAGCACAATGAGCCTGGATTGCCAGCTTTTTCCGGACACGATGTAGGAAAAAGGCGATAGGATAGGGCGGTTTGACATGGCTCAAGCATACGGCCGCTCGAAGCCGCGTCACGAGTCTGCCTTGTTTATGAACTGATTGTCATGGGGTTCTGCCCCCGTGGACGGGTTCATTTTCTTTGCGCATCCAAGGAAAACGAACCAAAAGACAGGGCGCCCCGACGACTGGGTCCCTTCGCTCGTTTCTTCGCTGCCGAGTCCCGCTTCGCTCGAAACCCAGGGCTGACCCTCCCTGGTAAGCCCGTTCGGCGGGGTGGCGCTCCGCTGGAGCCCCATCTCTTTCCGCCTCACCCTTTGCTTCTCGGCTGCCTCGGGCTCGCCCGACGGGCAGTCCGTTGCCCGACGTGCGCGTGCCGGTATCCTTACCGGCACCCTTCGGCTAATCCTCCTTCGGCTGCGATGCTCGGCTGCGTCGAACGGGTATAAAGTAGAAACAGGGCGCGGAGGGGCTTTTATGAGATTAAGCGCGATCCCAGGCGGCGGCGATGGCAGCCTCCATTTGTTGTTGTTCTCGTGCCGCGAGAAAGATTTCACCCCGCGAAGGGTGGGTCAAAGTCGGCTATTGCGCTTACCAACTTATCCACTAGTGAAAATGCCTTTGAGCTACCCCGTTTCCGTTTCCAGCCTAGTATGGTGGTCGCCATCGGATTCGGAGCCCCTTAAGTTGACTGTATATAGTTCCCTACCTTGTCATCGAAAAAGCCGCATTTCCAGAAGAGACTCAAGGTAATATATTGGCTATGAATTCAATTAGAATTGTGCTGGCGTTACTGTTTGTTATTTTACTAACTGGTTGCAGTGATAGTAATAATCAAAATACATCTAAATCAGAGTTAGTAATAGACCAAGCAGCAGCGTCTGAATTTAAGTCCTTTCTAGAGCCTATTATTCCTAGATTAGTAGACGTCCTGGACAAACATGGCTTAAGAATTGATGAGAATGATAAAGAGTCTATTGAGATTCAATTACAAAAATATCACCCAGAAGATATTCAAAAAGGAGTAATACAAACAGCTAGAGTTACGATTGTGGCTCATTATCCATATGAGATTTTAGGAGAACCGTTGGAATACCCAGACGTTATTTGGTTCGAGTTTGCTAAGGTAGAAAATAAATGGAATTTATTATTATTTAATGGATATGTTCAAGAATATTCGTTAGAAAATTCCCCCGCTGAATATGAAACCCCAGATTATCACCAAGACATTAAATCAATTTTTCCAAATCACATAGAGTTTAAAGCAAAAAATAGATAACAAAAAAAGGGATCGGAAGCATTTTTTAGATTTACCAGCATTCGGCTGCGTCGAACGGGTTATATAAATGACAGGGCCAAACTCCAATTATTTCTCATTGGAATCGAGGCTGATCCGATTTAATTCTGTTTCATCTTTTTATTCCGTTTCAGCTTAACAAGGGCGTTCTGAATCCGCCGCTCAGGCAAGCGCTTCTAGGCCGTGCTCGTCAACTAGATTCAGCAGCTTCACTGAGGGACCATTGGGTTTCTTCTGCCCCTGCTCCCACTTCTGCACGGTTGATGGACTCGTGTTGAGGTAAGCTGCGAACACGGCCTGGCTCGCTTTATTACTGTACCGGATGCGTCGAATTTGTGCCGCAGTGTAGTGCTTTACGGGCGGCAGGCACAGCGCATCGAATTCGCGCATGGTCTTCGCGTCCATCGCGCCTGCCTTCCGCAGACCCTTTGCCGTCTCATGGACGGCTTTTAAGATTGACTTAGCCATCGTTCCTCACCTCGATTAGTTCACCGGCTTGTATCGCTTTGGCCAAGGTACGATTTCTGTAACCCAGCAACTCCGCCGCCAGGATACCGTCTCTTAGCCCTTCCTTGGCTCCCCATTTATGGAACCACTTCGTTTTGAAGGTCCGCACGGATCGGTCCAATCAGCAAATGAAAAGTATAGCATTAAGTACCATAGTTTGTCTACCAGCTATTAAGCTTTTGACGAGGTCGCCACCTTCCAGTACTCGGCTACATGGAATGGCTAAAAGAAGAACAGGGTGTTGGGGGGTGTCGTTAGATTAAGCGCTGTCCCAGGCGGCTGCGATGGCGGCATCGATCTGCTGTTGTTCTTGTGCGGCGAGAGAGATTTCGCCGGCCATAGGCGGATTGAAGGCGGCCATTGCGTTCACAAGCCGATTGACTTGTGAGTTGAGTAGTACCGCGCCGTCCGAGGTGTGGAACTCCTCGATTTGCCGGCTCGAATCTTTATACCATTTAGCTATTGTCACCTCATCGTCCGATCCGAGCAGGGAGATATTTAAATGTTTGCCGTCTCGGGAAAACCATAGTTGGTCCGGGGTGATGCCTTCGCCGAATGACACGATGTCCAAGGAGCCTCCCTCGTCCCAGAGGGTGTCCATTCCATCGTTCCGGTTGAAGAGATACGTGTCGTTTCCTTTGCCGCCTTCAAGCCAGTCCTTGCCTTTGCCACCGCTCAAGACATCGTCACCGTCTCCCCCAAACAAGTCATCGTCACCACTTCCACCCGATAAGGTGTCATTGCCATCCTTGCCCTTCAGACGATCGTCGCCGTCGCCGCCAGCCAGGCGGTCATTGCCGTTCTTTCCCTTAAGGACATCATTGCCAGCACCACCGTCCAGCGTGTTATCACCATCTCCGCCCTTGATGTGGTCATTGCCTTCTTCGCCGAAGATGACGTCGTTCCCATCCTTGCCACGTAGTCTGTCGTTGCCTCCGCGGCCGAATATGATGTCGTCGCCGTTGGTTCCTTTGATCTTCTCACGCCTCTGAGTGCCTTCAATCACGGCCGGATTTTTATCCACGGTCAGTGTGAATTCATCAGCAGCGGAGGCGAGACTGGTATCGGTCGCGCTGACCTTAATCGAAAGGCTGCCCAGATCATCGCGGGTCGGAGTTCCGGTAAAGGTTGCGGTAGCGGTATCGAAGCTGAGCCAGGCCGGTAAGGGTGTACCGTCGGCGAGTGAAGCGCCTAAGGTGAGGTCATCACCGTGAATCAGGTCCTGGTCGCTGAACGTATCGGCCGGAATTTGAAAGTTGATGGTCTGAAACTCGACAGCGCTTTGATCCGCAAGGAGCATCGCCAACACTGGCGCATCATTAACGTTGCTGACCGTGAGTGAAAAGGTGTCATTCGCTGCAAGTCCTTCCCCATCGGCTATCGTGACTCTGACGTCAATGGTGCCCACGTCATCATTCGTAGGCGTGCCGGTGAAGGTTCGTGTGGCTGGACCGAAGGCAAGCCACAGGGGCAGGGCAGTTGCATCGGCTAAGGTTGCGCTGAAAGACTGGCTGTCCCCGATATCCGGATCACTGAAGGTATTACCCGGGACCTGGAAGTTAAACGGGGTATCCTCATCGGCACTTTGGTCTGTAATCGGGTTTTCAAGCACCGGGATTCGGTTGGCGGCCCCGATGAGGGCTTCGATATCGGCATCCGAGAGCAGTATGTTGTCCGCAAAGGCAAACTGTTCAATATGTCGATCAACGCCGTCGAACCATCCTTTGATCGTGATGCTGTCGTTGCCATTCAGGCTCACCGCAAGGTCATTTGCGACTTGTTGGACCTGCAAGTTGTCGACATTGATGCCATCGCCGAAGAGGATCTGGTCGTTTCCGGCAATGTCATTAACCATATCATCGCCATCACCGGGGTTAATCACATAGCTATCACCCCCCATGCCGCCCGCCAGAGTGTCGTTACCGGGCCCGCCGGTGATGACATCGTCACCATCGCCAGATGTGATGGTGTCATCGCCGTCGAATCCAAGAATCCGATCGGTGATGTTGGTTCCTCTCAGTGTGTCGTTCTCATCGGTACCATCAATATCAAAGCCCTGCCTTATGAATTCCTCGTAACTCTGAACGGTGCCATCCGCGAATTGGAACGTGTTAACCGCGCGCGGGCCGAAGACATCATCAGGGTCGAAGTTTGGGATCTCAATCTTACCCAGCCCGTCACCAAACCTTATGACGAGCGACCCGAGCCCTAGACTCATCTGGCTACGATTAATATTGTTTCCAACGACAATTGAGTTGCCGCCGCTGCTTCCCGATCTGGCGTCATCGTGTATGACAATGCGGTAGTCCAGGGCATTGACAATATAGGTGTCATTGCCTGGCCCGGCCGTTACGGTCATTGGGAATAAGATTGGGAAGGGACCGATATTACCGCTATTGAAATGCAGCGTATTGTTGCCCGAACCGGTGTTGATGCGTACGCCGCCACCCGTATAGTTGGAGATATTAATCGTGTCATTTCCGCCGAGTGCGAATATCGTCTTGTCACTGCTCGTCACATTGATCGTGTCGTCACCATCGGAGGCCACAATATCCGCCTCATGACGGAAATCCTGACCGTAGACGATAAAGCTGTTACCGCTTGTTGCACCAAAACCAGGTGCGCCGATAATGACATCGTTGAATCCATCGGCGTTGACATCCCCAGCTGAAGACACTGAGAAGCCGGTGCTGTCCCTGTCATTAATACCATTAATGCGAAACCCATTCGTCCCATCAAGTTCCGCAAGGTCGATACCGGCGGTGAATCCGTTGGCTTTGCCAAACACGACATAGGTCTGCCCGGTCTGACTACTCCCATCAGGCCTAGCCAATGGGGCACCAATAGTTACATCATCAAAGCCATCGGCATTGACATCTCCCGCAGATGAAACCGATGTCCCGCTTTCGTCAAATGCCTGAATGCCAGTGATGCGAAAACCATTCGTCCCATCGAGAGCTCTGAGATCGACAAAACCATTAAACCCACTTGCTCCGCCGAACACCACATAACTTTCTCCCGCCTGGTTATTAGCACTTGGTGCGCCGATGACGACATCATCGAAGCCATCGTTATTCACATCTCCCGCGCCGGAGACCGAAAGACCGGTGTTGTCGTTCGCAGTTATTCCAGACAGCCGAAAGCCATTGATACCATCGAGATCGGCGAGGTTGACAGTCGAGGTGAATTCATTGGCCTTGCCAAAGACCACATAGCTTTTGCCGCTATCATCAATGCCGAAATCGTCAGCAAATGTTGCGGGCGCTCCAATGACAACGTCGTCGTAACCGTCGCCGTTGACATCCCCGGCCCCAGAGACTGATGTACCGCTTCGATCATTGGCGTCGACGCCGTCGAGCCGAAAGCCATTGATACCATCGAGATGGGCGAGGTTGATGCTTGCAGGGAACCCATCTGCTTTTCCAAATATGACATAGCTTCGACCAGCGTCGTTATTGGCGCTCGGCACACCGATGATGACATCATCAAGCCCATCGCTGTTTACGTCTCCAGCAGAAGCCACCGAGACGTCTCTTGAAGTCCCCGTCTCGATGCCTTCGATCCGAACCCCCTTCGTGCCATCGAGATTGGTGAGCTCGACGGTGGGGCCAAACTCTGCAATTTGACCGAAGACAACATAGCCAGCGTGGATGGCTTCAGTGCCAACCCTGAACATGGAATCAAGTTCAGTACTAACTACATCAATGACGATGTCATCTAATCCATCACCATTGAAATCACCAGCGGATGACGACGTATGAATTGGAATCCAACCCTCTTCGCTGAGAAAGCGAAAACCGTTGCTTCCATCAAGGTCATTGAGGTCAAACTCATTACCGAGGCCGCCCCCCTGCCCAAATACGACGTAGCTCTCTCCAAATCCGACAGGAAATTCCCCACTACTGACATTTCCCCCACTGACCAGGACATCGTCAAAGCCATCGCCATTGATGTCCCCCGCGGAGGACACTGATGCCCCATTACGGACGATAAAGTACTCAACCCGGGTACCAATACGGCGTATACCACCGCCAATATGAGTTGCCACGGATTTGCTGCTGGCCGATTCAACATCAAGGGTGAATTCATCGCTCACACTCGCAGTACCGGTATCAGTAGCGGTCATTTTGATGGTGACAGTGCCAATGTCGTCGATAGTCGGGATGCCGGTAAATGTCTGGGTATCTGGGTCAAAGGAAAGCCAGGCGGGCAGGGCAGTGTCATCGGCTTGGGTTGCGGTGAAGCTCAGTGTGTCGCCCACATCCGGGTCGCTGAACGAATCAGAAGGTATCTGATAGGAGAACGAGAAGTTTTCAGTGGCTGTGCGGTCGGGCAATTCTATAGACACGATGGGTGCGTCATTAGTGTTATTAACTGTCAGGTTGAACGCATCAGCAACCGACAAGCCACCGCTATCCGTCGCGGTGACTTTTACCTCGACGGTGCCGACGTTGCTGTTTTCGGGGGTTCCGCTGAAGGTTCCGGTGTCTGAATCAAGGGACAGCCAACTGGGCAGGGGCGAACCATTGGCCAAGGCGGCACCGAAGGTCAGGCTATCGGCGGCATCGGGGTCGGTAAATGTGTCGGCTGGAACCTGGAAACTGAAGGGTGAATCTTCGTCGGTTTGCTGGTCGGCAATCGGGGCGTTGACAACTGGCGGATGGTTAATGAGAGCTTCAAATTCACGGGGACCCAGTTCCGTGCCGTCGGCAAATAGGAATCGCTCGATTCTGTTATTGTCCCAATTATTGATTTCAATCCGCTCATTGCCGATAAGGATCCTGAGGTTCCCATCCTGGAGCTGCACATTGAGATCATCAACAATGATCCCATCGCCAAATACGATGGCGTCTTGCCCGTCCGAATCGGTAATCCGCTTGATCGAGGTGCCACGGTTGAAAAAGTAGGCATCGTCACCCAGGCCACCGTTCAGGACATCGAAGTTCCCATTAACGGCAAAGACATCATTACCCGGTGTGCCGTTAAGGATATTTGTGCTTGAGCTGACGTTGAAAAACTGGCCTTGATTGATACCGGACAAAATATTCTTGCCGGATATCGTGACGCCGTTACTGAATACAAAGGCATCAATGAACGGGTTAGCTTGCCAGTCCTTAAACGTCAGGGAATTGTTATCATTAATCTTGATAACAAGATCGGCGCCAGTTTCGGATATGGTGACGGCAGCGAGTGTGATACCACCCAGAAGCACCACGCTGTCAAAGCCACTTGAGTCAGTGATGACGTCATGGCCATGGCCTGACTGGTAGATATACAGATCATGGCTTAGATTTCCTTCTTGCGTGTCGGCACCGATACCTCCCACCAAAGTATCGCTGCCCGCGCCGCCGTCCAATACATCATCCCCTTCAGCACCGTCAAGGCGGTCGGTTCCATCACCACCATCAAGGATGTCGTTGCCAGCGCGGCCGAACAATTGGTCGTTGTCGGCACCGCCAGCGAGACTATCATCATCTTCGCCGCCGTTTAGAAAATCATTACCTGGACCACCGGCAACTACGTCATTTCCGGCATCGCCCTGAAGACGATCATCGCCCTCACCGCCATCAAGCTGATCATCGCCAGCGGATCCAAGGAGCGTATCAGTGCCTTCACCCCCGCCCAGGGTGTCATTGCCGTCTTCACCCTGGAGTTGGTCATCTCCTTCACTGCCAGCGAGCTGATCGTCATCAGGCCCACCGAATAGGTTGTCATTTCCGGTGCCGCCTGTAAGGAGGTCCATTCCCTCACCTCCATCGAGTTGATCGTTACTATCTCCACCATCAAGGGTGTCGTTGCCGGCGCGGCCGAACAAGCTATCGTCACCAGCACCGCCGGCGAGACTATCATCACCTTCACCGCCGCTTACAAAATCATTACCTGGACCACCGGCAACGACGTCGTTTCCGTCATCGCCCTGGAGATGGTCATCGCCCTCGCCGCCGTCTACCTGGTCATCGCCAGCAAATCCAAATAGCTCATCGGTGCCCGCGCCACCGGCGAGCGTGTCTTTGCCGTCTTCGCCCTGAAGGAGATCAGCTCCTTCACCACCAGCGAGCTTATCATCGCCACTGCCGCCAAACAGCTGGTCATCGCCTTCGCCGCCATCGAGTTGATCATCGCCAGTGATGCCAAACAGTCTGTCGTTCCCTGCGCCACCGGTGAGGCTATCATTACCGTCGTCGCCCTGGAGGGCATCATTGCCCTCACCGCCGTCAAGCTGATCATCGTTTTCGTTGCCGAACATCAGGTCATCGCCGCTTCCTCCAATCAGAATGTCATTACCCGCGCCACCAAAAAACGTGTCGTTGCCATCCTGGCCGTCTAGACTGTCGTTTCCTTCGTTCCCCTGCAGTTCATCGTCACCAACCCCACCAAGAAGAAAATCATTCCCCGCTTGGCCAAAAAGTAAGTCATCACCTTCACCACCGTCTAAAGTATCATCGCCCTCATTGCCTTGGAGTTGATCAGTACCCGCATCGCCCGCTAAGAGATCGTTGTCGGCACCACCTAGAAGCAAATCATCACCTGGTCCGCCCGTCAATTCATCTTCACCTTCATCACCAACTAGCGCATCGTTATCTACTCCACCATCGATGATGTCGTTGCCCAAGCCACCAAAAAGTTTATCTTCACCTTCCCGGCCAAAAATGGTGTCGTCACCTGAGCCACTGATTGCCACATCGTTGCCAGTACCTGCATCGATAAAATCTGCTTCGTCCGGCCTAAGGGAGATATCAAATCCCGCGCCGAAAATAATGTCGTTCCCCGCGTCACCAAAAATGGAATCCGCGCCACCGTTGCCTTCGAGCTGATCATTTCCGTCGCCGCCTCTAATCACATCATTGCCATCGACTCCCTGAATAACGTCATCGCCTGTTCCGCCATCGAAAAAATCACTACCGAAGCCACCAATCAGGACATCATTCCCGTCGCCACCAAAAAGGGAAGAGACATCTTCAAAGCTGACTTGGTCGGCACTTATTGATCTGAAGAAAAACCCTTCGAAGGTGAAATCCGTCTGCGGATTCGTAATGAGCAAGGGACCAAGCAGATTGCTCCCAACGCCACCCACACTAAACGGAGTCTTTTCACCTGGTGTTACTGAATGCGCGGAATCAACACCAACGAGGCTGACAACGGTATCCAGAAAATCATCACCTGGGCCACCAATCAGCACATCATCGCCTAGCCCACTCAAAAGGAGGTCATTCCCGTCACCCCCATCCAATACATCGTTGCCATCGGCACTGGCCAGTACATCATCCCCTGGTTCCCCGAAGATGACATCGCCCTCACCAGGCGCCAATTGAAATTCGATGTTCGGGATAGCCTGGCCCAATAAGACATCGTTGCCTTCAAAGCCATGGATCTCCTCGCCTGCATCCGTCAGAGTGAAAAAGTCATCGTTCGGAGTACCTTCGACGAGAAGGAGAGTTTGAGAAGGCTGGCTGTTATCCAGCGTGATGTTGAAATGGCCTGACTGGAAGTCGCGGATTTCAAAATTGATATCCGCTTGGGCCATTAACACGTTTTCAGGTGTCAAGACAAAGGTGAACCTGTTAGCGTCATCACTTTCATAAACGGTCTGCGTGCCTTGCTTCAGTTTTAGCGTTTCATTCGATATTGTGACTTCGGTGCCGTTACGTTTTTGGTAGGTGATCGTGCCCAGCCCGTCACTGTCTTGGACGATATCACCGACACCGACGTGGTAGGTATCAAACTCAGCGCCGCCAACGAGCATGTCCGGTGCAAAGTCATCGGAACCGTCAGCCCCTCCCCCGAAAAGTGTGTCGTCGCCTGCGTTACCCTCTAGGTAATCAGCGCGGCCTTCACCAATGAGTTCGTCATTGCCGCCGCCGCCATAGATATGATCTTCTTTTATGCCTCCAGCTAGTTTTCCTTCATCACCTTGGTCGTCCTTATCATCGCCAAAAATAAAACGTTTAGAGTCCGGCAGAAATGGTAGGTCGAGTCGATTATCGATCACGAAATTCGTAGCCTTGTCTTCGAACAGTTCGGACTCACGTGGACTCAGCTCACGTGTGAGATCGTCTTCACCGAGTTTCAGCTTAAGCGCCAGAAAGCGTGCGCGATCTTCGAGATAGCGATCGCTTAGATCATCTAATTCACCGTTAATATTGTGAGGTGCGTAGAGAAGGAGGTTGCTTTGTGCATCGGCACCTGTTACCGCAAATGAGTTGAGCTCCCTCAGCGCATAGCGAAAGGCGATGCCTGACTCAGTTGTGAGCTGGGCGGTTAGGCTAAGCGTCTCAGCAGGCGTATCGGCGAGGCTCGTGATTTGAAAACCACCGGATGGTAGTTCGTTATAGAATTCGTCCGTTTTCTCCGTACTTATATTCGCTTCTGTGACTCCAAATAGGGTTCCGAGATCCTGTAGTAAGGTCTGTAACGTACTGCTCGCCGTGTTAGATGCACTGGATAATGTCTTATGAATGTCTAAAAAGTCCTGGGGTGTTTGGATAGGGTCTAATTTGTCTAGGATACGATAGACCGATAGGCCATCAGTTAAAAACCTGATGTAATGATTGCCGATAGCGCCAAATAATCCACCTCGATTCTCGGTAAAAATAGGCAGCGTCTCACCAACCGTCAGCCCTAAGTTAGCTGCCGCCTCGAACCCAGCAGTACTGAACAGATTGGTAATTCGATCATCTGCTATTCCAAAGTTAACATTCAAAAATCGTTCTACCGCCTCTATAAAAAATCCTCCTACAGTGCCAAGCCCAACGCCTGGGCCATTATAGGTGAAGACGTGATCGACTAAGTTAGATGTATCTGAATCGCGAGCCATTAAGACGGCTAAATGACCGCCCACTGAGTGGCCAGTGACATTAATAGGATCTTTAAGGTGACCGTCTTTCTTAAGGTCATCAATAAATTCTTTCAGATCTCTAAATTGAAATATGGCTTTCCCTGTTAATGCAAGAACAGTATCTTCAAAGAAATCAACACCAGGTTCTGTTCCTCGAATAGTAAGGATTTCTTTTTCTAACACAGTGTCAAAAAACAGGGTTCCCGAGAAACCGTCAGGGGTATTTTGTTTATGGTCGATAAGCGTATATCGATCAAAGAATTGATTTGCCTGCGAATCAGTGAATCCGCGATCCACTTCCTTTAATTCATTAATAATTCGTTGTCTAAACTGTGCATCTGTTTCGCCTTCCTTTCTCTTCCAATCTGCATATGCTGCATTACCGAGTAAAGAATTCTGATATATATCTTCAACGATTTGTAACATTTCGATTCTCTATCAATACAACATGTTACATCAATAGTGACGTCATTTATTAAGTATTAATACTTGATTGATTTCAATGTATCGTTCTTTACCACAAGCGACAGAGGGAATGAATTCGTGCTCTATGCTTCCCGGATAGAATTTATAATTGCGACTTTTTGATAAAGTGTCATTTGTAAAAAGGTCTATTGTTCTCGTTCCATAAAATGTAATTAGTCCTTTTATCTTAGAATAATCTTTTAGGCGAATTGTTTTGTGATTTCCGCTTGAGTCAACATAACCTGATTCGAATATATTTACATAGCGGCTTTTGAAGTCATTAGTTTGTACTACGCTTAGGCATTTTCCGGACAACTTGTTCTTGTACGCCCGCTCATATTTCATTTTAGAACTTAGGAATGATCGATAAACATTCTGGCATCCAGGGAAACCTGCATCTTCTATGGTTAATATATAAACGTCGCCCCCTGCTTGAAACCTATTATTTGAGAACTTCGCGGTGGTGCATTCAACGTATTTGTAACTATGTTCTAATAATAGATCCCAGCCTTCACCGCAGCTTGCGCCATCTATAGATCCAAATAAAAAACCATTAACATGAGCAGTGCTATTAATAATGAACCTTTGATTTGACTGGCAAAGTGCTCGAAGAGTCAAATATCCAGGCAAAAAGAACTGTAGTGCCGATGCTACTGGTATTGCTATTGCGACGATAATAGTGGAATGTTTAACCCATTTCCTATGTGTTAGCCTGTATGCGAGCTTAGAGACAAGTATTACGGCCAAAGCGTAAGTGCCGAGGATTAAAAGAATTATTAAGCCGGACACGATTTTGACTCCTAGGGTAATTATTAGATTTTGCCTAGCGCTCCTTCACACTCTCGTCCTTATATCTCAGCAACGGACTCATCAGATACTCAATTAATCGTCGTTTGCCGGTCTTCACCTCAACCGTAACCGCCATTCCAGGAGAGAGATTCACGAGCTTGTCTTCGACCTGGATGGTTGATTTCTCCAAACCCACATTGGCGGCATAAACAAGGCCCAGTTTCTCGTCAGGGACGGCGTCATTCGTGAGGTTAACGATCTCCCCATCGATAGTCCCGTACTTGGTAAACGGGAATGCCTCGATCTTGACTTCCGCTTCCTGGCCCTCGTGGACAAAGCCGATGTCCTTATTCTGGATCCAGGCCTCGGCCTCAAGGTGCTCATCATCCGGCACAATAAGCATCAGCTCCTGGGCGGGCGTGACGACGCCACCCACGGTATGCACGGCGAGCTGTTGAACTATGCCTGAGATGGGTGCTGTCAAGCGCTTTGTGGTTTGGCGCTGTTCAGCCTTGATCAGCTCCTGATCGTAGACGGCGATGCGGGTTTCGATATCCGAGAGCTCCGCAAGCCACTTCGTCTCGTACTGGGCCTGAAACACGTGGCGCTTCTCGTTCAATTGCCCGACCTCTGCCTCGAACTTTGCCAATTGGTCACGCTGTACGTCTTTCCCCTTCATCTGTTCAATACGCTCTTGTTCCAACTCGAGCCATTGCACACGCGCGACCGAGTGTGTCTCAAGGAGTTTCTTCAGCGCCTCCGCGCGTTCAGTGATCAGCGGGATGGTGGCCTCGAGCTGTTGAATGCGGTTGAGGGTGGCTGCCCGCTCGGCGTTTTGCTCCTTGATTTCGTGGTCTATCTCGGCAAGCTGTCCCTGGTATTCACCGTATTCCTTCTCAAGCCGGTTCTGTTGAAGTTGCAGTTGCAACTCGGTGACCTTGGTTCCCGGCGGGGAAACCACCTGACCTGCATCGCTTAACAGCGCTGCTCCGGTGGATTTAGCGACATCTTGAGCGGTACCCGGCTCGCGGATCGCTTTTAGAAGTGCTTCGTTGCGTGCCTTGTCTAGCTCGGCAGCCGTGCGTTCGGTGATCAGACGATCCCGGTCGGCACCTGAAATGGTCGTATCCAGCTCGATCAGAACCTGACCTTCTTCAACACGTTGCCCATCGTCCACAAGAATAGCCCGCACCACGCTCGTCTCAAGCGGTTGAATGACCTTGACCCTACCGCTCGGTATGATCTTGCCGTGCGCGACGGCAACGATGTCCACTTGCCCAACGATCGCCCACCCAACCGCAATTGAGAAAAAGAGGATAATGGCCCACACGATTGCGTGGGCGATCGGCGCAGGCGGGGTCTCTTGAATTTCCAACGCGGCCGGCAGGAACTCCATCTCCTGTCTTTTCACTCTGGCTTCGCGTTTGCTTAAAGCACTCATCTTTATGTTGTCTCAGTGATGCCTAGCAACCGATATCCGTCGTGCTGCTCTTTCAAAATCTATCCGATTAAGCAACTGCCGAGTCGCCCGACTGAAGGGTATAGAGCCGCGCGTAGTGGCCGTTCTGTCCGATAAGCTCCACGTGCGTGCCGTGTTCGACGATGTGTCCCCGATCCAGCACCACGATTCGATCGGCCCGCCGCACCGCGGTTAGGCGGTGCGCTATGATGAACACGGTGCGGCCCTTGCAGATGTAGCGCATGTTTTCATGAATGATGCGTTCGGATTCGTAGTCCAGTGCACTGGTTGCCTCATCCAGAATGAGGATGCGTGGATTGGTCACCAGCGCGCGGGCGATGGCGAGGCGTTGGCGCTGACCCCCGGAGAGATTGCAGCCACGTTCACCGATGATGCTATCGTAGCCCTCCGGCAACTCCAGGATAAAATCGTGTGCGCCGGCTATCTTGGCGGCCTGGACCACCGGTTCCATCCGCATGGCGGGGTCGCTCAGGGCAATGTTGTCCCGGATACTTCGGTTAAATAGAAAGTTCTCTTGCAGCACGACCCCGATGCGCCGCCGCAGCCACGTGGGTTCGACCATTGCAAGATCGACGCCGTCGATTAACACGCGCCCGCTTTCCGGCACATGGAGGCGCTGGATCAGTTTGGCAAGCGTGCTTTTGCCGGAACCCGAACGCCCGACAATACCGACGATCTTCCCGGGCGGGATGTCAAACGAGATGTCATGCAGCACCACTGGGGCGTCCGGACGATAACGGAACGTGACACGATCAAATGTGACCCGGCCTTTGATGTCCGGCAGGGTCGCCCGGCTTGCCGAATAGGAAGGTTCAGGTTGGACGTTCAGGATGTCGCCCAAACGCTGGACTGAGATCCCGGCCTGTTGAAAATCCTGCCAGAGCTGTACCAGCCGCAGGATGGGTCCGCTCACGCGCGCTGCCAGCATGTTAAAGGCCACTAATTGTCCGACCGTCAGCTCGCCGCTGATGACGAGCCGTGCACCGATCCAGAGGATGAGCACGATGGTGACCTTGTTGATAAAGGATGCGGTCTGACCCGCAATGTTGCTCAGGTTCGTGGCACGGAAGCTCGAACTTACATAACTTGCGAGTTGATCTTCCCAGCGGCGCTGTCCTTGAGGTTCCAGGGCGTTGGCTTTGAGGGTCTCGATGCCGGTGATAGACTCCACGAGGAAGGCCTGATTCTCCGCGCCCCGGTTGAACTTCTCGTTAAGACGCGCCCTGAGAATAGGCGTGATGAGGATCGAGAGGACCACATAAAACGGGATTGCCGCCAACACGATGTAGGTCAGCGTCGGGCTGTAGAGATACATCACCGCGAGGAAGACGACCGTGAAGAGGAGATCGATAACCACGGTCAATGCGGATCCCGTGATGAAGTTGCGGATGCTCTCGAGCTCCCGGACACGCGCGACTGTGTCACCCACGCGCCGTGCCTCAAAATAACTCATCGGCAGCGCAACGAGGTGCTTGAAGAGATTCGTGCCGAGTTCTACGTCGATGCGGTTGGTGGTATGAGAGAAGACATAGGTACGAAGCCCACCGAGCAACACCTCAAACACCGACACGACCAAGAGTCCAATCGCCAGTACATCGAGCGTCGTCAACCCTCGGTGCACCAAGACCTTATCGATGATCACCTGGAAGAAGAGTGGCGTGACGAGCGCAAAGACCTGGATGAAGAACGAGGCGAGCAGAACCTCGCCGAGGAGCCTTCGGTATTTGACGATGGCCGGGATGAACCAGGAAAAGTCGAACTTTCTAAACCCCTCGAGTAGATCGGCACGGCGGGTGACGAGGATGAGATTTCCCGACCAGATCTGCTCGAACTCTTCTCTCGTTAAGGCAAGCGGGCGTTGTTCAAGCGGTTCAAGGGTGAGGACCTTATCGTCGGCGACCTTGGCAAGGACAAAATAGTGGCCGTCCTTATGGCGGGCAATGGCAGGGAGCTGGGTCTTTGCAAGGCGTGACCATTCGCTCTTGACCTCTCTGGCCTTCAACCCGAGCCGCTTGCCGGCGCGGAGAATGTCCGCGGCATCAAAGGGCTTGCCCGACTGGCCGAACTGGTGCTGGAGTTGGCCGGGATCGGCGGGCACGCTGTGAATGCGCGAGATGATAACCAGGCAGGCGAGGCCCGTATCCATCGCCGATTTGTCGTCTGTGTGTGCCATAGAGTCTGCGTCCAACGAATAAGGCGGCGGTCTCGTGCAAACACGTGTTCGATCGTGCACGAGACCGCGAGAGGCAAGGGGACAGGCCAATCATCATGGCCTCTTGAGCGACAGCTTAGGGAGTGGGCCGCAGACCTTTCTAAATGTTACCAGCGCACCGGGTACTTGGATTGACTAAGCGTCACCTTGCCTAAGAAAGCTTTTTTTTGGCCCACCGTAATTCTCGTTTTATGGTGTGGCGGCCCGGTGATTCTGTCCGGATTCTACCCCCTTGCTCATTTTATAACCGCCTCTTTGTAAACATATAGCACAATGAGCCTGGATTGCCAGCTGTTTTCCGACACGATGTAGGATAAAGGCGATAGGATAGGGTGGTTTGACATGACGTACGAGTGCCGAGCCAGGCCGCGAAAATGGACCTAGAATGTACAATTGGCGCTGGTTTGGCAACTTCGGGCCGATAGGGAGGCGGAGATGTTCGTTAAGGCGCTTGAGGGCGCGGCGGGGTTTACGCGCGCGATCCATTCAATCAGCCGCAATTACGGGTCAACGACAATACAACCCGGCGCTGCCACGATGTTTTTTGTCAATTCCGACGGATGGGCACTGACTTGTAATCACGTGGCGAAACAATTGATTGTGGCAGAGCAACTTGCCTCCGCGCGCCGGGCGTTCGAAGAGGAGTTGGCCGCGATACGCGGGCACAAGAGAGAGAAACAGCTGCTCCGTGAGCTCGAGCGCAAGTACGGCTATGCGAAGGACGTTACATTCGAACTCTATAACAGCTTCATCAACTGCATCGAGGGCCCATTGAATGCTGAGATCAAGTTGCACGACAAGCTCGATGTGGCCCTCATTCATTTCACCGATTTCACAAAACTTTTGTGCAGTTCGTTTCCCACCTTTGCCACAAACGGTT
Organism: Gammaproteobacteria bacterium; assembly: GCA_022614965.1. GTDB lineage: Bacteria > Pseudomonadota > Gammaproteobacteria > JAKEHO01 > JAKEHO01 > JAKEHO01. The sequence continues at coordinate 16,589 of JAKEHO010000066.1, forward strand.
CGGAACTTAAGCAAGGCAAGTTCCTGTGTCGTCTTGGCTTTCCTTTTGTTGAATTCACAAACTTCGCCTACTATGAAGCATCGGATTCGATCCACTGGACAACCACGGGCCGGAGAGACACACCGGCATTTCCCATTGAAGGAATGGTCACGCGTCACATCGCCGACGACACGGCACGGGTGGTCGCCTTTGAGCTCAGCACGCCGGGGCTGCGAGGCCAGAGCGGGGCACCCGCTTTCGATTCAGAAGGCATGATCTGGGGCATGCAATACGCCACCAACCACCTTGATCTGGACTTCGATATAAACCAGGATGTGATGCGAGATGGCATTAAAAGGAAAGTTCGTGACAGCGTCTTCTTGCATGTGGGCTATTGCATCCATGTCGATGCCTTGAAGTCGTTTATGACACAGCATGGTGTGAGATTTCAAAAAGGCTGAAGTTATCCCAGTCGAAGAGAAACAATGCGATGCTATGGAAGAACAGCCGCAAACTGAATTACCAGATCACGCGGGAGTAGCGTTCCATCCGCCACTTCTGCTCGCGCTCGCCCTTGTTTTGGGATTCCTTCTGCGGTGGATTGCCCCTCTTACGTTCCTTCCAACTGGTTTGCCCGTAGTGATTGGTGCTGTCATTGTTGGGGTCTCGTTTGGCTTTTTCTTCTGGGCGGTGTATACGATGGTGACTGGCGGCGCTTCGATACCAACGAGCACGCCGACGGATGCCCTGGTTATGCGTGGTCCGTTCCGATTTTCGCGTAACCCGATTTACCTCTCGATGGTGCTGCTCCAGTTAGGTGTTGGGATCTGGACAAATAGCCTGTGGTTCATTGTATTGGCAGCTGCGTCAGCAGTGCTTCTCTGGTGGGGCGTCATCGCGCGCGAAGAGCGGTACCTTGCGCGGAAGTTTGGCGCCGAGTACACATCGTACAGAGCCAAAGTACGACGCTGGCTCTAGCGACAGATTTGCTTTTTTTGTGCGCCGCCCTATCGCCGCCGACCTGTCGATAGGGGACTGACTCAACCGTCCGCTGGAACCGTGATGGTGCTTTCAATCCAGTGTCTGGCGGTAACGCAAGAGTGCAACGGTCGCAGCGACCAGCAGGAACAGCGCAATCGGCCAGAGGTTTCCGGCGATTTCCGCAAGGGTATTACCCTTGAGTAGGATCCCGCGCGCGATTCGTAAAAAATGCGTGAGCGGGAAGATTTCTCCCAGCGCCTGCGCCCATTGCGGCATTCCGCGAAAAGGAAACATGAATCCTGAGAGCAGGAGGGAGGGCAGAAAGAAAAAGAAAGTCATCTGTACTGCCTGCAACTGGTTCCTCGCGATCGTGGAAAAAGTAAACCCTACTCCCAGATTGGCCGCCATGAACAGGACCAGTGAGAGCGAAAGCAGGGCGAGGCTTCCCAGCATGGGCACTGCAAATAAGACCTTGGCGGCACTGAGGATGATCGCCGCCTGCACATAGCCGACGATGATGTAAGGCAGGATTTTTCCACACATGACCTCGATCGGCTTGACCGGCGTGGCCAGCAGCATTTCCATCGTGCCCCGCTCCTGTTCGCGCGTCACCGCAAGCCCGGTCATCATCACCATCGTCATGGTGAGTATGACTCCCATAAGCCCGGGGACGATATTGTATTGCGTGATGCCCTCCGGGTTGTAGCGGCGATGCACGTTGACCTCGAATGCGGGCGGCGTTCCCCTGATCTGCGCAAGACTGCCGGTGAGATCGTGAATCAGCGCGGTTTCGGAAATTCGCGCAAGCGCGGAAATGGCATTGCCGGTCGCCACGGGATCGGTGGCATCGGCTTCGAGCAGCACCGCCGGCCGCTCGCCGCGAACAAGCTCACGCGAGAAGTTGTGCGGAATGTTTATCACGAACTGGACCTCCCCGAGCTCGAGCAAGCGGTTAGCTTCCTCTTCGCTGGTCACCCGCTGCACAATCTTAAAGTAACCGGTATTCTCGATTGCGCTTAAGAAGCTGCGCGAAAAAACGCTGTGGTCCGCCACTAACACCGCGGATGGCAGCCCCTTGGGATCGGTATTGATCGCGTAACCGAACAGCACGAGCTGGATGATCGGGATCCCGACCATCATCGCGAAAGTCAGCCGGTCGCGCCGCATTTGCACGAACTCCTTAGTCAGCATCGCGACAAACCTGCGCCAGGAGAAAGCGTTCATTAATCTAATCTTTCTCCGCGCGGTTGATGACCTGGATGAACACGTCTTCCAAACCCGGACTGATGCGCTGCGCGGCGTATGGGGCGAGGCTTTGCTCCAGCAATCGAGAATCGGTGCCGGATACGTGCAAGGTCGCACCGAAGGGAACCGCCATTTCGACCCCCGGCTTCCCGCGCAATTCGCGCGCAAGCGCGGTGGGCTCTGCACCGCCGATCACAAATGTGGTCAGTCCGTATTGCTTGATCACTTGATCAACAGATCCCTCAACCAGAAGCTTGCCCCGCGCTATGTATCCGAGCGCGTGACAGCGCTCGGCTTCATCCATGTAGTGAGTGGACACGAGCACAGTGATGCCTTGCGCGGCAAGCGCGTGAATGTGGTCCCAGAAGTCGCGGCGCGCGGCGGGATCCACGCCCGCGGTGGGTTCATCGAGCAGCAGCAGTTTTGGCGAGTGCAAAAGACACGTCGCAAGCGCGAGCCGCTGTTTCCAGCCGCCTGAAAGCGTTCCTACCAACTGCGCGCTATGGTCCTGCAAGCCCAGTTCTTCCAGCGCTTCACTGACTCTTTGTTTGAGATTTTTAAGCGCGTACATTCGGCCGATAAACTCAAGGTTTTCGCGGATCGTCAGGTCTTCATACAGCGAAAACTTCTGCGTCATGTAGCCGACTTCGCGCTTGATCGCGTGCGCTTCTGTGCGGATGTCATATCCCAGCGTTGTGCCAGACCCCGAGTCGGGAGTAAGCAGCCCGCACAGCATCCGAATCGTAGTGGTCTTACCGCTGCCGTTGGGGCCGAGAAATCCGAAGATGCGTCCCGTCGGCACGCGCAGAGAAAATTCGCGCACCGCGGGTTTGCCGTGAAAGCTCTTGCTCAAGCCTTGAACATTGATCGCGTACCCGTTCATTTTTGCGTGATAGTGACTTCGACTGGCTGCCCTGGATGTAAAAGGACGGCATCCTGTGGCGAGGGTTGCGCTCGCACGAGATAAACAAGTTTATAGCGCGACTCGCGGCTGTAGATGACGGGCGGAGTAAACTCCGCTTCGGCAGCAATGAAACTGACCGTTGCGCTAATCGGAGCAGTGCAACCGTCGCACTGCACGCTCACCTGATCGCCGACATGGATCGCGCCCAACGCAGGCTCTGGTATAAAGAAGCGTACGTGGATGTTTTCAGCGGGCAGGATCGAGACCACGGGCGCGCCCGCCGCGACCCACTCGCCCTCGACGAACAATGTATCATTCACTAGGCCAGCCTGAGGGGCGGACACCGATTTCTGCGCGAGCCGCCATTCGGCCTGCGCAAGCGCTGCCTTTGCTGCGGCGACTTCTGCATCAGCCGCCTTGATTTCGTCGGGCCGCGCGACCGGAAGTTTGGCATTGGCGAGTTGCGCCTGAAGTTCTGCGAGTCGCGCATGGTCGCGCTCATAAGTCGCGCGTGCTTCGTCACGCTCCTCTTTTGACACCACGTTCGCTTCGAGCAGCACTTCCCGTCTGCGCAAGAGCAACTCCGATAGTGTAACGTTCGCTTCCGCCTGCCTGATTTCGGCCTGGATCATCGCGAGTTCCGGCGCGCGCTTTGCCTTCGTTTGATTTGCAAGCTGCGCTTCTGCACGCTCCAACCGCTCTTCGGCTTCGCGCCGATCAGCCGCTTCGTTTTCCTGCTCCAGTACGTAGAGCGGATCACCGGCCTTGACGTAGTCTCCGCGCCGGGTGGAAAGCTCGACCAGTCTGCCAGCGAATGGCGCCGCCACGCGCACAAAGTCGCCTTCCGCATAGCCTTGATAGAAGTCCTGCTCTTGGCTGCTGCATGCGCTGAAGACCAGAACGACAATCACCAACCACGGTTTCATTTCATCTCCCGCAACAGGAATTCGATGCGCGCGGCGAGCGCTGCATCGCTCAGAACATGTGCATCCAGAATGGAGCCCAGAGTTTTCTTCCCTGGCCATGCCTCTGTGCGCCGCACGCCTTCACTGATGATGCTCGGGATGTTCATGCTACTGACCAATGTAACGAGCATGTTCTGCGGCGCGAGTGGTGCGAGTTCCCCTTGCGCCTGGCATTCGCGAATGAGCCGGATGAGGATTGTGATGTGCCGGTGTAGATTGGCGCGCAGAAACTTCAGCACCACCTGATCGCGATGCATCGCATCGCGCAACAGCACAAACACGAGCCGCCGGTTATCGCGTGCGAAAGTTGCGAAAGTCAGCAGCGCGGCGCGCAGATTTTCCAGAGACGTTGGGTGATGCTCGGCCTGCAACTCAAAATTTTTGAAGAACTCTTCGTAAAACTCTTGCAATACCTGGCGCAGGAACTCATCTTTGGTCCGGAAGTGGTAGTGAAACATACCGAGGTTGACTTTGGCCTTAGCGGCGACCTGGCGCAGGTTCAAGCCTGAGCATCCGGTTTCCGGTAGCAGCTTTCGCGCGGCCTTGATCAGGCGCTGGTCGGTGTTTTGCGAAGGACGGGGCATTGGCGCTTTACATAACTATACATTGGTATAACAATACGCCTGTATAGTTTCCGGCGTCAAGCCCCGCGTTGGCGCTCGTCAACCCCAGGTGAAATTTTGCAGAGGAGCGCACGGGGTCGCCGTGGATTAGCGCTGCAAAGGGCTTGAAGTCCCCGGTGCTCTGGGGCACCGGGGAACGACAGCTGTGCCTTTTGAGGCATCGGCTACCAAACTGCTAACACCCTGAGCTAACCTACGGTAACCGAGACGGTGAAAAGGTCCCCTGCTCTGAGTGCTTCGACTCCTTTCTCTCTATAAACCACTCGATCTATTTCGCCTCCCTGATTCTTTCCAGGCGCGCCATCAATCAAAACCTTGAACCTTGCCCATCCAGATCACGCGGCGTAGCATGCCAGCTTATACGGCAGAATTGAAATCGAATTTAAAGTTAGGCGTCATATGATGAAGACGAGCACGTTTAAGGGCTTTGGTTCGCTGAAGAGTCCGATCGATCTTCTGCAAAAGATCCGACATGACTTCGAACGTCTCCGCGATGCCCCGGAGGATGTCTACGCCGCATTTGACTTCTTTGTCTCTGCGTATCACGTGCTTGACTGGCTTCACCCTAACGACGAGGCCGGAAAAAAGGCCGAGGAAGTTAACTACCCTCTGCTGCAGGTCTGCTCACACTTGGCGAATGGAGCGAAACACTTCGAGGCCACAGCCAAGCAACATACGTCCGTGCATGACGTCGTTTCTGAAGCAGGTGCGTACCAGCGAGGAGCGTTCCAATCCAGCGCGTTCCAGGTCGGCGGTCTCTTTGTCCGACTCGATGGCCAAGCCGCCTCACTCTTCGGAGCAAAGATCGAGGCCATCGCTTTCGCACAGAAGGTCTTAGCGCATTGGGAAGCTGACCCGCGGTTAGCGGAACGGTCGGAAGGAAATGACAGCTAACAAGCCGCTGCACAGGATGCAAATTTCGCTGCGCTTCATTTGCGCCTGTGAGCTTCAACGGTGGGCGTTACGAGGATCACATCTGCAAAGGCAGCGCTTTTGTGCTCTTGTTTCTTAAAAATCTTATCTTCACGCTGGTTGTTCCCGGGACGGTCGCTGGCTATATTCCGTGGCTCATAACTCGCGGGGAGCCGATCGGTTCGCTTGGATACCTCTTGGCATCGCTGGTTCTCTTCGCCGTTGGCGGAATGATCTACCTCTGGTGCGTTTGGGACTTTGCGAGCTTCGGACGTGGCACGCCGGCGCCCATTGACGCCCCAAAGAGGTTGGTTGTTCGGGGGCTGTATCGGTATACGCGAAACCCGATGTATGTGGGCGCATTGATGATCCTCGTAGGCTGGACAGTGCTTTTTCAAACACTGCCCCTCTTGCTGTACGCGCTCTGCGTCGGAAGCGTCTTTCATCTATTTGTCGTCTTCTATGAAGAGCCACACTTGGGTCGAATCTTCGGTGTGGAGTACGAGCGGTACTGCTCGCGCGTTGGCCGTTGGTTTCCGGTCATTGCGCGTCGGCAATGAGGGGCTGCCTAACTCCAGGTCGAACGGACTGGCCGTAAGCGCCGTGCCACATTAACTGTTGATGCTCGCCCGCCGTTCACCAAAACGTTAGGCGGCAACAAGAGGGAGGCGCAGTTCCATGAAGCAAACGAGGACATAACCGATGAAGCCAATCAACGAAGAGAGCTCAGTCAAGAAGCTGCGCTGCATCCAGCGCAGCGTGGACCGTCACTGGGTCGGCAACGGGTTCCCTGTACGGACGCTTTTTGCCTACCCGAACCTCGGGTCGGTCCTCAGTCCGTTCCTGCTGCTTGATTACGCCGGCCCCATGGAGTTCTCGCCGACCGACGAGCGCCGCGGCGTCGGCGAGCACCCGCATCGCGGGTTCGAGACGGTGACCATAGTCTACGAGGGCGAAGTGGAACACAGGGATTCCTCTGGCGGCGGTGGGAGTATCGGCCCCGGCGACGTGCAATGGATGACCGCAGCATCCGGCCTGGTTCACGAAGAATTTCATGGCCGCGAGTTCGCCCGGCGCGGTGGCATGTTTGAAATGGTGCAGCTTTGGGTCAATTTGCCCGCCAAGGACAAGATGGCGGCGCCGCGTTACCAGGGCATCCTGAATAGCCAGATCCCCGCCGTGAGCCTGCCTGATGGCCAGGGAACGGTGCGCGTGATCGCAGGCGAGTTCGCCGGGGTAAGGGGGCCGGCCAAGACGTTCACACCCCTCCACGTTTGGGATCTCCGCCTCGCCAGTGACCAGCGGACGGACCTTGCTGTGCCCGATGGCTGGACGACGGCGCTTGTGGTGCTCAAAGGTGCTGTGCGTGTGAACGGCTCCGAGCCAGTCGAGGCGGCGGAAGTCGGACTGTTTGACCGGGCCGGGACGCGCATTTGCATCGACAGCGCGATAGGCGCGACGGCGCTACTACTCAGCGGCGAGCCGATTGATGAACCCATCGTAGGGAGCGGGCCGTTCGTCATGAACACTTCCCAGGAGATCCGCCAGGCGATGGCCGATTACCAAAGCGGCAAGATGGGACACTTGTCATGAGTGCACGCAATGAGTTGCCCAACAAGGTGCTCCAGCGGACGCGCTACGCGCGCCGCTGAGCTCCAATGTTAGGTGGCTTATGAGTGATTGCTGCAATCACGGTTCCGAGCTCGAAACCCTCCGGCAGCGACAGAGTGGGACTCTGAAGGTCGTGCTCACGATCAACGTAGTGATGTTCTTCGTCATTGTGGCGGCCGGACTTTACGCAGGCTCCGCCGCGCTCCTGTCGGATAGTCTCGACAATCTCGGCGACGCGTTAACGTATGCGCTCAGTCTCTACGCAGTCAGTCTCGGCGCCCGGATGAAAGCGCGCGTGGCCTTCTTCAAAGGCCTGCTGATTCTCCTCGCGGCTTTCGTCGTAGTCGGCCTGATTGGATACAAACTTGTGAATCCTACTGTCCCGGTGTTCGAGCTAATGGGTATGTTCAGTCTGCTTGGCCTCGTGGCGAACGGTGCTTGCTTGGGTCTCCTCTGGCGACACCGAGCCGAAGACGTCAACATGAGTTCCGTGTGGGAATGCTCTCGCAACGACATCGCTTCAAACCTTTCCGTCTTCATCGCCGCCGGCGGAGTTTGGGCGACCGGATCGGGTTGGCCCGACCTATTAGTCGCTTCAATCCTAGTCGTTTTCTTCTTGCGGTCGGCAGGTCGGGTCTTGTCGGCGGCACGTGCAGAGCTTCATGGAGTCGCCTAACAATTCGCCCAACACGGACGCCAATCTTCCCCCGAAATAGTTGACACCTTAAGCTAACAAGCTTGGAGGTGTGAGTTGGCAGGAGCAGGACCGAGGAAGACCAACCGCTACGGCGAAGAGTTCAAGGCGACGGTAGTGAAGCTGAGCAGTTTGCCTGGTGTGCTCATTCAGGATGTGGCGGCGGTGTGTTGGACATGCACCCGTTCGGCGCAGCCCTGCATCGCAGCCGAAGGAGGGTTGGCCCGAAGGGTGCCGGTAGGGACACCGGCACGAGCACGTCGGGCAATGGATGGCCCGTCGGGCGAGCCCGACTGAGGGAGTGGGAACCCGCTTCAAATGAACCCGTCGGGCGGGGGCGGAACCCCGCGTCTCATGACGCAGCCATCAGTTCAAAAAGACCGACACCCCGAGGAGGAACAGACTGCTATTGATGCCGATGTTGGGTGAGTTGATGCCGGCATTAGAGATATGGTGGAGCCGCCATTCCGCTGTCAATGCTGTTCGTTCTGTGACGAAGTAATGAAAGCCCGCCCCACCCTGGGTCGTGAAATTCAAGCCGTCCGCCTGTGTGCTGAGATCGAAATCCAGAGAGATAATCCCCGCCCCTACCTCCAGAAAGGGAATGAACTTGTCTCCGGAGAGAAAGTTGTACCGGAACATCGCGGTGCCCCCTGCAGCGGATCCACTCGTGGGCTCGTGGTTGAAAATGAATGCCCCTTCAATCAGCAGCTCAATGTTACCCCGGTACCAGGCGTCCCCTCCAATGGGGTTACTGATGCCGATGCCCCAGCGGGGAGCCACGTAGGCATATTGGACATCTTCCGAGACCGTATCTTTGCTCCCGCCAAGTGGAACGCCGAACCCGTATCCCACCGTGAGCCCGATCTCCTGCCTGCCTAATCCGAACAAACTGGTTGGGGATATTGGAACTTCTTTCTTCCCTTCCACGGCCGTCTCGGGGTCGTCACCCGCTGCCCATGCTGCTGGACCTAGTAAGAGTGCCACGATTGTCGCGACGAGCACGCCACCGCAAGGGTGTCTCATCTCTTCCGCATCCGGGATCGTCTGATTCCTCCGCCCACTTGATCGCATCTTCATCACCAGCGCCTCGTAGGAAGCCCGTATAATCTTATTGAACTATGAGTGATTACTTATTGAAGTATAAGCGATTATTGTAGATTATGCTGAGCCTGTCAAGTACGACATCGGAATGCTCCTCCAGCCATTTGGTCTCATAGTGGGGCTGCAATACTTGGCGGTTCTGGCGAGGGAGTGTGTCTGAAGCAATTTCTTGGAAATTTCCGCATGTTTCCCGCAGCCCTGCATCGCAGCCGAAGGAGGATTAGCCGAAGGGTGCCGGTAGCGGTACCGGCACGAGCACGTCGGGTAATGGACTGCCCATTGGGCGAGCCCGAGGCAGCCGAGAAGCACAGAGGTGAGGCGGAAAAAGGTGGGGCTCCAGTCGAACGCCGCCCCGCCGAAGGGGCTTACCAGGGAGGGTCAGCACTGGGTTTCGAGCGAAGCGGGACTGCAAAGCGAGGAAACGAGCAAAGGGCCAAGTCGTCGGGGCGCCCTTATCTTTTGGTTCGTTTTCTTTGGGCGCGCAAAGAAAATGAACCCGTCGTGCGGGCGCGGAAGCCCGCTGCATACGGCTCTTATGGCGCAGAGATTAGAGCGACTCCTGAAAGATAGGGGTGGGCAAATAAAAGTATGCTGTATGCCGCCGTGCCCGCTACGGCCGTTTGTATGTCCTTCGCCACGGGAACGGGGTTAGGCTTAGTCCAAACCCCTTCACGCCGATTGATCAAAATCATTTCGCCGATCGCCCAAAGCCCAAGCACGCCAAAGAGAATGATGCTGCGTACCTCACCGTTTGCGAAGAGGTGTGCAATGCTCCATAGCACAACCCCGGTAAGTTGAGGATGGCGAAGCACTCGCTTGATGTTTGTTTGCACGTAAGGAGCGAAAAGTAGAATGACCGCAATCAATACAACTACCATTGCTACCGGTCTTGCCACAGCGGGGGGAGCAACGACGAGGCCAGGTTGAATTGACCTCCAACCGTCAACCATCAGCACGATCGACAAGATGAGGAGGATCGAGAAGAGAAGTTTGTACGTAATTTCACCAAGGTTGCCGATCAGGCGCATCCTGACGTCGGGTGCTGCAGCGGGCGTTAAATGTACGGCGCACCATAATCCAAGGCCAAGACATAATAGAAGCATAGGGCTCACCCCTTGTCGTTTGCTGCATAGAAGCATAACAGGTATTTAAGGATTCAGATTGAATGCGCGCGTCTAGCGCCGTATGTCACCCAATGCGAATCACGTCCTCGAACGCGAGTAACGGGCCAACGTTGAGCCCAAATCCAGGCAGGGCATCGGACGGGCTATGGGAGCACGTCGAATGTGAAATCACCCTCGGATACGTGTGTGTCTATCGACAACACGCGCCACACCACCGTGTAGGTTCCAGCGGGGAGCGGCGGGAGCGAGACCCGCAGGAGCGTGTGATCCTTGGCGTCCATCTCCGTGTCCCCCTTGTCGACCTGCATGCCGTTGCGGTCTAGGACCCGCACGGTGCAGAAGGCCGGCTCCAGCGCCTCGGTGAACCAGAGTCTGACCTCGGACGGTGACCCGTGGACGGTGCTGCCTACCTCGGGGCTCGCGTGTTCTAGCAGGGCATGCGCGCCTGCCTCAGAGGTCATGCCAAGCAGCATTGCCAGTGCGGCGAGAGCGAGTGCGATGGGTTTCATATTCATTCCGTAATAAAGATGGGCCTGCCCAAGGTCCTTGGGAAAATATCGTCCAGGTAGAAATGGAGCTGCCCGATCACACCGACGGTGTTCCCGGTATGATCGTTGGCTGGGATGATCGCCTCGATGCCGAACTGAATACTTTTGCCGACCCAAAGCACGCCGGGGTTGATAGTGCCGGTCGTGGCGCCGCCGCCCCGATTCAAAGGCGTGTTGAAAGCGAACTCGACCAGAGGTATGAAACCATTGAGCGGCTTTTTCAGGCCAATATCTTTAACGAAAGACTCGAGGTAAGGGAGGCTATATTGGAGTGTGAATCCCCATGTCAGCACGTTCGGGTTGCGCTCGGTCTCGGCCTCACCCTCATCGTTTATCGTGGTGGTGCTGGATTCGGTCGGAAATTCCACGCCGAGGAGCCCGGTCAAGGCGAGGGGTCGGAGATACTCGGCGGATACATTGCCGAACCCTTTGCCGAATAGGAGCACGGGCACGATGGTGCTGAACGATTCAGCGCCCACACGCTTGGCTCCGGTCCCGCCGATGTCCCAACCGACGCCGACCGAGGCGATCGCTTCTTGCGCTTCGTTCTTGTAGAACTGGTACTTGGCGCTGACGCCGACGTTACCAAAGCCCGTCTGATTGGGCTCCGCTTGTGGGTTCAAATGCAAGGTGGCCGCCTCGATGCCAACCCCGAAGTTCGGCGTAATACGTTTCATAAGTTCCACCGAGATCTCGGTTTCCACCGTGGTAGGTTCCTCATTGCTGGCTGGCATCTTGCGACTGGAAATGGTTGGCAGAGAGAGCTCATCGGCCACGAATGGATCTTCGATGGTCACGGTTGCAGGAAAGAACCTCTTGCCGGCGAAGCCATGGGCGCATGCGGGCTCGGCCACGAGGGGGCCTGCAAAAGCGTAGATTGCAACTAAAAGCTGTAAGAGGCTCCTGCTCCTAGCAGGATCCTGTGGGTTTTTTACCCGCCCGCCAGTACGGCGCCAGCGGCCGTTCGATAGGTTTGTCAATTTGAAGCTCTCCGAGTTGTGTTTTTATTGGACGGCCACAAGCAGCGGACGAGCGCCCCGGCGCGTAGGGGGTTGTCCACCGCAGCGTGAAGGCGTTCGCTTCGGCCTAGGCCGAAGAGAGATCCGAACTCAGGTGCTCTGGGGAGGTGCCCGGGATCGGGGGAGGAGAGGGATGTGGCCTGAGTATTGCCCTGCGGCGCGGCCATTCCTGAGAGGTGCGCGCGAGCGCTCAGGTGTCGATAGCTCGGGTTCTGGCACGAAGGAGGAGCTGATGAGATGCTGAAGGACCCGGCACGGAGGGCAGTCGTGGCTGAGTGGATGACCGGGTGACCCCGGGGGTCCCAACTCATCTTGATCGTGGTTGGGCGACACGTACTCGCTTAACCACTGTCCGCTTGGATCGTCGCTTCCCGGTTCAGGGGCGGTATGCGCCGGCGCGCTCAATGCAAACGTCGCGAGCAGCAAAGCCAGCAGCAGCCGCAGGACTGCGGCCACGCTAGCAGAGCGGGGGCGAGTCACGTGAGGCACGGCTCACCCTGTGTGGAGATAGGGACCCACGATCGTCCTCTGCCAGTGACTGTATTTCCCGGAATCGCCCCGCAGTCTATCTCAATCGATCAATCGCATCCACTCGCCCAGACCGGGGTCAGCAGCACAAACCGGCGCGTGTCCCATTGATCGGCATGCTGCCCTACCCCGGCGCGGCGTTCGTCGTTTGTCTTAACCGCTCCCGGGTGCGGGAAGCCTTGAAGGTTGTTCTCAAAAAATCGTCTTCTTTCCAGTTAGAAACCTCATTCGAAATGATCCGTTCCATTTCTTACGCAAAAAGCGCTTGTCGGAGATACGGCTCGTCGATCGGCCATGAAGTTGTGATCTTGTCTGGATAGAGGCTAATAGGACCATGCGAATGGTCTACTGGCTATCTATATGTTCCTTTGATGTTGTGGGCAGCTGCGTTCAGTTGGTTACCGCCTCCTCTTCACGCGGTTTGAGATCTCGGAACGATTTCCAGAGCAGCAAGTCGTAGCTGATCTTCATGCCGGCGCCAAGGAGAATTGGGGTAACGAGCGCGACGCCCTGCATGAGAAAACCGGCGGCAAACGGCGCCACGGCCCAGCCACCCATGCGGACGAGGTTGGTGACACCGGACACGAAAGTCCGCTCTTCCGGCCGCACCACCGCCATCACGTACGACTGGCGCGTGGGGACGTCCATCTCTACAAGCGCTTCGCGCAGCAGGAATAACACGGCCGCAATCCAGAATGACGGCGCAAATGCCACAGCCACGAGTGCGAGACTCGATGGTATGTGGGTGAACACCATGGTGTTCACCAGGCCGATGTGCCTAGCGAGCCATGCGGCGCCGAGGTGCGACACGGTGTTGGCAACACGGGCGAGGAAAAATAAGATCGCGATAGCGGTCGCACTTGCCCCGAAATGCTCGAAAAAGAAATACGAAAGCAGCGCCGTACCGAGAAAGCCGCCAGCTAGGCTGTCGATGGCAAAGAGTGAGGAGATTCGGACCACGATCTGTCTACTTGCAGGGGAGAGCCTCGGTGCCGGCGCTATCGCGGCATGACGATCCGCTGTGCCGGCCCGGGATTCGACGGCGGATGATAGTCCGAGGTAAAGTCCGGCCGTAGCGATCTGCAATGCCGCATACAGTCCAATGGTTAGCCGGAAGGCGTTGAGCTCGCTAGCGCCGGTTGCCGATTCAAGCAGCGCGGGCAGCGCGGCGAGAAGACCGCCGAGCGCATGTCCGGCATCTTGCGTCACGTTGTACCAGGCGTAGGCGCGCGTGCGTGACGCGGGAGTACTCGTCTGGGGCAGGATCGCCTGCTCGAGAACGAGTGCGGCTCCGCGGTCGCGGCCCATACCGTTGACCATCCCGGTAAAGGCCACAGTGCAGATCAGAATAAGGTGTGTGCTGGCGGCCAGCCCGAACCCACCGCCGGCGGCGAGCGCCGCAAGCGTTACAAGCGAACGGCGTCGACCCAGGCGATCGCCGAGGAAGGTTACGATCAGCGCTGAGAGCGCCGCGCCAGAAAGACCGGATCCGATAACCAGCCCGATCCGGCCGGCGGAGAACCCGAGCTCGGCCAGATAGAGGCCGAGCAGCACACCCATTAACCCGGTTGCGAACGCGCGCAGGAAGGCGCTGGCATAGAGTATGCGCCTGTCAAGGGTTGGAGACATCCGGGCAACCGCGGCAGTGTTAGGTTCGACAGTCGTGCGTTTGTGCCTGCTCGGTACGGCACGACGGATGGAGCGCATCGTACATCACTATGCTGACCTGCCCGAGCATCTCGTGACGTGGTTGAACTTGTCTAACCGCGAGGGCGAGATCGTGCACGAAACATAGGAGTTAGATCGGTCCCCGTTGCTTAAGGTCTAATTGAATAGAGGCGGTCTATCGCACATATATAAATAATCGATTGGAACAGCGATCGGTATACCTTTATATTCAGGGTCGTAAGGGCAATTCGCAAGAGAAACTGAAGGAGGACCTAATGATAAAAACCGCAACTGCGACGAAGACCGAGCACCGCCCACGCGGTGTTTCGAAGGCCTCGGACCGTGCGGCGGTCGCCGAGGGCTTGAGCCGCGTGCTGGCAGACACCTATACGCTCTATCTTCAAACGCACAACTTCCACTGGAACGTGACAGGGCCACACTTCTTCGCGCTGCACCAGATGTTCGAGCAGCAATACACGGAGATGGCCGCTGCGGTAGACGAGATAGCCGAGCGTATCCGCGCCGTCGGACATCCGGCTCCCGGCACCTACGCGGAGTTCACGCGCCTGAGCTCGATCCGCCAGATCGCGGGGGCGCCAAGCGCGGAGGACATGGTGCATGTCCTTGCCGAGGGCAACGAGACGATCGTCCGGACATTGCGCGAGGTTATTAGGGTTGCCGAGGAGATCAGCGACGACGCGACGGTGGATCTCCTCGTGCGCCGCACGCAGGCCCACGAGAAAAACACCTGGATGCTCCGTAGCACCTTGCAGGCGTAAAGCGCGGAGGGCCGCGTGGCCCTCCCTTTCTCTACTTTAGACGAGAATAACCCACCACGGACGCTATTCCGGCGATCGGACGAGGCGTGTCACCGTTTGCGATGTGTTGCTCCAGCGAAGGCGGCCCTCATTCTAATAGTCAGTCGTTGTCAGCCAGGCGAGCGAAGGCCCGATAAGTCCTGATGTCGGTCGCATCGAGCGCTCGTATATATCCCTGCTCTCCGGACGCCATGGATCGGACGTTCGAACCTAATGCGATCACTGTGCCGAGTCCGGCATAGACGTAGCGGTCGCCGAAGGCCTTTTGCAAGGCTGCGAACGTGGGTTCGCCGGTGCAGTGGCCGGGTGCGACAGAGTCCACACGCCAGGTATCGTGCAGGGCAGTTGCGATGCGCTTGATCTCGGGATCCGGAGTGACCAGCAAATGCAAGCCGCCGACGATGGCATGGATGTGATTGTTGATGGCGCTCGCGGCCTCGATGATTTTTTCGATGCCGGGATGCGAGCAGCCGACCACAAGCACGATGCCCTCGGGAGTGTCGATGGCCAGCGAAAGCTCACGGAGCTCCAGCGTACCGGGCTTGTCGGCCATCAGGGCGATCAGATGAATGCCGGGTGTGATCTCCGTGGTCTCCTCCACGAGCTCGAAGTTGGCGGTGGGCCACGCGGTACCGAAGTGCATGACCGCAGGTGGAGCGCCATCGTAATAACGGGCCTCTGGTGGAAGGGATTCATCCCGCCGGTAGAAGGTGCCGGGCAGCGATGAGCCGAACACGCCGAAGTTTTCGCTCGGCGCGTAGATCTTGACCGTGGGGTTGACCTTTAACAAATGCGCCAAGCCGCCGACGTGATCCCCATGACGGTGGGATATGACGACGAAGTCGAGCGTCGTCAAATCCACCGCCGCGATCTTGATGTTGTGCGCAAAGATCTCGTCATTATTGCCGGTGTCGAACAAGATCCGCTTTCCGTCGTACTCGATCAGTGCAGAGTATCCCCAGTCCTTTTGCATGATTGAGGTCTTCCCGAAGGCATCGTAAAGGATGGTGATGCGATTTTCTGGCGATGTCGCCCCGATCATCTCGGCAGGAACCGCGGCGCAGGGTACAAGCAGCACGAAGAGCATTCCAAAAACGCTCAAAGATCTGACCCATCGTGAGCGTTTCATGGTTTTTTCCTCCAACGAGTGAATCGGACGGCATTTTTCAGTATAGGCAAACGGCAGAACTTGAACGGTTCCATTTTGCGAATAAAATATCGCTCTGTCCCTAGTTTTGAGACCTGGTTGACGGAGCGGAGCATCGCAGCCGAA
>JAKEHO010000067.1 GCA_022614965.1 Gammaproteobacteria bacterium
ACAACGGTTTTCAAGACCGCCGCTTTCGACCACTCAGCCACCTCTCCAGGATCCCGGCCGTAGCACAATGCGCGGCGAGGCAAGGCTTCAAGCATGCGCCTGCTCATTGGCGGCTCTTAACAAAGCATTAAGGCTCGCAACCTAAGCAAAAACCCCGTGAGCAATTGCAATTTTGCGGGGCAATCGTATCATTGAAGCAACCAATTTGCTCTCTTAATCCGAGGGGCGTAATAACGCCATTTTTTCATATACGGAGGTTTCTTTGGAAATGAATCCAACGCAATACGCGCTCGTCCGACCCGCGGAATCCGTCCTTGCCACCAACAAGGTGATCCGCAACACCTATCTCTTGTTGTCAATGACGCTGCTCTTCAGCGCCGTTACCGCCAGCCTATCCATGGCCTTCAGCTTGCCGTACCCGGGTGTGTTGCTGACGCTGGTCGGCTACTTTGGGTTGTTGTTTCTTACCACCAAGTTCCGAAACAGCGGCTGGGGCCTGGTGTTTATCTTTGCGCTGACCGGTTTCATGGGTCTCACACTCGGCCCCATGATCAGCGCCTACATCACCTATTTCTCCAATGGCTCGCAACTGGTGATAATGGCCTTGGGTGGTACCGGCGTAATCGTACTCAGCCTTTCCGCTTATGCGCTTACCACACGTAAGGATTTTAGCTTTATGGGTGGCTTTCTCATGGTCGGGGTCCTGGTCGCTTTTCTGGCGGGATTGGGAGCCGTCTTCTTCAGCCTGCCGGGGCTGGCCCTTGCGGTGTCCTCAATGTTTGTCGTGCTGATGGCAGGATTGATCCTTTATCAGACGAGCGCCATCATCCATGGCGGCGAAACCAATTACGTCATGGCAACGATCACGCTCTATGTTGCCATATACAACCTGTTCACCAGCCTCTTGCACCTACTGGGCGCGTTTTCCGGAGATGACTAAGGGCGAGGCCATAACGGTTTAAAGGCCATCAAACCCCGGCATTGCCGGGGTTTTTTGTGCCCCTAATTAGGCCGGCTAGGTCCAGCCACAGGATTTTCGGAAAGTCAGACGCGTAGAAGAATCGGACCTATCATGCTAGCATCAGCACATTTTTTTGACCGTGTACTGGCTTACGCGATAATTGCGAGACCTTAGATTCGGGTAAAGGGCGAGAGAAGCAATGCGAATTGGGGTGCCCAAAGAAATACATCCGGGAGAAAGACGGGTCGCAACAACACCCGAGGCCGCCGAAGCAATTCAAAAACTCGGATTTACGGTGGTTATCGAGTCTGGCGCTGGCGACGCTGCAAACTTCTCCGATGCCGCTTATCGCGAGGCCGGGGTTGAAATCATTGAGGAGCCGAAAATCTTATGGGCTTCATCCGATATCGTTCTCAAGGTTAGACCCCCGGAAACCCACCCCGAACTCTGCGTCGATGAAGTCGAACTCCTGCGAGAAGGTGGATGCCTCATCAGTTTTATCTGGCCCGCACAAAACAAGGCGTTGATGGAACGTCTGGCCGCAAATCACGCGACCGTACTGGCGATGGACAGCGTGCCGCGCATCTCCCGCGCACAGAAACTCGACGCCTTGAGTTCCATGGCCAATATCGCAGGCTATCGTGCCATCATCGAAGCGTCCCAGCACTTCGGGCGATTTTTCACCGGGCAAATTACCGCAGCCGGCAAGATCCCACCGGCCAAGATCCTCGTTATCGGTGCCGGCGTTGCAGGGCTTGCCGCCATTGGAACCGCAAAAGGACTCGGGGCGATTGTGCGGGCGTTCGACACGCGACCCGAAGTCAAAGAACAAATTCAGAGCATGGACGCAGAATTTCTCGAGCTCGATTTCGAAGAAGAAGGCACCGGCGTCGGCGGCTACGCGAAAGTTATGAGCAAGGAGTTCATCAAGGCCGAAATGGACCTCTTTGCTCGCCAGGCAATGGAAGTGGACATTATCGTCACGACCGCGCTGATACCGGGCAAACCGGCCCCAAAGTTGATCACGGAAGGCATGGTGGAATCGATGAAAGATGGGAGTGTCATTGTCGATCTCGCGGCCGAACAGGGCGGCAACTGCGCTCTGACTGAACCTAACAAGGTCGTGGTCAAGCATGGGGTGATCCTCATCGGCTATACCGATCTGCCAAGCCGGCTGCCGACTCAGTCAAGCCAGCTGTATGCTACCAATCTGCGTCATCTGCTCACCGAATTGTGCCCCGAGAAGAACGGCGAGATAAACGTCAACATGGATGACGAGGTGATTCGCGGCACGACCGTCATTAAAAATGGTACCGTGACCTGGCCTCCGCCGGCACTTAAGATCTCCGCCACCGCACCCGCCTCCGCCGCGGAAAAGCAACCCGCACCTGCTGTTGAGAAAAAATCTTTCCTTCCAAAGCCAGTTAAGGCCCTGCTGCCAATTGTTCTTGGGGGGTTGGCGCTCTTTGGACTTGGCCTGGTGGCACCGCCGTCCTTTATGGCTCACTTCACCGTCTTTGTGTTGGCATGTTTTGTCGGGTACATGGTGATTTGGAATGTGACACCGTCCTTACACACACCGCTGATGAGCGTCACCAACGCCATCAGTAGCATTATCGTCATCGGCGCACTCATACAGGTGTCGGCACCCGTATTGCTCATTACGGCACTTGCAGGAATCGCAATACTCATCACCAGTATCAACATCACCGGCGGATTCGCTGTCACCCAGCGTATGCTGCAGATGTTCAGGAAATAGGAGATAGGTGTCGTGTCAGCAGGATTAGTCACCGTATCCTATATCGGCGCCACTATCCTTTTTGTCCTGGCGTTGGGTGGCTTAAGTCACCAGGAGACGTCGCGACGCGGAAATCTCTACGGCATCATCGGCATGACGATCGCCGTGCTGGCCACCGTCTTAAGCGCTGCGGTGACCAGCTACTCGATACTGATCATCGCCATGCTCATCGGCGGGACAATTGGTTTCAGGCTCGCCATGAAGGTCCAGATGACCCAGATGCCCGAGCTCGTGGCGATATTGCACAGCCTAGTCGGACTTGCTGCAGTACTGGTCGGCTTCGCCAACTTCATGGACCCGGCCGCCATCTTCGTCGGTGTCGAGAAAACGATCCATGAAATTGAACTATACCTTGGCGTCTTGATTGGCGCCGTGACTTTTTCCGGTTCGGTCATCGCCTTTGGCAAGTTGAGCGCCAAGATCAGCGGCAAGCCGCTGATCCTGCCCGCCCGCCACTGGCTAAACCTGGCACTCCTAATTCTTGCCATCTGGTTAGGGAAGCTTTTCCTGGATGCTACGGAACATGGCGAAGGGCTGATTCCTTTAATCCTCATGACGATCATTGCGCTCGCGTTTGGCGTTCACATGGTCATGGCCATCGGTGGCGCGGATATGCCGGTGGTGATCTCCATGTTAAACAGCTACTCGGGATGGGCCGCGGCAGCCACTGGATTCATGCTTTCGAATGATCTCTTGATCGTAACAGGCGCGCTGGTGGGCAGTAGCGGTGCGATCCTGAGCTACATCATGTGCCGGGCCATGAACCGGAGCTTCCTTGCCGTCATCGCCGGCGGTTTCGGAACGGGAACGGGCACACATGTCACCGCTCCCGGTGCAGCCGGGGAGGTCATTGCAATCGATGCGGAAGAAGCGGCGAATCTGCTCGATGCGGCCAAAAACGTGATGATCGTACCTGGATACGGAATGGCGGTCGCACAGGCGCAACATGCGGTTTATGAGATAACGAAACTGCTCCGCGATAAAGGCGCTAACGTGCGGTTTGGCATACACCCTGTTGCAGGACGCATGCCTGGCCACATGAATGTTTTGTTGGCGGAAGCCAAAGTACCCTACGACATCGTCTTTGAAATGGACGAGGTTAACGAGGACTTTCCAGACACCGACGTTTCAATCGTGGTGGGCGCAAATGACATCGTAAATCCCTCTGCGCAGGAGGATCCCAACAGTCCGATTGCGGGCATGCCGGTCCTTGAGGTTTGGAAAGGCAAATCGACGATTGTCCTTAAACGGAGTATGGCCTCGGGTTATGCGGGCATCGATAATCCGTTATTTTTCAAAGAAAATACCCGGATGCTTTTCGGTGATGCGAAGAATAGCCTGGAGGCAGTTCTAAGAGTCCTTGCTACATAAGAGCTGATAAAGCCCTGTTCCGAACTCATTCGATCAGGGCTACGCCACCAAGATAGCTGCGTAGCACTTCAGGGACATGGATCCGTCCTTCGCTGTCCTGGAAAGTTTCCATTATCGCAATCAGCGTACGACCAACCGCGAGACCTGATCCATTAAGGGTATGCAATAACTCGGGCTTGCCAGTCTTAGGATCTCGCCAGCGTGCTTTCATGCGGCGCGCCTGGAATGCCTCAAAGTTGCTGCATGAGGAAATCTCCCGGTATCTCCCTTGTCCAGCCATCCAGACTTCGAGATCATAGGTCTTCGCAGCGGCAAATCCCAAATCGCCAGCACAAAGCGCCACCATGCGATAGTGCAGCCCGAGTCTCTGCAAAATAACCTCGGCATTTACTGTGAGTTCTTCCAAGGCCTGATAGGACGTATCGGGTCTCACGAGCTGCACAAGCTCTACTTTTTCAAACTGGTGCTGGCGAATCATGCCGCGCGTGTCCTTGCCGTAAGAACCCGCCTCGCTGCGAAAACAGGGGGTGTGGCAGACGTACTTACAAGGGAGCTCATCAGCGGGAATGATTTGATCCTGTGCGAGATTGGTGACCGGCACCTCAGCCGTTGGGATCAAATAGAACCCTTGTTGGGGCACCGCAAACAGATCCTCCGCAAACCTCGGCAGCTGACCCGTGCCCATCATGCTACGTTCGTTCACAATGAACGGAACATAAACCTCAGTGTAGCCATGTTCGGATGTGTGCACGTCCAGCATAAACTGGATGAGGGCACGTTGAAGATGTGCCAACGGCCCGGTGAGTACCACAAACCGTGAACTCGCGATGCGAGTCGCTGATTCAAAATCCATCATTCCAAGCGCATCGCCGAGATCGACGTGATCTTTGGGCGCAAAATTAAAACTCCGCGGCTCACCCCAGCGCCTAATTTCTTTGTTATCGTTAGTTGTTTCACCATCCGGCACGGTCTGATGGGGAATATTTGGAATACCGAGCAAGAGATCATCCAATTCCGCCTGGATCTTTTCTAGCCCTGATCCGCATTCGCGCATTCGCTCGCCGAGATCGGCCACTTCCGCAACCAAAAATTCGATATCGTGGCCCTTTACCTTGGCCTCGCCGATAGCCTTTGAGCGGGCATTGCGTTGGTGTTGCAACTCCTGAGTCTCAATCTGAAGCCGCTTACGCTCCCCCTCCAAACGGTTGAACTGTGCCGTATCCAACACGAGTCCGCGCCGCGAGATTGCCCTCGCGACATCGTCCAGGTGGGTGCGGAGCAGGTGCGGGTCGAGCATGGGCTATGAACGAAAAGACCAGCCATTCTGCCAGAGTGGCCAGCGGGAAAGATCGGGCAGCTCGCCAGGATGCAACATGGTGCTAGGCTGTATGCAAAAGAAAGGGATCACGCCATTAAGTGTATTTTTAGCTTGCTAGTCTTCATCTTAAATGGCTTGCTGAACAGGGAAATATTTTCCTCGGGTAAAAATATCGAGCGGTCACTCACTTCGCCTTCAGTGCACTCTCATCCAGTTCACGCAACTTAGCGAGTTTCTCGGCAATCTTGATCTCAAGTCCTCTGTCAGTCGGGACATAGTATCTTCTGCCCTTCAATTCCTCTGGCAGATAGGTTTCTGCCGCCGCGTACGCGTGCGGCTCATCGTGCGCATACCGGTAGTTCTTGCCGTAATCCAACGCTTCCATCAATTTCGTTGGTGCATTGCGGAGCGCCAGTGGTACATCGAGCGAGCCCTGCTGTTTGGCGTCCTCCATCGAGGCAGCAAACGCCTTATACACCGCACTACTCTTCGGGGCGCATGCCAAATAAACGATGGCCTGAGCGATCGCAAGCTCACCTTCCGGACTTCCAAGACGTTCATAGGTTTCCCACGCATCCAGTGCGATCCGGAGCGCCCTTGGATCCGCGTTCCCGATGTCCTCACACGCAACACGAACCATCCGGCGAGCAACATAGAGGGGATCCGCGCCACCGTCCAACATCCGAGAAAACCAATACAGTGCTGCGTCCGGCGACGAGCCTCGCACCGATTTATGGAGGGCGGATATTTGTTCATAAAAGACATCGCCCCGCTTGTCAAAGCGACGCAGGCTCCCGCCCGCAACCACCTCCTGTACTAGCTGGGCGTCAATAACACCCTCGGTGGCCAAATCCGCTGCAACCTCCAGCAGATTCAGCGCACACCGGGCATCGCCATCTGCAATCTGTGCCAGGCGATCACGAAGTTCATCGTCTATCTTAAGCTCCGCGATACCGAGACCGTTCTCGCGATCGGCGAGTGCCCTGTCAACGATCTTGCGTATCTGCTCTGGCGTCAGCGATTTGAGGACATAGATTCGAACACGAGATAACAATGCATTATTCAATTCGAACGACGGATTTTCCACTGATGCCCCAATAAAGATCAGCGTTCCATCTTCTACAAATGGTAAAAACGCATCCTGCTGCGCCTTGTTAAAGCGATGGGCTTCGTCAACAAAGAGAACAGTGTCTTTGCCATGTTTCTCACGGTAGCGAATGGCGCTCTCAATCGCTGCGCGGATGTCCTTCACGCCGCTTTGTACTGCGGAGATCGCCAAGAACTGTGCGTCGCAGGTATTCGCCATAATGCGTGCAAGTGTGGTCTTGCCACTGCCTGGTGGGCCCCATAAAACCATCGAATGGAGGCGCCCTGCATCGATGACTCGCTGCAAAGGCTTCCCCGGGGCAAGCAGGTGGTCTTGACCTACAAATTCGGCGATCTGTTGAGGGCGCATGCGATCAGCAAGTGGGCGATTATTAGCTTGATTGGACGTCGACATCGTTTCGTTCGATCGATGTGATTCGAACTGCAATTCGCGGATTATCCGCTCCATGCAGGTAGTGTAACTATTGGCTCCCAGTACTATCGATGAGATCAACACCCGGTGGAGGCTCAAACTTGAATAACTCCGGGTTTAGGGTGATATTGCGCTCCGCTTTGTTAAAACGAATGTAAGTTGATTGACCGAAGTTATCCAACAACTCCATCTCCTTCAGTGTGGATTGATCAAATCCAAGTCGGACGGTCGTAAACTGGTTTTCCTGATCCTTCGGCAGCAATTCTACCCACGCAATACCATCACGCGTACCCAAATCGGTTACAGTGAACTCCTCGTCAATCGCATTATTGCTTCCGAGCAACACGGCAGGGGTACTACCTAAGGCAGCGTTCATCGACTTCACTGTCACTTGCGCAAGATCTTTGTCATAGAACCAAACCTTCTGGCCGTCAGCTACGATTGATTGCTCATAAAGGGTTTGGTAATCCCAGCGGAATTTATTGGGGCGTTGGATAAAGACCTTGCCCTCTGACGTTTCAATATGCTTTCCGGTCTCATCCGTAAGTGTCTGTTCGAATCCCGCCTGCATGGTGACGAGCTCGTCCACAAATTCCCGCAGCCGTGCTTTCCCCTCCTCGGCATACGCAGTAGTTGGCACTACCGCCAGGAGCCCGGTCAACACGAGATGGGCACTGACTCGATGTGTCTTCAATGGAAATGTCGCTCAGGGGTTGGTTAATCCTCGGGAGGCGGCGGGGCAATCACCTCGCGGGCACCATTCGATTGCAGCGGACCCACAATACCACTTCGCTCCATGGCCTCAATCATACGCGCGGCACGATTGTAGCCTACCTTCAAACGCCGTTGCACGGCTGAAATGGACGCACGCCGCGTCTCCGTAACAATGCGAACCGCCTCATCGTAGAGGTTGTCCAGATCATCGTCAGCGCTCGCAAACGCTGACGTCATATCCGCACCGCCTTGCCTCGGAGGGCGCAGGATCTCCGCCATATATTCCGGTTTACCATGTGCTTTGAGTTCCCTCACCACCTTGTGGACTTCATGATCGGCGACAAACGCCCCATGGACACGCATGGGAACCCCTGTTCCGGGCGCCAGGTAGAGCATGTCACCGTGCCCAAGTAGGGTTTCAGCACCCATCTGATCGAGTATGGTCCGCGAGTCGACGCGAGCGGAAACCTGGAACGCGATGCGGACAGGTATATTCGCCTTGATGAGCCCGGTGATGACATCGACGGACGGGCGTTGTGTCGCCAAAATCAGATGGATCCCTGATGCGCGTGCCTTTTGTGCCAACCTCGCAACTAATTCTTCCACCTTTTTTCCCACGGTCATCATCATGTCCGCAAGTTCATCTACGATAACCACGACATAGGGCAGGGTTTGCAAGGCCGGCACCACATCCTCTGCATTTTCCGGTACGTAAAGTGGATCACGGATCGACTCTCCTTGTGCAGCCGCTTGCTTGATTTTTCGGTTGTACCCTGCAATGTTGCGCACGCCAAGCGCCGCCATAAGCCTGTACCGGCGATCCATCTCCACTACACCCCAGCGAAGGGCGTTGGCGGCCTCCTTCACATCTGTCACGACAGGAGTAAGCAAATGCGGTATCCCTTCATAGACCGAGAGTTCCAGCATCTTGGGGTCGATCATGATTAGGCGTATTTCAGCTACAGTGGCTTTGTACAGCATGCTCAGAATCATGGCATTCAGGGCGACCGACTTCCCCGACCCGGTTGTGCCTGCCACTAGCAAATGAGGCATTTTGGCGAGATCGACGACCACCGGGCTGCCCCCGATATCTTTACCCAAAGCTAAGGTAAGACCTGACTGACTGGATTCATACTCATAAGAATTCAGGATCTCCCTTAAGGTAACCAGCTCACGCTGCTCGTTCGGGATCTCCAAACCGACCACAGATTTACCAGGGATTACATCGACCACTCGAACACTGATGGTGGACAGCGACCGTGCAAGATCCTTTGAAAGACTGCTGATCTGGCTTCCCTTGACACCCGGCGCAGGTTGGAGTTCAAAGCGGGTGATCACAGGGCCTGGATGTACTGCAACAACTTCTACCTCGACACCAAAATCATGAAGCTTTAGCTCAACCTGTCGCGACATCGCTTCCAACGACTCTTTGGAATAGCCACCCGTCGATGCTGTCGGGCTATCCAATAAACTGATAGGCGGAAGGACAGTATCCTGCGGCGGCTCGAACAATGGCACTTGCCGCTCTTTTTCGGCGCGTGTCCCCGTTTCAATACTCCCTACAGCAGGGCCGATACTCGGGGGTGATCGCCTTTGCGCCCTTTCTCTTTCTTGTTTGATAAGTGATTCACGGTCACGACGGGCCCGCAATCCACGTAGATAGTCATACACTTGATCTTTTCCACGGCTAAGTTGTGACAGAAACCAAAGTGTGTAGCGGCCAGTGGTATCCATCAACCATAACCAGGAGAAACCCGTAACCACCGTAATGCCGGTGAGAAATAGAGCCAGCATAAACAGCGTAGCCCCGAGCCAGCCGAATACATAAACGAGGGCCTCCCCCGCGACTTCCCCTAGGACGCCCCCCGAGCCATGGGGCAAATCGACGGCACCTTTGAAATGCAACCATGCCAATCCACAACTGCTGGCGAGTGCCAGTACTAACCCGACGCCGCGTGTCGCAAACTGAAAATGGCTAAATGGGCCTTCAGTCCTCTTCCGTTGAACAAATAACCAGCCCGCATAGGCGACCATAATAGGAACGAGATAGGCCAAATAACCAAAAAGGTAATAAAGAACATCCGCGATCCACGCACCCACTACGCCACCCTTATTCACAACTGGGGTTTCCATTCCCGTGTGTGACCATCCTGGGTCCCCCGGGTGATGACTCGCGAGTGCAATGAGCAGAAAAACAGCCAAGGCGAGAAGGACAATGAGCGCGCCTTCCCTGGATCCGTGCATGAGCTGGCTGGTGACCCCACCCGATCTAAAATCCTTGCGAGTTGCTTGGACCAAATAATTAATCCTCTTTAGTCGAAACGTCCTCTATCAGGCTGTTTACTAAAAGTTAATACTACCACTTAAATAGCAGAAATGCAGGCGTAGCCGCAGCACCCATGCCACCCGGAACCTCGGCGGTTGGGCAACATCGAGAGATGGACCAGGCTCCATAGCGCCGTGCTGGCCCGACTTGCGCGTGGAATGGCCGACAAAGCTCCCACCCGTTTAAGGTGGTGGCGGTTATAGGGTCTTGAATTCTCAAACCATATTAGCGCAGAGGCGCGGGATCATCTCCTTTGCCTGACCTTCCCCTTTACCGTACCATAACCCGTCCTCAAAATCCCGACACCTCTGCCCTGGCGAGAAGCGTGCCAATGACAGCAGTCAAACACTGCCGGCTTCTGATCCTAGGTTCTGGCCCCGCAGGCTACACAGCCGCCATTTACGCGGCTCGGGCCAACCTCTCTCCTGTTCTGATCACCGGTATACAACAAGGTGGACAAATGATGCTTACAACGGACGTGGAGAACTGGCCGGGAGATTTCGACGGATTTCAAGGGCCCGAATTGATGGATCACATGCTGAAGCATGTGCAACAGCTAGATACGGAGGTAATGTTTGATCACATCAAAAGGGCCGATCTTGGAGCAAGACCATTCCAGGTGATTGGCGATACGGGGCAATATAGCTGCGATGCTCTGATCATTGCCACTGGCGCGTCCGCAAAATATTTGGACTTACCCTCCGAAGAAAAATACAAGGGACATGGCGTGTCAGCCTGCGCAACTTGTGACGGCTTTTTTTTTCGTGGTGAAAATGTTGCTGTCGTCGGTGGTGGCAACACGGCTGTGGAAGAGGCGCTCTTTCTGTCGAATATCGCCTCCCACGTAACGATAGTACATCGTCGTGACAAGTTTAGAGCTGAAAAGATCCTCGCGAATCGGCTGCTGCAGAAGGCTAAGAATGGAAACATCGACATTCAATGGAATCACGTGGTTGATGAAGTGCTGGGGGATGGCAAGGGAGTGACCGGCGTTCGAATCAAACACACTCAGACGAAACAGTGCCAGGAGCTTGCCATCAAGGGACTTTTCATCGCCATTGGTCACAC
Organism: Gammaproteobacteria bacterium; assembly: GCA_022614965.1. Classification (GTDB taxonomy): domain Bacteria; phylum Pseudomonadota; class Gammaproteobacteria; order JAKEHO01; family JAKEHO01; genus JAKEHO01. Next base: position 11,076 of record JAKEHO010000067.1, read on the forward strand.
GCCGAATACTCAGCTCTTTGAGGGCCAGCTTGACATGACGAACGGCTACATTGTCGTAGCCGCTGGGCTGCACGGAAATGCGACTGCAACCAGTATCCCCGGGGTTTTTGCCGCAGGGGATGTTGCAGATCACGTATACCGACAGGCAGTCACCTCTGCAGGAAGCGGCTGCATGGCTGCACTGGATGCGGATCGCTACCTGGAGGCGCTGGTAGCACGCAAGGACGAATCGCGCTGAACAGTCGATCATCGTCCAAAGGCGTCATGAAAGCGATTGTGATGCAATCCACCGGCGGCCCTGAGGTCCTCGCCTTGCACGACCTGGCAATGCCGGAAATACAAAAGCCCAGCGATCTGTTGGTGCATCTCAAGGCGGCCGGCGTAAATCCCGTCGATACGAAACTCCGTCGCAACGGTACTTTCTATCCCGATCATCAACCGACCATTCTGGGGTGCGATGGTGCGGGAGTTATCGAGGCGGTTGGTACGGAAGTGACCCGATTCAAGTTAGGGGATGAAATCTATTTCTGTGTTGGAGGGATGGGAGGGCCCAGAGGTAACTATGCAGAGTACACGGTCATTGACGAACGCTTTGCCGCACTCAAGCCGACCACATTGGACATGGTGCATGCCGCCGCGGCGCCGCTCGTACTGATTACTGCCTGGGAATCACTGCACGATCGTGGTTGCCTGCAGAATGGCCACAGGGTCTTGATCCATGCAGGGGCAGGTGGGGTAGGCCATGTTGCGATCCAGCTTGCCAAGCTCGCTGGTGCCAAGGTCTGCACGACAGTGGGCTCGAGCAGAAAGGCGCAGTTCGTCAAGCAACTGCAAGCAGACGAACCCATCTTATACAAACAAAGAAACTTCCTTGAGGCGGTGCAGGAATGGACCGACGATCAGGGTGTTGATCTGGCCATGGATAACGTGGGCGGTCCGACCTTTCATGCGACATTTCCCGCGGTCAAGCATTACGGCGACCTGGTGACACTGCTACAACCCGCGTCCGACGTGGATTGGCGCGTGGCGCGGCAACGAAATCTCCGGATCAGCTTTGAGTTGATGCTAACGCCCGTGCTGCAAGGGCTCATTGAAGCGCAAAAACGCCAAGCGTGGATCCTCGAACAGTGCGCACGATTGTTTGATAGCGGTAAATTACATGTCCACGTTGAACAGACTCTGCCCTTGGCGGAAGCTGCGAAGGCGCATAAACAACTAGAGGCGGGCTCAACGTTAGGCAAGATCGTGTTGGTGGTTGATTAACGGGGACGTAAGCCTACCCCCTCTTCCCTCGTGACGCGGTGAAACAGGGTCTCCAATTCACATTATTGATAAGGCGGATGGTGATCTCGCTGGTCTTTGCAGTCATTGGTGCGTGGGTATTCCTAGCGCTCATCCTTTACTTCTTTCAACCTTACTTTATCTATTTTCCGCATCGCCAGCTCACCGCTACACCCGAACAGGCAGGTTTGGAGTTTGAGCCTGTAGAGTTTAGAACGAGTGATGACGTGCGTTTAGATGGTTGGTATGTCCGAGCAAAAGAACCCCGCGCCGTAGTACTTTTCTTCCACGGTAATGCAGGAAATATCTCCCATCGCATCGAGCATCTTGCGATTTTCAACCATCTCAAGCTTGCAACCTTTATCTTTGATTACCGAGGTTACGGGTTGAGCGAGGGCTCGCCTTCGGAGAAAGGGACCTACCGGGACGCAGAAGCAGCCTGGCGCTACTTGACGCAGGAGCGAGCTATCCCGCAACAGCACATCATTGTCTTTGGCGAATCACTAGGCGCTGCCATCGCAACGTGGCTAGCGACGGAACATCGACCTGGAGCTTTGATCCTCGAATCTGCATTTACGTCCATCGCTGATTTGGCAAGGCGCTACTACCCCTATCTGCCTGCGCCCCTTTTGACGCGAGTACGGTATCCAACGCTTTCGCGGATCCCTCAGGTGTCTTGTCCGCTGTTGATCATCCATAGCACAGGTGACGAGATCGTGCCTTATCAGCACGCAGAACGCCTATTGGCAGCTGCCCATGAACCCAAGTTTTTGCTTAAACTCCACGGAAGCCACAACGAGGGGTTTCTGATCAGTGGAAAAGATTATGTCGCGGGCCTAGATCAGTTTCTTTCCCAATATTTCGCAAACTGATGCCCGAACAACCTGTGTACGGGGCCGTTTGATTGCTTAAGCACAGGGTAGGGGAAAGTTACATTCGTTTCCGCACACGGCACTTGGCACTGTTTGACCAGAACAATTACACCGTGTCACAGTATGTCGACGCAGAGGATACAGAACCCCAGCTGAGAACCAAAACGTAACTAGCATGCTGCAGCCAGGAGCGGAGCAGAATGCGTATCCAGTATGTTTCCGACATCCATCTCGAATTCGGACCATTTGAACTGCCAAAAACAGACGCCGATGTGGTTGTTGCCGCCGGGGACATCGGTGCAGGAACCAACGGGCTATCATGGCTTGGATTTACCGATTGTCCTGTTATCTATGTTGCTGGAAACCACGAATACTATGGAGGAGATCTGGTATATACGTTGTCGCGGTTGCGCTCGGAAGCCCTGCACACGCACGTCAGTTTCCTGGAAAACGATTCCGTTGTCATCGGCAACGTGCGGTTTCTCGGTACAACCTTGTGGACGGATTTCGGCGGCGCCAACGCTGAGATGATGGAGTTCGCGGCACTTTCCATGAATGACTACTACTGCATTCGTTGTGATGACAAGCCGCTGACAGCCGAACACACTCTGAGGCTCAACGAAGAGGCCAGACAGTGGCTTGAGGAGACACTCAACGAACCCTTCTCCGGTAAGACAGTCGTCGTAACACATCATGCCCCAAGCTACCAAAGCTGGCATGGTGCCCCTGACTCTCCGATAAAAGACTCCTACTGCAGCGACTTCGTTGATTTGGTAGGACGTTACCCGATAGATCTATGGATCCACGGACACATTCATTGCGTATCGGACTATACATGCAATGGCGTCCGGATCGTCTGCAATCCTCGAGGCTACACGGGATATCAGATAGTCGAACATTTTGACGCGGCGAGGACCATTGATATCTAGCGAGCTGGTAGAGCTACGCGTCACGAATGGCCTTTTGCGAGGGGCGTGATGACAAGGCGATCCGCGCCCATTCCTCCCCAGTGAATATCCTCCTTTCGAGCTTGGATCGAACGTGCCGGCAATCGCCTGCTGGACTCTACCACCCTATGGGCGTCGCTCGGTCCGGGCGGAGGACCGGCGTACAACCCGGCCCAACACCAAACTGGCGGCAGGGTGTCTTGCGTAAATGCGGCCTATCACGCAGGATCTGGGGTCTTTTATGCTAAGCTCTTAGGTTATCCGTCACACTACACAAGCTATGCCCAAGAAGCCAATCTACAGGGTCATCTTTCACAACCAAGGCAAGATCTACGAGGTCTACGCAAGATATGCGCGGCAGGGAGACCTGTTCGGCTTCGTCGAAATCGAACAGCTGGTTTTCGGCGACAAGGCATCCGTGGTGGTTGATCCCTCGGAAGAGAACTTGAAGTCGGAGTTCAAGGGTGTCACGCGGACCTATATCCCCATGCACTCGGTGATACGCATTGATGAGGTCGAAAAAGAACGCGCCGGTAAGATCACCCAGGTAACCGAAGACGGTAAAATCGTCGCCCCCTTCCCCATCTACACGAAAAATAGCGAATTGAGCAAGAAATAGCCGTCTCCCATCAAGGGGCACGGCCCCCTCGATCTGCCCTATCACAGAGGCCTCTTCGGGCCAACCGACCCTCACTATGTCTGCAACAAAGATCATCCAGAATGGTTGTCGGTCTCAGCGGATCCTGTTCATTGACACTCACTACGAAATGTGCGATACCCATAACCCAGGGGGCGCTGCGGCATCGCCTTCATTTCAAATCTACTTTAAGAAGAATCACTAGGAGGTTCAATATGAGCGCTTTTCCTCTAAAATTTCATGCTATAAGGAGTGGTTTGAGCGCCTTGGCCGGCGCCTTATTGGTTTCTCTGGCATCCGTCGGGCCGGCCCTAGCCGACATGGACGCCGTCACTCAGGACATGTTGACCGGATCATGGGAGGATGCCAATAACTGGCTCCACACCAACGGAGCCTACTGGCAGAAGCGTTACGCCCCGGCGAACCAGATCAACACAAGCAACGTGAACCGGCTGCGTCCCGCCTTCACCTTCCAGACCGAAGTCATTGAATCCATGGAGACCTCACCAATCGTCGTGAATGGCCGGATGTTTTTGACCACCTCGTTCAATCACGTCTATGCGATTGATGCGGCGACGGGTGAAGAGATCTGGCACTACAAGCACAAGATGGGGCCGGTGACGACTTACTGCTGTGGCCCTAACAATCGTGGCGTCGCGATCTTGGGGAAGATGCTCTACATGGGCACCCTGGATGCCAAACTGGTGGCGCTCGATGCGGATACCGGCAAGTTGATGTGGGAGACGCAGATCGCCGAGCCGGAACTCGGCTACAGCGAGACCATGGCGCCCACCGTCATTAACAACAGGGTGCTGATTGGCACAAATGGTGGCGAATATGGTGTCCGCGGATTCGTGAAGGCCTATAACGCCGCCGACGGTAAGCTCGTCTGGACCTTCCATACGATTCCCGAAAAGGGGCATGAGGGCGTGTGGGCAACCCATGATGCCACGGGTCGCAACATGCTCCGCGACATCGCCAAGGAAAAGGCTGACCTGAAGAACGCTGGCGACTTCTGGAAGCGACTTGGCGGCGGTGTCTGGCAGAATCCTGCGATTGATCGTGAGCTGAATACGGTCTACTTCGTGGTGGGTAATCCCTCACCGGACCTGGACGGCTCCATACGGCCCGGCGATAATCTGTACACCAATTCCTTGGTGGCGGTCGACCTAGACACCGGCAAGTACAAGTGCCACTTCCAGTACATCGCCCACGACGTGTGGGACCTGGACGCAGTCAGCCCGGTCATCCTGACCGATGTTAAGGACAAGAACGGCAAAACGGTGCCGGGTGCCCTACACGGTGGCAAGACCGGCCATATCTATGTGCATGACCGTCGCAATTGCAGCCTGATCCGTTTCTCCGAGGCCATGGTGCCGCAGGAGAACATGTGGGTGCTGCCGACTAAAGAAGGCAAGCGGATGCTACCCGGTGCAAACGGCGGCGTAGAGTGGTCACCCATGGCGGTCAATCCTGACCTCGGCTTGGCCTACGCCGTCAATTTGCACCAGCCGATGACCTATCATGTGGAGAGCACGCCCTACCCCGGTGGCAAGCTCTGGCTGGGCGGCGCGTTTAAGGTCATCCCAACTGAAGCGCAGTGGGGCAACATCACTGCGGTTAACTACAACAGCGGCAAGATCGCTTGGCAGGTCAAGACCGAACAGCCCATGATGGGTGGAGCTCTGGCAACGGCCGGTGGCTTGGTGTTCGCCGGCGAAGGCAACGGATGGTTCAGAGCCTATAATGCCGAGAATGGTACGAAGCTGTGGCAATACCAGGCGGGTGCCGGTGTCAATGCGCCCGCCGTCTCCTACACAGTGAACGGCAAGCAATACATTGCTGTTGCCGCCGGTGGCAATGTGCAGTTGAACTTCAAGCGCGGTAACAGCGTCGTCGCGTTTTCGCTGGTCGAATAATAAGCCCAAGACGCTATCACTTTAACGGCCGCCCCATCGGGCGGCCGTTTTTTGTGCGGTGCCGTATCTGATAGAGTGAACTCTTGCTAGAGACCGTAGGTCCGAGTCTCTGCAACCGTGATCTTCGTTAAGGGAGATAAAATGTCGATGAAATTTTTGGGAGGTCTTTGCCTTGTTGCCTGTACGCTAGCTGGTGGACCGCTATTGGCGGATGAGTATGCGAGTATCAGGGACAAACTTCAGATCTGCTTCACCTGTCATGGTGAGGACGGCGCGTTGCCGCCAGAGGGCAAATACCCAATCCTCGCTGGACAACACTTCTACTATCTCTACAGTCAGCTTAAGGACTTCAATGCAGAGCGACGCCAAAACCCCGAGATGAGCCCTATGGCCGCCAACCTGACCAACGAGGAAATGCAAGCGTTAGCCAAGTTCTTCTCTGAGCAGTCCTGGCCGAGCACCGGGTTTGTATCCGACCCTGCTAAGGCAGAAAAAGCGGAGCTCAGCGCGATGTCCGGTGAATGCGTGCAATGCCATCTCGGCGGCTACGAAGGAGCCAGCGGTGTTCCACGACTCGCTGGTCAGCAGAGCGAATACCTGAAGCAAACCATGTTGGATCTTAAGACGAGGGCACGGGCTAATGCGCCCGACAAATCTTCCTTGATGAACGTCCTATCGGACGAGGACATCGACTATCTTGCCAACTATCTCGGCGGCCTATAGTCAATACGCCAGTATGACTGGATACGAGTCATGGTGGCAGTTCAGCCTTTGACGGCGTGCCAGCGTTCTCGAACAAGTGAACGGCTCCAGAGTATCCGGCCTCTTTCGCATGGTCTAAAGCCGTTTTACCGTCCCTGTCCTTTATGGATGTCTTGGCGCCGGCGGCCAAGAGTGCCTGAACAGTCTCGGTGTATCCCCCGTCTGCTGCCATTATCATGGCGGTCATGCCCCGGTTATCCTGAAGGTTCGGATCAGCGCCGGCCTCCAGCAAATAACTCACGGTTTCAGGGTGCCCATAGCCTGCCGCCCACATCAGGATGGTGAGGTCATTGCCGTAGCGCGCGTTCACATTAACATCCTTCTCAAGCAGCAGCTTGACAATTTCAAGATCCCCGTCGCCCGCCGCATAGACGATCGCGGTCTTGCCTGCGTTATCCACATAATCCACCCGAGCACCCGCATCAAGCAACAACCGTACGATGTCGATATGACTTCCGTAAACGGCCTCGGCCAAAGGCGAAATATTCTTCAGGTTCGGCCGGTTGACCTCCGCTCCATATTGGATCAAAAGCGCAACCGTTTCCGTGTGCCCTTCTCGTGCGGCATAGAGTAAAGGAGTGTTTCCGAACCGATTCCGTACGTTGACGCTAGCACCTTCGTCCAAGAGTGCTTTGACTGTATCCGTACTCCCCTCCTTCGCCGCATCCAAAAGGAGAAAATCCTGTTCGCGATCGGCTCGAACTGAGGAGACAGCTAAAACCGCAGCCATCAGACAGGCATAACGCACGGATCTGTGCAGCATCTCATTAGCCCTTCTCTTATTGGCATTAGCATACGCGCGCCGAAATAATGATTGCGGATCCCGGAAAGTCGAACTGTTTTTCTTCTTTTAGCGGTCCGTCGAGTACGTTAACAAGGTTTCTACGTGGGCGGCAACACTGCTGGCCAAGCCATCCAAATTGTAACCGCCTTCGAGAACCGAAACTAGACGGCCACGACAATGCCTGCCAGCAATATCCATTGCCCGCTGTGTGATTGCCACATAGCCATCGTCTGTGACATCAAAACAACCCAGCAAGTCGTCCTTTCTGCTGTCGAAGCCGGCCGAGATGAGCACCAGATCCGGTTCGAATACATCGGCCGCCGGTAGGAGGCGCTGATCAAACGCCGAGACGATATCCGCGTCTGTCGCCCCGCAGTCGAGGTGCACATTGATATTGTAACCGTAGCCCGGGCCGGCACCTTTGCGGCGTGGATCACCGGTGCCCGGATAGGCATGATAATCGTGGGTGGAGAAGTACAAGACGGTCGGATCATCATAAAAAACCGCTTCCGTTGCATTTCCATGATGATAATCCCAGTCTATGATCAACACCTTATTGATGCCATGCACCGCCTGTGCATACCGGGCCGCGACCGCGACCGTATTATAAAAACAAAATCCCTCTTCCTTGCCGGTATTTGCCGCATGATGGCCAGGGGGGCGTACGGCACAGAACGCGTTACGTAGGCGACCCTCACAAACCTCTGTGACAGCAGCCAACGCTCCCGCGACTGCATGCATTGCAACGATATGTGTTTTACCGTAGCGGGCGCGAATGGATGCGATGTGAGCCTCATCATGTACCCTCAATAAGTGGGAATGCACGTTATCAAGCGGTCGAACTTTGACAACGTCATTGACCAGCCCCGTGTCTTCCATTTTGTCTCTAATTGCGGCCAATCGCATGGGCGATTCGGGATGCCCAGGCGATAACCAATGTTCCATGTAGAGCGTTTCGAACACATACCCTGTCCCTGCACCGATCCGCTTCACGGCCAGCATTGCGTCGGCGGAGGATGCGAGCCGCCAGAAAGTCAGTATGCTCCCCGCCAATATGCCTGAGAGGCAGCTCACAAAGGCTCTTCGTTTCACACCCTAGTGCCTAGTTTCTTGTCCCGTGATTGGGGCCCACCATACGAAGCCGCACCAAGATTATTAGTCTTCTTAGCCTATTAGAGGAACTACTTTATGATAACATTCAATGGTGATTCGCGATTTGTTGCATGTATTGTGCCGATGTAGCCAGCCGCAATGAAGTCTAGCGTGTTTGCATGTCTACTTGTAGCCTATCCGCTATCTGCCCTTGCGCAATGGACTGTCATGAACGATATCGATGCCAACACCAACGAAAAAACCAAGGTTGCGTATACCAATAACGCTGCAGGCTATAGCCTTGAGATCTACGAGGACAAGAACGGTGTTATTCGCTCACGCTTTACCCTCAATGGCGGATTCAGTGTGCTCGCGCAGAACAGCTGTCCAACGATTCAAGTCGACAAACACAAACCGATAAACCTCTCGATCGATGATGGACTGTGCGTCCTCGATAAAAAAAGTGCCGAACATGTCCTCGGTTACGTTGAAAATAACCGGGTTATATCAAGGCCCTTGTACTACTTAATGAATGGTCGATCGATCGTCTATCGATTTAATCTGGAAAATGGCGGATATGGACAGACCGAGTTTTCCTTGAATGGCTCCAAATACGCACTGGTAAGTACCCTAGGAATCGAGATCGAGGTAGTACCCAGCGACCAGTGATCAACCTGTCAGCGACCCAGCTCGCCCTAGCGCCTTGCATGACAATGTCTGGACAGAGGCGAGCGACTGGTACAAAAGCAACGTTGGCCCGACTCCACACGCGCCCTAGCTGAGAGACTACGATCAGAGTTAACCGGGCGTAGTGCGCAACCTCCTCCCAGTGCCCGATACACCGAGCACACTCGCCCCATCCAGTTACAGACTTCCCAGAAAATCAATATGCCGCGCAGCGGCAATGCCCGATAATGGATTTAAAAGGGACATCCCAGCAAAATAAGCTACCACAGGATCATTCGTACACCGGCACTTGCACACCTCTTTTACGATGCAAATTCGCTGCATTCAAAGCCTGCAGGATGTCCCCGCCGCCAACTGGAATCGGCTAACTGACGGATCCAACCCTTTTCTAAAGCATGAGTTCCTCATTGCACTGGAGCAGCATCACTGCCTCGAAGAAAACGGCTGGCAGCCCTATTATCTGGTTACGGAGAAAGAAGGCCGGCTGGATGGGGCCATGCCGTTGTATTTAAAGTGGAATTCCTATGGTGAATTCGTATTCGATTGGGCATGGGCCGAGGCGTATAAGCGTGCGGGTGGTGCATATTACCCCAAACTGGTGGCCTCTATACCATTCACGCCGGTTACGGGACCACGGCTGTTGGTGTGTCGATACGATGATCGGCAAGCGCAACCCATGGATGCGCTCATTGATGGAGCCCCTTCGCTGGCTCGCCAGCTTGACGTCTCGTCTCTTCATTTTCACTTTACCACTACAGAAGACACCGACCGGCTGGAACAACACGGATTGATGCGCCGTCTAGGCTATCAATATCACTGGTCAAACCACTTTTATTGGGACTTCCAGGATTTTCTAGACTGTCTAACGTCTAAAAAACGCAAACAGATCAAACGGGAGCGCCGAGCGATACAAGAGGCCGGTATTGCCATCGAACTTTTAAATGACAGCAACACTAATAAAGCACACTGGGAATCATTTTATGATTTCTATTGCTCAACATTTCTGCGCAAGTGGAGTAAACCGCGATTGACTCTCGACTTTTTCAAGTCGATAGGAAACACCCTGGGGGATCAGACATTACTGCTGTTAGCGCGTCATCGTTCCCGATAGGTGGCAGGGGCCCTATTCCTGCGTGGAGGAGATACGCTGTTTGGGCGTTATTGGGGTTGCAGCGAGCAATTCGCGAATCTGCATTTTGAGATGTGCTACTATCAAGCCATTGATTATTGCATAGCCAATCAACTGCAACGCTTCGAGTCCGGCGCCCAGGGAGAGCACAAGATTAGCCGGGGGTTTTCACCGAAGCGAACCTGGTCAGCCCATTGGATAAAAGATGCCAGCTTCCACAAAGCGGTCCACGATTTTCTTATACGTGAACGCCAGGTTGTCGACCGATATATCGGTTTATTGACTCAACACGCCCCTTATAAACGGATGTCACCGTGATGCTCAACATAGAGATCAGGCCACTGTGTTATAGAGGCTGAGCGAGACAAGCCCAATCATTGGCCGATTGCCACATACCAGACTACCGGCCCAGCGGTGATCAGGACCGAGGCCTCTTAAGTCATGCGCAACAAGCTATATTGGATATCAGATCAATTGCTCGCCGATGATTTCCCAGATGTGGCAAAAGCATTGGCTGAGCCTGATGGCCTACTAGCGATAGGGGGGGATCTTGACACTGAGCGCTTGCTCGATGCATACCGAACAGGGATCTTTCCTTGGTACAGCGAAGGTCAACCCATACTTTGGTGGTCGCCAGATCCACGTTCGGTACTGTTCCCTCAAAACTTAAAAGTTTCACGCAGTTTGCGCAAATTCTTGCGAATGAGGCAGTTTCACGTAACATCTGATCAGGCATTTCGCGATGTCTTGTTGGCATGTGCCGAAGCAAGAGATCATCGATCCGGAACATGGATTACCTCCGATATGATAGAAGCTTATTATCAACTGCATGTCCAAAAGTACGCCCACTCGATTGAGTGCTGGCATGATGGTAAATTAGTTGGTGGACTCTACGGCATAGCATTAGGTCGCGTGTTCTTTGGCGAATCAATGTTCAGTAACATGACCAATGCATCTAAGGTTGGGCTTGTATACCTGGTTAGAAAATTGCTGGAATGGGATTTTAAACTCATCGATTGCCAGGTACACTCCAAACACCTAGAGAGACTTGGGGCGGTAACGATACCACGGCAGCAATTTGTACAAATGTTGGATCAGTGGTGCGACCCCATTGATCAGAGTTTCGCCTGGCATACGATTGCCGACAGCTAATGAATCAAGCCACCTACTCTGCAAAGCTAAACTTTTATGCCACGCCGCCACATGAGTGCAGCTATCTACCTAACAGGGAATCAGTGACCCTGTTTGCAGATCCCCGATTCCCGAAATCAAATCTACTCTACGCCACGCTGGCCAACCACGGATTTCGACGCAGCGGCGAACACCTCTACCGGCCGACCTGCCCCACGTGTAACGCCTGTGTACCTATTCGGTTGCCGGTCGCCGAATTTCGACCGCGACGCAGACAGCGGCGAACGTGGCGCCGAAATACAGACCTCACTGTTACCCCAGTCGCGCCGCAATATAAAGATGAGCATTTTCGTCTTTACCAAGACTACATCGCTGCACGTCACAAGGGCGGTGGAATGGATAATTCCAGTCCTCAAAGCTACATGGATTTCTTGACCTCAACTTGGGCGGATACGGTTTTCTACGAACTGCGCCATGAACGCCGGTTGCTCGGAGTGTCCGTCATTGATCGCATGCCGAAGGCTCTATCTGCAGTCTATACCTTCTTCGATCCCGACTGTCAGGACCGCAGCCTTGGGCGATTTTCAGTTCTCTATGCCATCAGAGAAGCCACCCGACTTGGACTATCCTGGCTATATCTGGGTTATTGGATAGGGGAATGTGAGAAGATGCGATACAAAGATGAGTATCAACCCCTTGAGTACTATCGTAATGGCCGGTGGCTACGCCAGGTGGACACCAAGCAATAGCATTATGCGAGAGATGCCACTTTAGGGCACAATTTAATTTTTAACAAGAATCTACCAGGGAGTTACGTAATACTGCATGCCCAAAGAAGATCACATTGAAATGGAAGGCACCGTTATCGAGACGCTGCCCAACACGATGTTCAGGGTAGAATTGGATAATGGTCACGTGATCACCGCCCACATCTCAGGGAAAATGCGTAAGAACTATATACGCATCCTAACCGGCGACAAAGTGACCGTCGAGCTGACGCCCTACGATTTGACGAAAGGCCGGATCACCTACCGCGCGCGCTAATGACGCTGAACACACACCAACCGGTTGTAGCGCGGACCTAAAATTTATATAAGCATAACGCACAGCGCATCGCTTTTTAATTTGCGTTCGCTGCGGAGTTGATCTGCAAGCGAATCGCGTCGAGTAAGCCTAGCGACGCCGCATTAATCAACTCCAACACCTTTTCAAAGCCATTTACTCCGCTGCCATACGGATCGGGGATGTCCAAGGGCCCCGCTTCGCTGGCATATGTCATAAAAAGCTTGAGTTTATCTACGTGACTCGGTGGGCAGGCGGACAGCAGATCATGATGGTTTTGCCTGTCCATCGCCACAATATAATCGAATCGCAAAAAGTCCGATTTGTTAATCCTGCGAGCCCGCAGATGACTAATATCAATGCCCTGTCTTAGGGTCGCTATTTGCGCACGGGGATCCGGTGGCTGCCCAAGCTGATAGGCGTGGGTGCCTGCCGAGTCGATATCGACAATATCTTGCAAATTCGCATCGCGAATAACTTTTGAAAACACGCCTTGCGCAATCGGCGATCGGCAAATATTACCCATACAAACAAATAGCACTTTCATAACGCTCGTTGCACCGTACCTAGGAACGGCTTGATGACGTTACTTAAAGAGCGCATTTGTTTGAAATAGATTTTGTACCTTTTGCAAATCCTCTGCGGTTTCGACATGATGCCCAGGTTGCTCACTTGCTTCCTCCACATAAATTCGCCCGCCATGGAACAGCATCCGGAGTTGTTCCAAAGACTCGGTTCGCTCAAGGATACATGGAGCCAATGTAGAGAACCGCTTAAGATAACCGGCGCGATATGCATAGATTCCAATGTGACGATAAAAAGTTGTGTCCAAGGGTAGCCCGAGCGATCGCGCATTGGCATCAAAGTCCGTACGTGCCCACGGGATGGGTGCCCTGCTGAAATACAAGGCATAACCATGATTGTCGAGGACTACCTTCACCGTATTCGGATCGAACAACACCGCTTTGTCTTCGATGCGAGCACATAAGGTCGCACTTTGCGCATCAGGATGCGCCTCCAGTGCGCCTGCAACCTGATCTATCAGCTGTGGGGACATCTGCGGCTCATCCCCCTGGAGATTTACAATAATCGTGTCGTCGCACTCAGCGCAACTTAGCACAACCTCGGCAATCCGTTCAGTGCCCGTTTCGTGCGCGGGGGAGGTCATGTGCACAACGGCACCGAAGGCCTCTGCAACCTCGCGGATCCGCCAGTCATCCGTCGCAATGCTTATCTCTTCCGCACCTGAGGCGAGCGCTCGCTCGTACACATGCTGGATCAGAGGCTTCCCCGCTATTTCACGCAATGGCTTGCCTGGAAGACGTGAGGAGGCATAGCGCGCCGGAATAATGACTTTAAAACCCAATCATAGCTCCCTAGCTGTCAGGGACTCGCTGATCCGTATGCTCATCTACGATCCCCCTGCTTACGCCCTTGGCAAGTCAAACCGGTGGGGCATCGATTATCCATTTTTAACCCGCTTCAGCAAGGATAATAACCGGTATCCAAAAACGTCCGGTAGCTTAGCCTCGATCGCCATGTACCAATGTTCTGGGCCAGCAAACCGTTTACATTTCACGGCATCCTTCTCTGTCATGACTACCGGAAGCCCATCGTCAAAGCATATATCGTCCTTCGCGTATACGTGGTGGTCGGGAAAGACATGTTTAATGAGCCGTAGACCTTTACTGCGCAGCATTGAAAAAAATCTCGCCGGGTGACCGATTGCGGCAATTGCATGCACGCTCTGTGCTCGAAAACTATCAATGGGGCGCTCTATCCTGTCATCCTTGATGGATCGAAACGGCTGGGCCACATATTGCATAGCAAATTCGCCCCGATCCGCTAACCCGTTCGTCACCAGCAGGTCAACCGACTTCAGCCTGGTGAGTGGCTCCCGCAATGGGCCGGCAGGTAAACACCGCCGATTACCGTGGCGACGGATCCCGTCTATGACCGCGATCTCAATGTCCCGGCCTAGTGTGAGATGCTGGAGGCCATCGTCACTTACAATGATGTTGCTTCCGGAATATTTGATGAGGGCCTCTGCCGCGGCATAACGATCCGGCCCGACCGCCACGGGACACCGGGTCTGGCGCGCCAGTACAAGGGCCTCATCACCTACTACCGCGGGATCACTATCGGGCCTGACTTGCTGCGGCCAGTGCCTGGCCGCCCCACCGTAACCCCGGGCTACAATACCAGGCTTATAATTATGTTCTTTAAGAAAATTTGCTATCCATATGACCAAAGGGGTTTTTCCTGTTCCTCCTACTGTGATATTTCCGACCACGACAACTGGCACCGGCAGTGGGTGCGTCGTCATGAGCCCCATCACATAGGCTTGGCGTCTGAGCGCCACCCCGAGGCGATATATCCAGGCAAGCGGCGCTAAGGCCAAACCGAGCGGATGCTTGCCATACCAGATCTCTTCGAGGCGTTCTGCCAAGGACACCGCAGCGTGAAACCTAAACCTCTGCGGGCCAATTGATGTCCCACCCTCTACCAAGGGTACACACGGGCAGGGGCATATTCCGACTAGCGAGATTCATCGGGCTCGACTATCTGGGTCATAAAGCTCAGCCGTCTCAGACCAAGCTGTCTGGCTGCATCCATCACCCTGATTACCGTCTGATGTGGTGTTTGGGCATCGGCACTGATAATCACAGGGGCATCCACCAGATCACCAAGTGCGGCATATATCGCCTCTTTGATTGTCGATAATTGTGCATTCAACAAAAGCTCGTCATTGACGTAAATATGCGATTCAGCATCAACATTTACATTGATGGCATCTGGTTTTGCCTCGCGCAATTCCTTGCTCGCTTCAGGCAAGGTGATATTAATCTCGGACTTCCTTGAGAACGTAGTCGTCATCACGAAAAAAATGAGTAGCACGAGCAATATATCAATCAAGTTAATTATATTAATTTCAACATCATCTTTTCGTCGTGATTGGAATTTCATTTCAGTAAAGGACCCTGCTGTTAATTTGACATATCTTGTTCGCGCTGACCTTGGATGATCTCCACTAATTTAATTGCTTCCTGCTCCATGGTAATAACCAGTTCATCGACGCGGCTATGGAAATAACGATGGAAAAACATCGCCGGGATGGCGATGGAAAGACCTGCTACTGTCGCGATAAGGGCCTTTGCGATACCACCGGCCATAAAATTGGGATCGCCGACGCCATGTACGGTGATGGCCGAGAAAATGTCAATTATGCCGAGGACAGTGCCCAAAAGACCAAGCAGCGGTGATATGACAGCGATGGTCCCAAGTATGTCCAGGAAACGCTCCAAATCATGAGTGACATGCCGGCCAACCTCTTCAATACTTTCCTTCATCACTTCCCGCTCATGCTCGCGGTTGACGAGTCCTGCAGCGAGTATGCGCCCCAGTGGCGAGGACCTGCGCAGCTCGTGGATGCGCTTTGCATCCAGATGGCCAACTTTCTCCCACTGCCAAATCTGTGCTACCAGATTTTCTGGCACGATATGCCTTTCCCGCAATGTCCAAAAACGTTCAGCAACAATTGCGAGCGCGAGTACAGAGCACAACATGAGTGGCCACATCAGCCAACCGCCCGCCTGCATGATTTCTAACACGTCACGCCCGCCTTCTGATGGGCCCCTAATTTGTCGGGCCAAATGTACCAAACCCTTACCAAGGCGAGAAGAAGACCCCGTGAGTATCGCGCCCGGCGTGGCGTTCGTAATCGCGTTTTCGGTGCCATCAATTCACTCCCTGGGCTTAATAACGCGTGTGCCAGAAACGGCGCTCTGCCTCGCGATAGGTCTCGGGGATCGAGACGCGCTCGTTGAGCTTGAAACGAATGGCGCCGTCGCGCGCTGTATCCAACATGCGTACGTCTCTCTGTCGGTAGCGCTCAATTATATCCGCTTTTGGGAAACGGAATCGATTGCGGTAACCGACCGGAAATAGCACATAATCCGGGCTGACCGTATCGATAAACTGCGGGCTAGAAGAGGTCTTACTGCCATGGTGTGGCGCGATTAAGATATTCGTTTCCGCGATTTCAGGATGGGATTTTAGGAGCCGTCGCTCGGCACGCGCTTGGATATCCCCACTCAAGAGCACTGTCCCGCCCGAAGTCGATATCTTCAGCACACAAGAGCGGTTATTGGCGGATCGCTGGCTCCGATCAGGCGGATGGATGATCGCGAAGTCCACCCCATTCCAGCGCCAAGACTGGCCATCCACACAATAGGTGATATGTTTATGCTTTAAGCGATTCGGAACACTCGTTAATATGAGTCCAACGGGGATCTGTTCTAGCAGGCTTTTCGCGCCACCAATATGGTCATTGTCGCCGTGGCTCACCACAAGTATGTCAAGCTCGTTGATACCATAATAACGAAGATAAGGAACAACGACAGCGCTGCCAGCATTAAATCGCGCGCTGAACCGCGCTCCGGTGTCGTACACCAACACGTGATCGCGCGTGCGTGCGACAGCCGCAAGGCCCTGCCCTACGTCCAGCAGCGTAAACCACAGTTCGCCCTCCGCTGGTCGACCTCGCCCGGAAAAGATCAAAGGCAATAACCAGACAAGACCGACCCAGCGCGCGGGGACACCCTTTGGCAAGAGCAAGATCGCAACACCCATTACACTTGCAGATAACGCCCAAGGCAGTGGCGCTGACTGATGCCACGTGGCGAAATCCACCTTTGAAAGCCAGTGAAGGTACGGCCAGAGCCAGCCAAGTGTGTACCCGGACGATATCAGTAGGGCCGTACCGAGCGCATTAAAGGGAACTATCGTCAGCGTACCAACAAGCACAATTGGCACGACAATGAAACTGACCCAAGGCACGGCGACGAGATTCGCCAGCATACCCATCAGCGGATACTGCTGAAACCAGACGATTAATAGCGGTAATAGGCCGACAGCGACGAGCCACTGCACCCGCCCCCAGCGCCACCAAATACCCTGAGCATGCGTCCGGCCACTCATGCCATAGATGATCACCGCAACAGCCACAAATGAAAGCCAGAAGCCAACCGACAGCACGGCAAACGGGTCGATGATCAGAACCGCCAAGAGTGCCAGAATCAACAGGTCAAGCGGTGCGACCCGACGATGCGCAAGCACCCCTGCCATCACCACAGCCACCATGACCAATGAACGTTGCGTCGGGATGGAGAGGCCCGCCAAGGCGGAATATACCAATGCAGCCAAAAGTCCTGCGATTGCACCAAAACGGGGCGCTGCCATGTATTGGACTGTGACGCCGAACAGGGACCACAGCCAACTCGCAAGGAAAAACACGAGACCAGCAACGAGTCCCACATGTAAGCCCGAGATCGAGATGAGGTGACTGGTGCCGGTACGATTAAGCACCTGCCACTGCGACGGCAAGATCTCGTCTTGTACCCCGATCGCCAGTGCCCCGATCATGCTCGTCTCGGGCGCATCGCCCATGGCGGCCTTGATCGCTTGCCAGAGTCGATGGCGGACACGTTCCAGCGAGACCGCAGGCGGTGTGTTGAGACGCTGGTTCGCGGGGTTGTTGACGACATACCCTGTCGCGCGAATGTTCTCTCGAAAGAGCCAACCCTCGTAGTCGAAGCCACCGGGATTCATGAAGCCGTAGGGCCTCTTCATGCGGACAGCCAGTTGCCAATGTTCTCCCGGACTGAGCAGAGCTGATCTGTCGTCCCAGTTCAATCGCACCCGCCCTGGCGGCGTCCAACTCTGCCCATCGAAGGCAAGGCCTTCAACGTCGAATTCAAAACGCACAGCACCGCCTCTTTGCACAGGCAGCGAGGCCACGGTCCCTGTAACCACCACGGTCTGGCCTTCAATTGCCTTCAAAAGCGCAGAGGACAGGATCAAATCAGCCCGAAAGAGTGCCCATAAAAAGCCGCAAAGGAAAAAGGCGGACAGTCTGAGCCTTGGTGTAAAGAGGACGAGACCCACGCCTACCGGCATTAAGTAGATAAGGTGGCTATCTGGCAGGGATGTCAGGTGAATACAGGCCAGAATGCCCAGAAGAAACGCGAGCGTGCCTAGGCGCATTGGTTCATTTTACATGCCGAGGGAGCGCACGGAATTTTGCATCAAGCAAGAGGCGAACCGGATGACTGACTAAGATTGCCGATGGGTTGGCCCGAATGTGGCTCTATACTGCATGATACTGCATGAGAGGATCAGGATTGAAATCACTATCAGGATGCTTCTTATGCCTTGCACGGGATGCTCTATGTTGAGGAATGCATGATTGCGCTGAGCGTGCCTTCCCCTGAATCGAGCGCATTGATACCTGGAATACGCAAGTCCTCCCAGTTGGTTTGTTAGCGTGTCACGCAAGCGTCTGCCAGCCGTTTATCATACTAGCTTCTTGCTTGTAATACTTTTCTGCATAATTCATTAACAAATTGCTTTCAAATGTAGTCTCTAACGGCAGATCCCATGGGCCCTGGGACAAAGGAGTGGACGGACCTCTATCTTCCTCCCCATCTTGCTCTAGCGGCAAAATTCCACGGCCTTCGGTTATAATAGCCGGCCTTTTGTGGGCGCCGATACCGCCAGAGATGAGCATTAAAGAAATCGTAAAGCGCTACCTGCCAGAAAGACACACGCTACGAAACCATCAACAACTTCGGATATTTGGCGAACGCCTTCACGATCCCAACCTCTGGCACTTCACTCGCCGATCTGCAGCGGGAGGCATTGCCGCGGGGCTTTTTGTCTCATTCGTCCCTGTCCCATTCCAGATGATACTGGCAGCCGCGGTGGCACTCGTTCTCCGCGTCAACCTGCCTCTGGCCGTCGTCTTCACGTGGGTCACCAATCCTATAACCGTACCGCCCTTGTTCTACCTCGCATACCGAACCGGTAGCGCGATGGTGAATATACCGACGCGTAACGTCGAATATCACTTCTCGCTTGATTGGTTTCTCAACACCTTGGCGGATATTTGGGAACCGTTTCTTTTGGGGTGCCTCGTCTTAGGGACCTTAAGTGCCGTAGGCGGCTATTGGGCCACGCGGTTCTTATGGCGTCTTTTTGTCACTCGCAACTGGGCGAGTCGACGTAAATCCATGAAAAAAAGCTAGGTTACGTCGACTCGAGATGTCCATCGGTCAATTGGAGCACGCGGTCCATGCGCGCTGCAAGGCGCATATTATGGGTGACTACGACAAGACTTGATCGATAGAGATTGTTGAGTTCCAGCATCAGGTCGAAGACCCGATCTGCGGTGTGCTCATCCAAGTTTCCCGTCGGCTCATCCGCCAATATGCACTGAGGCGTCGTCACTATGGCGCGGGCAATCGCAGCTCGCTGCCGCTCGCCTCCGGACAACTCCCCCGGCTTATGATGCAGGCGATCGCCGAGCCCGACTCTATCCAGTACCTGAGACGCCGCTTGTTTAGCCGTTCGGGGCTCACTGCCAGCGATCAATAGCGGCATGCACACGTTTTCCAACGCCGAAAATTCAGGCAACAAATGGTGAAACTGGTAAAGAAAACCCAACGCTCGATTTCGAAGCTTGCCGCGCGCAACCTCATTCAACGAGGTCATGAGACTGCCATCAACCCTGACTTCTCCCCTCGTCGGCACGTCAAGGCCCCCGAGAAGATGAAGGAGAGTACTCTTGCCAGATCCAGAGGCGCCAACGATGGCCACACGATCGCCAGCGGTAACAGTCAGGTCGACGCCGCGTAGCACATTAACGATGATGCGTCCTTGAACAAAGGACTTGTGCAGATCTTGACAGGATACCACCGGCGGTTCATTCATAGCGCAAGGCTTCGGCCGGCTGAGTACGTGCTGCCCGCCATGCAGGATAGATCGTCGCAAGCAAACTCAGCAAGAAAGCCACGATACTGATTCGGATCACGTCGATCCAATGCATGTCCGATGGTACCTCGCTGATGTAATAAACGTCTGGCGATAGAAACTTCACGTTGAATAAATGCTCAATATTAGGCACGATGGTCTCCACATTGTTCGCCAACCACACACCGGCCAAAACGCCGAGAATCGTCCCAACAAGGCCGATTATGGCGCCCTGAACGATGAAGATCCCCATGATGCTTCGAGGCGTAGCACCGAGTGTCATTAAAACGGCGATGTCTGCCTGTTTGTCCGTCACGACCATGACCAAGGTTGACACGATATTAAACGCTGCAACTGCAACGATAAGCGCCAAGATGATGAACATCACTGTTTTTTCAGTTTGTAGTGCGCGAAAAAAGTTGGCATGTTGCTGCGTCCAGTCAATTACCCAAAAGTTTCCCGGGAGTTTAGCCACAGCATCTCGAACGATCGCGGGCGCAGAATAGATATCATCGGTCATGACAAGAAGTCCTGTCACGCCATGTTCGACGCGAAATAGCCGCGCTGCATCATCGATATGTATCAACGCAAGCGAACTGTCGTACTCGTGCATACCGATCTCAAAGATTCCAACGACTGTAAATCGCCGCAGGCGTGGCAGGATACCCGCTGGTGTAACGGTGGCTTCTGGTGCTACGACAGTAACCTTGTCGCCGACCTTCACATCCAAGGCATCGGCCAAGCTGCGGCCGAGAATGATTCCATACTCACCCGGTTTCAACGCCGAAAGTTTCCCTGACATCATCCGGTCCGCCACGATGGAAACATTGGGTTCGTCACTGGGTGATATACCTCTAACCACAACCCCGTTTACGCGTTGCCCGTGAACGAGCATCGCCTCGCCCCGGATGAATGGTGCAACGCCATGCACTCTTGGCTGCGCCAGAATCCCTTCCGCAACCTGGGGCCAATTTTGCAGTGCCCTACCCTGCTCAACCACCATCGCGTGCGACGCCATACCGAGGATGCGCTCCCGTAGCTCCTTTTCGAAGCCGTTCATAACCGACAGGACAGTAATCAGCGCCAGGACGCCGAGAGCTACTCCCAGCATGGAGATCAAGGAAATAAAAGAGATGAAATGATTACGGCGTTTTGCGCGCGTATAACGGAGCCCAATAAATATTTCAAAGGGTTTAAACATTCCGCGGCATTATATCCTAAATACGACGTTTGCCTGTGCAGATCGTTGAATCTGTCAAATCCCAGTGAGATACAGTTAAAAAAGTGAAACAGTCCCACGCCGAGGGGTAGAAATCAGGGTACAAATGAGATAATGGGAACACACTGACTCGAGCAAGCAGAGATCTAAGTTTGAAACTTCTCGCCATCGATACATCGACTGATGCATGCTCCGCTGCACTTTACATTGACGGCGATATCAAGGAACTATGGGAGCTTGCCCCTCGTCGCCACGCAGAGCTGATCCTGTCAATGATCGATCGTCTGTGCCAGGATGCGGGGGTGGGTGTTAGAAGCCTGGACGGCCTTGCGTTTGGAAGGGGGCCGGGCGCCTTTACCGGCTTGCGTATCGGCGCGGGTGTCATTCAAGGGATCGCCTTCGGTACCAACTTGCCGGTGGTGCCGGTCTCATCACTCGCCGCCCTCGCTCAGGGGGCGATGCGCGAGGCGAACCGAGAAAATGTACTCTCGGCACTTGATGCCCGCCTTGGCGAGGTCTATTGGGGCGCGTACGCATGCCGCGGGAATGGCATCATGCGAGGCGTCCTCGCCGAATGCGCGTGCCTACCCAGCGAGGTCCCCCTACCAGGGCACGGACGCTGGTTCGGTGTCGGCAACGGCTGGCAAGTCTATGGCGAGCCCCTGCGGTTGCGCGTTGGCGCGTTGATCTCGGGGGTTGACCCTGGGCGCACCCCACGGGCACATGACGTCGCCTTGTTAGGCGTCGATGCCCTTTCGCGTGGCGAGGGCGTGAGTGCGGAAGAGGCCTTGCCCGTCTATCTACGGGATCAGGTTGTTCGATAATTCCTGCTGCCCAGCCCGCTATTAAATCAATACATAAAATAAATCATGGAACTTATTGATCAACATGGATGAATATCAAAAACTTCCATGGGCATAGGGCGATCCCTGCACTCTTAGGCCCTAGGCGTTGACCCCCCTGCGGAGGCGCCCTCCGGGCCGAGGCGCAGGATACCGGTCTCAATCGTGCCGTCCTTCTTCAGTACCAGCCAGCGGTATCCTGCCGGGGCAGTATCCGCCCTATACTCGTCCGAGCGAGGCCTAAACTGAACACAGGTCGAGGGCGATCCAAAGAGATGGACACCGTTGCGCTCTGCGGCAAATTCCTGGTGAATATGGCCCCAGACCACGGCCTTCACCTGTGCATGGCGGTCGAGAACGGCAAAAAACTCATCGGGGTTATCGAGCGCTATCGCGTCCATCCAGCGACTGCCAATCATGACCGGCGGGTGGTGCAGGCAGATCAGAGCATAGAGATCTGGCTCTGCCCACAAGGCCTTATCCAGACGCTGCAGCTCGCTAGCCGGCAGATGGCCGCCGTCAGCGTTTCGAAGCACCGTGTTGAGAAAGACAAACTGCCATCGACCGCGGCGAGCACTGCCTGTGAGGTGAACCCCGGGGGATGGCAGGGCCTCGCCCATTACAGTGGGATCGTCGTGATTACCAGGAATACAATAGACAGGTACCGCCAGCCCATTAAAGAGGCTTCGAAGTCGGGTATACGCGCCTACCAGCGGTTCATGGGCCAAATCGCCAGTGGCGAGGACAAGATCGGGAGGCCAATGGTTCTCACAAGCGAGGTCGATCACGCGCTGCAGTGACACTTCTGTATCGACGCCATCAAAGGTTCTCGAGGGCTCTGCAAACAGGTGAGTGTCCGTCAATTGAACGATCTTGATGGCGTCAGCCGCATACTGCGCGAATGCGGAATCCTTCATACGATCGCAAGACCTGCTGGCAACGTCTGAGGGTCATCTCTTTCCATTACAAGCACGCTTATCTAAGCTGACATGATCCCAAAGAAAATACATGCTAATAGATTATGCTAATCAAGGCGAAAATCTCACCATGGCAAGAAAGAGCATCACATTAACCGACACCCTTCATGAGTACCTTATCTCTGTGTCGCTGCGCGAGTCTGACGTTCTTAAGAAGCTGCGTCAGGAAACCGCTAAATATCCCATGGCGGAGATGCAGATTGCCCCAGAACAAGGGCAATTTATGAGCATCTTGATACAAATCATGGGCGCGACCAAGGCGCTCGAGGTTGGCGTATTTACCGGTTATAGCTCAATTTGCATCGCCCTTGCGCTGCCTGCAGAGGGCCGGCTCATCGCTTGCGATATTAACGAGGAATGGACTGCAGTGGCACAGCGATATTGGCGGCAGGCCGGCGTCGCCGAGAAGATTGAACTGGTTTTGGCTCCGGGGCTGAACACGATGGACAGACTACTGGAGAGCGGTGAAGGATCCACCTTTGACTTCATTTTTATCGACGCCGAAAAAGCAAACTACCTCGGCTATTACGAGCGATCGTTAAAGCTGCTTCGCAGAGGCGGCCTTTTGCTGGTGGACAACGTGCTATGGTCAGGAAGGGTTGCCGATCCAAGCGAGCAGGACCTCGACACAGTGGCGATTCGTATCTTCAACGAACAACTTCATCAGGATGACCGCATCGCGATTTCCATGTTGCCCGTAGCAGACGGCCTTACCCTGGCAGTGAAGCGGTGATGATTCCTTTGTAACGCCAGTACGAGAAGCCTTGACAGAACAATGATAAGCGTACAGGGCTGATGGGGCACCCGACGCTTTTTGGTAGAATTGAATCCATCAAGCACCATCACATTTTATTTCAACCGTATGACGCTCCGCGGTGATACAGATGCCTAAACGCAGCAAGGTGGTTGAATTGCTGAATGCTCAAAGTCCGATTGATATCATCGCGGCTAAGGGGTGGGTCCGTACGCGACGGGACTCGAAAGACTTTTCCTTTATCGAACTCAATGACGGGTCATGCCTGACCAACATTCAAGTTATAGCAGACAGCATACTTACGAACTACGACGCGATTAAAACCATCACGACAGGGTCGGCAATCTCCGTGGAAGGTAAGCTCGTTCGATCCCCTGGAAGCGGGCAACAGTGGGAGATCCAAGCGACAAACATCGACGTGATCGGGCACGCACCCGATTCGTATCCGTTACAGAAAAAGCGCCATTCAGATGAATTTCTGCGCACCATTGCTCATCTACGGCCACGTACGAATAAATACGGCGCCCTGTTTCGAATTCGCTCGCAATTATCCTATGCCATTCATCGATTCTTTCAAGAAAGAGGGTTTTGGTATATCCATACCCCAATCGTTACAGGTGCAGATTGTGAAGGCGCAGGCGAGATGTTCAGCGTCACCACACTGGATCTGAGCAACGTGCCCAAGAAAGACAGCCACGTCGACTACGCTCATGATTTCTTTGGCAAGGAGGCCAAGCTAACGGTATCGGGACAGCTCTCCGCCGAGATGCTGGCCCTTGCGCTAGGTGAGGTCTATACATTCGGGCCCACATTCCGGGCAGAAAATTCGAATACGAGTCGTCACATCTCGGAGTTTTGGATGGTTGAACCGGAAATGGCGTTTTACGAGCTGAATGACGATATGGATATTGCTGAGGAATTCGTGCGCTACCTGGCAACGTATGCGATCGAGGAATGCAGTGAAGATTTGGCGTTGTTTGCACGCTTCGTCGACAAGACCCTCATGAATACCCTAGAAAACATTGCGTCGAATGAATTTATCCGCCTTCCCTATACCGAGGCCATTGGCATTTTGGAAAATTCGGGTGGATCCTTCGAATTTGACGTCGCTTGGGGTAAAGACCTGCAGTCGGAACATGAACGCTATCTGACAGAATGTCATTTTAGGCGGCCCGTGATCGTCTATGACTATCCCAAGGATATCAAGGCCTTTTATATGAGGCTAAATGACGACGGAAAAACTGTAACAGCGATGGACGTGCTGGTCCCACGGGTTGGGGAAATCGTCGGCGGCAGCCAACGCGAAGAGCGCTACGATGTGCTTAAGGCGCGTATTGAGGAAATGGGATTGTCGGAGCAGGATTACTGGTGGTATCTCGATTCGCGGCGCTTTGGCAGCGCCCCGCACAGCGGCTTTGGTTTGGGTTTTGAACGCTTTCTCATGTTGATTACAGGCATCACCAATATCCGCGATGTGATCCCGTTCCCCCGCACACCCAAACACCTGGAGTTCTAGAAATCTAATTATTGCCCAATGGGGCTTTACGTTCGCGCTCGGCTTCGCGCTTATTGAAAAGTTGAATGGGCGATACTCTGTGGTACAGAAAAGAATTGAATTGCCAGTAAGCTGCGAAGCGCGAATCGGTGATACCTGATTGTGCTTTCCATGATGCCTGCGCAACGGCGCTCGTTCTCACTTTGCCTGAAATAAATCGCTTACTGGAGAAAGGAATGACTGCGCCAGAAGTCCAAGGACCGCGGATACCTACGCGTCACCAGAGGGCGACTCATGTATAGTAACTGAAAAACTCATAACCCACCAAGTTCTGCCGCAATGTTTTTGCTCGGCGCGAACCCACGACGCAACGTGTTCTCCGTAACGGTGTGTGGCGTGACAAACTGCAGAAGATAATCCGGGCCCCCGGCCTTACCACCTGTACCACTGAGTTTAAAGCCGCCAAAGGGCTGCCGACCGACGAGCGCGCCGGTAATCTGTCGGTTGATATAGAGGTTTCCCACTTGAAATTCCTTATAGGCCTTTGCAATGTTGGCTGGGCTGCGCGAGTAGACTCCCCCAGTCAACGCATAGCGCGTGGAGTTGGCGATCTCTAGTGCCTTATCAAAATCCTCGGCATGCATTACAGCGAGAACAGGTCCGAAGATCTCTTCCTGAGCAAGCGGAGAATCGACAGGCACATGACTGAAGATCGTCGGACCGATGAAAAATCCCGGACCTTTATCCGAGCAATCTATCTCTAGCGCAATATCTGTGGTCTCGCGCCCCAAAGCAATGGCTTGGCGAATTCGCTCGAAGGCGACTGCCCCAATGACAGGGCCCACACCCACTTCTGGGTCCTCTGGCACTCCGATCTTTAGGCTACGCGTTGCCTCAACCAAGCGATGCAGAAAGAGATCATAGTGGCGACCAACCACAATGACCCTGGACGCTGCACTGCACTTTTGGCCCTGGTACCCAAATGCCGAGTGCACGGTCCCTAGGACTGCATCGTCAAGATCCGCATCACTGTCCACGATAATTGCATTCTTCCCGCCCATTTCCGCAATGACACGTTTAATGTGATCCTGTCCATGCGAAATCTCAGATGCCAATCTCATGATCCGGGTGCCTACCTCCATTGACCCAGTAAATGCGATGAACTGAACACGCGGATTTTTCACCAGATACTCTCCAAGGCCGCTACCTGTTCCCGGAACGAATTGCACCACCCCACTGGGCAGTTCGACCTCGCGCAACAGTTCCATAAACTTGGCGGCGATGACCGGCGTCTGCGAAGAAGGCTTTAATATTACAGTGTTACCGGTGACGATGGCGCCGGAAAGCATGCCGGTCAGGATCGCAAGCGGAAAATTCCAGGGTGGGATGATTAACCCAACGCCGCGCGGGCGATAGATCAAGGCATTGGTTTCACCCGGAACTGCTTTTGCACCGATTACGCCGAGCCGCATCGCTTCACGACCATAGTACTCAAGAAAATCGATGGCCTCGGTTACATTGGCGTCTGCCTCACCCCACGTTTTGCCAGCCTCGAAGATCTCCCATGCAGCGAACTCATCACGGCGCTCTCTAAGCAGCTGAGCTGTACTAAACAAATAGTCTGCCCTCGCTTCCATCGATAATGCGGCCCAGTCGTTAAATGCCTCCGTGGCCCCCACAATCGCACGGTCTGCATGTGGCGGCTCCGCTGCAGCAACGCGCCCCACAATATCGTTCGGGTTCGCGGGATTAATGGAAACCGTGTATTCCTTGGTATCAACGGATTGTCCGTTGATAATGAGTGGATAGCTCGAACCCAAGTTGCTCCTCACCTCGTCGATTGCGTGTTGAAAATGTTCCCTCTCGGACGGATCGGTAAATCGGTGTACGGATTCATTGATAAACTCTGTTACCTTCGGTCTTCCTGTTTCATCACGCTTGTCGGTGTATTTGATTGCCGGGGTTGTGGCTGATGGCTCCGGATGAAATGCAGACTCTTCGCTGAGGGCCGCAGACTGAAATTGCGCATGGGGAGGTGCGAGCAATTGTGCTGGAGGGAGATCCTTTAAGAGACTCATACGCTGAAAGGACTGACTGGAGGAATTCTCTAACAGTCTTCGCACCAGATACGCCATGCCGGGAATAAGCTCTCCATAGGGCAGATACACTCGCAGCCGATAGCCCATCGCCGGTATAACATCCTCCAGCGACTTTGCCATACCATAAAGCATCTGAAACTCAAATTGCTCCGGTGATAATCCGTATTCACCTGCCAGGATCATGGCCAAGGCGAGGCTTCTCACGTTGTGCGTTGCGATCGCCGCCTCGATATATGGGTAATTTTCGAAAAGCCTCTGCACGCAGCGCTCATAGCAGGCATCTGTACGCCACTTTTCGGGCCATGTTGGCAGAGGCCAACCGCTTTGGCGGGCCACAACCGTCTCATAGTCCCAATAGGCGCCGCGAACCAATCTTACGGTAACGGGTGTCTTGCGTGTCTTGGCCCAATCAATTAACTCACTCAGATCGCGTTCCGTATCCAGAAGGTAGGTCTGCAACGCAATTCCAGCACCGGGCCACTCACGCAGTTCCGGCTCCATTAAGAGCTGACGGAAACATGCCAGAGTCACGTTCTTGAGATCGTATTGTTCCATGTCCAAAAAGACGAATGCTCCGTTGCGTTGGGCTGCCAGAAGGATAGGTCGCAACCGAGATGATATCCCCTTGATAGTGGAATCCGGATCAAGGCGATTAATTTGCGAATAAAGAGAAGAAACCTTTAACGACACGTTCAATCGCGGAACCTGCCGCCCGCCGGCCCTGTCAAGCAAAGGATTTGGTGCCCATTCTTCTAATTGCCGCGGCGCACAGTGTAAAAGTTGCTGATAGTGTGTTTTGTATAGCTCACCCTCCTCTTCGCTAACGGTAGCTTCTCCCAACAGATCCAGGCTAAAACCGATTCCTCTCAAACGAAGTTCTTTGGCTACAGCAAGGGCTTCATCTGCATTGGCACCTCCCATAAAGCGGCGCGCAAGTTTTTCAATTGCGCTACGTACCGCCTTTGCGACCAGCTTGTCACTCGGCCTAGTCCGAATATGACGCAACCCCAGCCTTACAAGGCCCGTTAAAGGCACTTCATCATCACTAAAATATTCCTGTAAATGACGAACGAGATCGGCATCATCATCGAGCGTCGGTAGTACATCAACAAAACGCAATGCCTGCACACGAAACTTTTCATTCTCCATGATTCGTTGCATGAACCGGTCCAGCCAACGATGTTCAGACTTTGCCGCCTTAGCGTTTTTCCGCGCCTGCGCGAGCAGTCGCCGTCCAAGTTCGCCAACGCGCTTGTCGATTTCCGGATCAATGCTCAGGAGCGTTGCCATAACACAGTGACTAACCGTAGGAGAGTACCTAGTAAATCTTAGTACATGGGTAACAAAGATAGGCAAAGGAGTGCACATACTCACTCCTGTCGGGTTGATTCGCTGGTAAGTAATCTAGTCCCAATTCATTAAACCTTGGCTCTGAGTTTGCCGCTTTCATTCTCTGAGAAAAAGCTCCGAACGTCTGAGAGACTGCGCGTGTATGGCATTGGAGGGATCCCTTCAAGAAACGCCCGTCCATATTTCCTTGTAAAGAGACGGGGATCGCACAACACCAGCACGCCACGATCGTGTACATCTCGAATGAGTCGGCCTGCCCCCTGTTTCAAGGCGATCACCGCCTGGGGCAACTGATACTCCAAAAAGGGATCGCGACCCTCAGCTTGCATTTTACTTATCCGCGCCTGTAAGACAGGATCGTCGGGGGAGGCAAATGGCAACTTATCGATGATAACGCAGGAAAGCGTCTTGCCTCTGACGTCAACGCCTTCCCAAAAACTACTAGTGCCGAGTAAGATACTGTTACTTTGCTCGCGGAAGCGGCGAAGCAACTCAGAGCGGGGTGCCTCACCCTGCACAATAAGCGGAAACTCGATCCGTCCCTCAAGCAACACCCGGCCCTCACTCAACGCACGGTGACTTGTAAACAGCAAAAACGCCCGGCCACGACTCGCCTCAAGCACCGGTAATGCCGCGCTGATCACAGCCTCCGTATAGCCCGGAGCCCCGGGATCTGGCATAACTGCTGGGATATATAGCAAGGCCTGAGTTCGATAATCGTAGGGGCTATCCCAGCGCCGTTTCTCAGCGTCTATGAGGCCCAGTTGGTTGGCGAAGTACCTGAAGTCACTACCCACCGCGAGCGTAGCCGAGGTGAAGATCCAGGCGCACTGATAGGCACTAAGATAGGACCGAAAGGATTCGGAGATATCCATCGGCGTTTGATGCAAACGAAAACCGCGGCCCCGCGTCTCATACCACTGAACATCATCACCCTCGTGCGCGTTTGCGAAGACGGCAAGACGCGCCAAAAGCAGCGCGCACCGCCGGAAACAGCTGTCGAGGGATTTGCCCCGCTCGGCGAGCGGCTTCAGGTCGACCTGCAAACGCACAAGCGATCCTACAACCATTGCCAACGCCTCCCTGACAGCACGTTCCAGAACCGCCTGCTGCCAGGGTGCTCGCTGACTTTCCTCACCAAGAGCAAGACGTAAGTCGCCCACCGCCCTTTCCACGGCGTTACATGTCGCGATGAACGTCGGGACATCACCGGCCTCCTGCCAGAATGCGGCGGTGGTGTCCTGCAGCAAGTCAGTCAGTTGGCGACTGGAGAGGGAGATCCCAAAAAACCCAGATGCCACTTCAGGTAGCTGGTGTGCTTCATCAAATATCACTGCGTCCGCACCCGGCAGAACTTCGCCAAACCCTTCCTCACGCAGAGCCATGTCTGCGAGAAACAGATGATGGTTCACTACCAGGATATTTGCCTCATTCGCCTCGCGTCGAGCTCTGACGACATAACAGTCATTGAATAACGGGCATTCTTGGCCAAGGCAATTATCAGCCGTGGATGTTACGTAAGGCCAGACGGGCGCACCTTCAGAGATACTCGCGAGCTCTGTGAGATCGCCCGTTTGGCTGCGCCCCACCCATTCTTTAATACGGCGCAGGTCGATGTTCACATCGTCAGGCAGGAAACCTGCACGTGCCTCCGCCTGGCCGAGGCGGTGCAGGCAGAGATAATTTGAGCGTCCCTTAAGCAAGGCCGCGCGTAAGGACAGCGCCAAGGCCTTGCGGACGACTGGCAGGTCGCGATGAAACAGTTGATCCTGAAGATGCTTCGTCCCAGTGGAGACGATGATTTTCTTGCCAGACATGAGCGCTGGAACAAGATAAGCAAAGGTCTTCCCCGTACCTGAGCCGGCCTCACAGATAAGCGTCCCGCGCTGATTCAGAGTTCGGGCGATGGCCTCTGCCATCTCCTTCTGCTGGCTGCGCGCAGAAAATCCCTCGACGAGTTGCATTAAGGGGCCGCGCGCGGACAGAATTTGAGAAGGGGTTAGCATGTACAGCCCGTTGAGGGAAAAGCGGCGATCAAGGATCGCCATGCTATTGTAATCGGTTTTGCCGCCAATTTACCGATATCAAGCAATCTTAAGCCACAACCGCTGTGTTCGTGGATCATGCCGGGCGCACCGACGATCTCAAGAGACGGGCTATACCAAGTGCCTGGTTAGCGTTTCCCAAGAAATTCAAATATCTTTGATTAACAATTAGGCGAGGGCACCAGAGGTTATTAGGAATAGACGTTATGAGGTTAATGGCCAAGCTGCGTGCCCTAGGGATCAACATGTTGGTCCTCTGCGCAAGCATGGCCTTTACACTCCTTGTGCTCGAGGTGCTCGAGGGGTTGGTCCGCATATTGCGGCTTGACGCCGCTTCCAAGGATCCTATCAACAGCTTCTGTGAATACAATGAATATCTCGGCTGGAAGCTCATCCCAAACACGCGCACGATCTTCAAGGGAAAACACCACTTTGAGGTAGACGAAACCAGCCAACAAGGTCTGCGCGATTGCTATTACCCCGCAGCGCGCGAACCTGGGCGCCACCGGATCCTGGTCCTTGGAGATCCGTTCGCCTGGTATTGGGGCGTCGCGCAGAATGAGTGCTTCACAGAGAGCATTGAGCGGCGGCTTGCGGACACCGACGTCATCAACACAAGTGTGCCAGGCTATTCAACTCAACGGCCCAAGAGCTGCTCTATTACGAACGGGAAGGAGTCCAGTTCAAACCGGATTTGGTATTGCTGCTCTTCATCGGGAATGACCCTTGGGAAAATCTAGGTTGGCAAAATCAGCGCCCCCTGTTCGCGCTGCAGCGCGGCGAGCTGGTTTTGACAAACCATCCCGTAGCGCGTTGGCAAAGCCACTTGAAGGGGTGGTTGGTTAAATACTCGAAGCTGTACGCGCAGGTGGCTTATGCCTGGCAAGCCGGCCCACATCGTCTGCGCCGAGCGTGGCGTCAGGGCGCAGCAAAAAGGCAAGAGACAAAAGTCGATGTCACGTTGTCCGGCTCATGGGAGGCCGACATGTGGACCCTCACCGCGGCGGTTTTGGGACGCCTTCGAGAACTTGTCAGACGAGACGGGGCACAGTTCGTTATCGCGCTGATGGATACAGATGTGCCCACCAAGCGGGCGCTGATCGACCATTGTAAATCACACCATATTCCCTGCATCGATATCGCTGCTGATCTGGAAAAGTCGGGATCCTCAAATACAGCGATCCGTTTACCCGATGATCCTCACCTCTCGCAAGCCGGACAAGCCATCGTCGCTGAAGCCACCTTGAATTTTCTGCAGAACAGCATGGGATGGCCGGTACTTAAGGCGGAGAAATAGTGACATCCGCCATAGCGAGTGCAAAGACAGAACCCCCCAAAATAAGAAGACCGGTAATTGCAGACGAGAATCTTTTTTCATGGATTTTGCGGTCAGCGTTGGACCAAGATGGGTCGTCTTTAACCACGACAGCAACGCCTTGAGTCAGGCTTGCGCCACCGGGAACGTCAGTACATCGGCAATATCACTGACACCGGCTTGTAGCATAAGCATCCGGTCGAAGCCCAAAGCGACACCGGCGCAGGGAGGAAGACCGCTTTCAAGTGCCGATAAGAAGCGCTGATCCCGGGGCGCCATGTCTGCACCACGTTGGCGTCGCGTCTCCTCGGCTTGGCTGAACCGCCGCCTGTGCTCAATGGGGTCGGTGAGCTCAGCGGAACCATTCGCGATTTCAATCCCACGCATAAACAGTTCGAAGCGCTCGGATACTACCGGTTCACGCGGCGAAATATTGGCGAGTGTGGCCTGACTCGCTGGATATTCGTAGATGAACGTCGCACAATCCCCGCCTAGCTTTGGCGCAACGTGATGGGCAAGTATGAAGTCGAGGAACACATCCCTTTGTTCCTGAACGGCGCTCTTAATCTCGAACCCACAGGCAGAAGCATAGTTTCGCAACTCGACAAGCGATGCGCGGTAGGGGTCGACGCCCGCGTAGCGTTTAAAGGCCTGCGCATAGGTGAGACGTTCCGATGGCGGGGTATCTGCGAGATGCCTTATCAGCGCCTCAACCTCGTCCATGAGTTCCAGGTAACCGATCTTTGGACGGTACCACTCCAATAAAGTGAATTCAGGATTGTGTAAGCGCCCTTCTTCGCCATCCCTGAAAACCTTGGTGATTTGATAGATTGGACCAGCGCCCGCGGCAAGCAATCGTTTCATTGCGTATTCAGGGGATGTATGCAGATACAGCGAAATGCCAACCCCATAGTCCGGGGGCGTATAGTGCGTCCGGAGACTATCGACGTTCGGATCACTCGACGCCGCATGACTGAGAATGGGCGTTTCGACCTCCATCACCCCGCGTGCTTTAAAAAAAGCGCGTACCTTTGCGAGCATCTCGGCGCGCAGCGCTAATATTTCCAGTGACATCCGTGGACGCCATTCCCATGCGAGCCCTTTTTCTATTTGCGCGCTCAAAATATTGCTGAAGATACAACGCGATTAACGCGGATGACAGCGTATGAACGTGGCATTATCCGTATTTTCATAACGGCAGTGCGTGTCATACCGAGTCTTTTGCGCGAGCGACGTACTCCCCCGTACGCGAATCGATCTTGATCACATCACCTACCTGAACAAAGAACGGGACCTTTACGACTGCACCGGTTTCTAGAGTCGCAGGCTTGCTGCCACCGCTCGATGTGTCGCCCCGAACACCGGGATCCGTAGCGCTGACGGCCAATGTCACAAACGTAGGAGGTGATACCGACAGCAGCCGGCCATTCCAAAGCGTCACCATGCACATCTCCTGACCTTTTAGCCATTTTGCTGCCTCACCGACGGCATTGCGATCCCCTGAATGCTGGTCATAGGATGCTGAGTCCATGAAATGCCACATTTCGCCATCGTTATACAGATACTGCATTTCCACATCGACGACATCAGCTCCTTTCACAGCTTCCCCTGATCTGAAAGTCTTCTCCATAATACGACCCGTTTTCAAATTCCGCAGCTTGACCCTATTGAAAGCCTGCCCTTTCCCCGGTTTTACGAATTCGTTCTCCAAGATAGTACATGGATCGCCATCGATGATTAGTTTCAGCCCACTCTTGAATTCATTAGTGCTGTATGTCGTCATATTATATTCTTTCCCTAGTGTCCCAAGCGACAAAGGTTTTTATGATAACGCGAATACAAGCCCCTATGCAGTCTGGCAAATGGCAAGCGGAACTGCGACAGGCAATTTCAGACCCAAAGGAACTGTTGACAATCCTAGGTCTTTCCCCGCAGCAGCTCCGTCTATCAGATAGAACTAGACGAGAATTTCCATTAAGAGTGCCACGCAGCTATGTGGCCCGTATGCGTAAGGGGGATCCCAAAGATCCCTTGTTACGCCAGGTATTGCCCATTATGAGTGAGGAGGTCGAGGCTGCGAAATTTGTTCAGGACCCTGTTGCAGAACTGTCTGCCCAGCCGGTTCCCGGCGTCTTGCACAAATACTATGGACGGGCATTGCTCGTGACTACCGGCGCATGTGCTATTCACTGTCGTTACTGTTTTCGCCGCCATTTTCCCTACGCAACGTCGAACGCAGCGGCCGGCAAGTGGCACCTAGCGCTCAAATATCTTCGAAATGACCGGTCGATCAAAGAGGTCATCTTGAGCGGCGGCGACCCTTTATCTCTGTCCGATACACGCCTTGCAGATCTCGTGACCCAGATCGCCAAGATCGATCATATCACGCGGCTTAGAATTCACACCCGACTACCCATCGTGCTGCCTGAACGAGTCGATAGATCCTTACTTCAATGGCTGTGCGCGACACGCCTTAAACCCATCGTCGTCCTGCATGCAAACCATGCCAATGAGTTAAACGAGGCAGTAACAAAGGCAATTACACAGTTTCGAAAGCGCGGTGTCACCTTGCTAAATCAGACTGTATTGTTGCGCGAAGTCAACGACAGTGTCGAGGCATTGGTGGATCTCAGCGAATCCTTATTTGATATTGGCGTATTGCCCTATTACCTCCACCTACTTGACCCGGTACGAGGGGCGGCACATTTCGACGTGGAACATGCTACGGCGCTTTTTCTAATTGATGGTGTGCGCGAACGCCTCCCTGGATACCTCGTACCACGACTCGTGCGCGAGTGTCCAGGTGAGCGCTACAAGATACCCGCCGAACTTTTGGGCACCGCTTAAGCTGGCGTGCGACTGAGCGCCTCAATCCGTTCTTCAATAGGCGGATGTGTCATGAATAGCCTTGAGAGCCCCCGACGGAACTGGCCGGAGACGCCAAAGGCCGCCATCTGGTCCGGTAGTGCCGCCTGACCCATCGGGGAGCGTAGCCGCTCCAAGGCGTGAATCATCTTATCCCTGCCCGCCAGCCGAGCGCCGCCTGCATCAGCACGGAACTCTCTGTAGCGGCTGAACCACAGAACGATCATGCTTGCCAGTATGCCAAGCACAATCTGCGCCACGATCGTGGTTATCCAGTACCCAGGCCCGTGACCTCGTTGAGTCTTAAAGATAGCCCGGTCCACGACGTGCCCAATGACATACGACAGGAATACAACAAATGTATTTACGACACCCTGAATCAGCGCGAGCGTTACCATGTCGCCATTGGCGACGTGAGTGACCTCGTGGCCGACCACGGCTTCCACTTCGTCACGCGTCATACTGGCCAAGAGCCCGGTACTGATCGCGACCAGCGCATGATTTCGGTCCATCCCGGTTGCAAATGCATTGAGGTGGGACGCATCATAGATAGCAACGTCAGGCATGCCAATGCCAGCATCACGCGCCTGCCTCGCCACCGTATCCACAAGCCACGCCTCTGTTGCGCTGGCAGGTCGCTGAATCACGCGCGCGCCGGTCATGCGCATCGCCATCCACTTCGATAGCGCCAACGAGATGAATGAGCCCATCATGCCAATAACCGCCGCCATCACGAGCATGGCATTGAGGTTCAAGTTTACGCCCTGCTCATCAAGAACTCCCTGTATTCCGAAGATCTTCATGACGATGCCAAGTACGACGACGATCGCCACATTGGTGGCAAGAAAGAGTACGATACGTAACATAGTTATGCTCCTACCGATGTGATCGGTCCATGGAACCATTCTGAAGAACAAATGTATTTGGACATCGCCCTTGTTTAGCCGAGGTGCGGATAAGACATCCCACTTTTGTATCTAGCAAGACACGCTGCGCTGCCTAGCACTCCCGGTTTTAGGATGAGCGAACTTCCTCCTGTCAATCCGCTGCGCTCTCCATCAATACCACATGTCGAAAGCCACGTGGTAGTACCCTGCCACGCTGGGCGCGCTCGCCCACATAATGCTCGAGATCCAAGTTCTTCAATGTCAAATGGCGTTGGCCGGAGTAGAGGATCAACGCCCCACCCGCAGGCACAACGGTTACAGCCGCTACGGTCTCTTCACTCCCCGCCAGCCTCGCTGGCGGGATCTGGATAATCTTTAACCCTTTGCCTTTGGACAGCCTAGGCAACTCACTGATCGGAAAGATCAACAACCTCCCCCGAGTTGTGACCGCCGCGACACGATCGCTCTCAAAATCTGTCAGGGGGGCGGGTTGAAGCACCTTGGCTGAGCCCGGCACGCTCAATACGGCCTTCCCCGCCTTATTCTTTGCGTAAAGCGATTCAAGGCTCGCGACAAAACCGTAACCGGCATCGGTTGCCAGCAGCAAGAGGGCCTCGGGCTGGCCGAGCATCACGCCATCAAATGTCACCCCCTCCGGCGGCGCCAGTCGGCCCGATAACGGCTCCCCTAGCCCGCGAGCGGAAGGTAGCGAGTAAGCTGGCAACGAGTAACACCTCCCAGACGAATCGACGAATACAGCCAGTTGATTGCTCCGCCCGTGTGCGACTGCCTTGAATTGATCGCCTGCCCGATAGCTTAATGTACGCGGTTCAATGTCATAGCCCTTGGCGGCTCTAATCCATCCCTTGTCCGATAAAATAACCGTGATCGGCTCGGTCGGAATCAAGGCAGTCTCATCCAGGATCTGTGCCTGCGCCCGTTCGACGATAGGCGAGCGACGTTCGTCACCAAATCGTTCCCCATCATCCTGGATTTGCTGAACGATTACTTTTTTCAAACGCTGCTTCGATATCAAAGTCTTGTGGAGCTCCTGTCTCTCCTTCGAGAGTTCTTCCTGCTCCTTACGTATTCTCATCTCTTCGAGCTTTGCAAGATGGCGAAGCTTGAGTTCCAAGATTGCCTCAGCTTGCTCATCGTCGAGTTTAAAGCGGGTCATTAACATTGGCTTTGGATCGTCTTCTTTGCGGATTATCACGATCACCTTATTTACGTTGACATAGACATGCAGGAACCCATCGAGGATATGCAGGCGCTTAGTCACCTGGTCCAGACGGTTATGCAGCCGACGTCGCGTGGTTTCAACCCGGAAATCCAGCCACTCCGAAAGGATATTTTTCAAATTCTTCACCTGGGGCCGCCCGTTCATTCCGATCATGTTCAGGTTCACCCGATAACTACGTTCTAAATCTGTAGTAGCAAAGAGATGAGCCATCAGCATTTCAACGTCCACCCTGTTCGAACGAGGGACCAGTACCAACCGCGTGGGATTTTCGTGATCCGATTCATCACGCAGATCTTCCAGCAT
Source organism: Gammaproteobacteria bacterium (assembly GCA_022614965.1). Classification (GTDB taxonomy): domain Bacteria; phylum Pseudomonadota; class Gammaproteobacteria; order JAKEHO01; family JAKEHO01; genus JAKEHO01. The sequence continues at coordinate 48,582 of JAKEHO010000067.1, forward strand.
GGGCAGTTTCTTAGCATTCATTTGGCTGGCGATCTGTTCTAGGATCTTTACGCCTGAACTCTGGTAGGGCAGCGCATTAATAATAATGTTGCCTTCTTCGCGCTCGTAGCGTGCCCGGATTCGAATAGAACCCATGCCAGTCTCGTACATCTTAACCATCTCAGCGCGGGGTGTAATGATCTCCGCATCGGTTGGAAAGTCAGGGCCCTTAATATGTTCACAAAGCTGTCTGACACTGGTCCTCGGATCTTCCAGCACACGTATACAGGCACTCGCGACTTCTCTCACATTATGTGGTGGAATATCAGTGGCCATGCCGACTGCAATGCCCGTGCTGCCGTTAAGAAGGACGTGAGGCAAGCGCGCAGGCAGGATCTTGGGTTCATTAAGCGTCCCGTCAAAGTTAGGCATCCAGTCGACGGTACCGAGATTGATCTCCTCCAATAACAGCTCTGCAAACTCTGTCAACTTGGCCTCGGTATAACGCATCGCAGCAAATGACTTCGGATCGTCCATGGAGCCCCAGTTCCCCTGCCCATCGATAAGGGAATACCGGTACGAAAACGGCTGTGCCATCAGGACCATTGCTTCATAGCAGGCGGAATCGCCATGCGGATGATATTTGCCGATGACATCACCCACTGTACGCGCTGATTTCTTATACTTCGCGCTCGCCTTCAGTGCCAGTTCCGACATCGCATAAACGATCCGCCGCTGCACAGGTTTGAGTCCATCCCCAATGTGAGGGAGCGCCCGATCGAGGATGACGTACATGGAATAATCCAGATACGCCCGCTCAGCAAACTGATGCACTGCTTGTTGCTCAATATGCTCGGAAATCGTCTCATTGCTCATATCAATTAACACTTATTTACCGGATAGGCTTGAAGGCCCGCTCTCCCTACCGCCATGTGTGGGCTAGACTTAGCACACTATACGTTAGCGAGATCCCCTTTAGCTTCGATCCACTGCTTGCGATCGGCCGTGCGTTTTTTACAAAGCAAGATATCCATAACATTATCGGTCTTTTTCGACGCATTGAGCGTAAGCTGGACTAAACGACGTGTTTCTGGTGCCATCGCTGTCTCACGTAGCTGCATTGGGTTCATTTCGCCGAGTCCTTTAAACCGCTGTACGTTGACCTTTCCCTTGATCTTTTCTGCGGCGATTCGATCAAGAATGCCTTGCTTTTCTTCATCGTCCAAAGCGTAGAAAACAGTAATGCCAACATCGATCCGATACAGCGGGGGCATCGCGACATAAACGTGTCCTGCAGCAACAAGCGGGCGGAAATGGCGCACGAATAACGCGCACAATAGCGTCGCAATATGCGCCCCATCAGAATCTGCATCCGCGAGAATACATATTTTTCCGTAGCGCAGATTATCAAGGTTGTCAGAACCCGGATCGACGCCGATTGCCGCAGTGATGTCATGGATCTCTTGCGACGCTAGGATCTCGGATGAGTCCACTTCCCACGTGTTAAGTATCTTGCCGCGCAGTGGCATGATCGCCTGGAATTCGCGGTCGCGGGCCTGCTTCGCGGAGCCGCCCGCTGAATCGCCTTCCAATAGAAACAACTCGGTGACATTGAGATCCTGGGACGTACAGTCGGCAAGCTTGCCTGGCAGCGATGGACCGGTACCGAGCTTTTTACGAACCACCTTTTTGTCGGCTCGCAAACGTTTCTGAGCATGAGTGATTGCAAGCTCAGCAATGCGCTCGCCAAGCTCCACGTGCGAATGGAGCCACAGACTCAGTGCATCACTTACCACACCTGAGACAAAGGTCGCACATGCCCGAGACGTGAGACGCTCTTTCGTTTGTCCCGTGAACTGAGGGTCTTGAAGCTTCACTGATAAGATATAATTGCACCGCTCCCATATATCATCGGGGGCGAGTTTGACGCCCCGCGGTAGGAGATTTCGAAAATCGCAGAATTCCCGGATCGCTTCGAGCAAGCCAGTCCGTAGCCCGCTCGTATGAGTGCCACCCTGCGGCGTCGGGACGAGGTTAACGTAACTTTCCGTGATCATATCGCCCTCCCCGGGCACCCAGTGCACAGCCCAGTCAACCGCCTCCGTGTCGCCTTCCATGCTCCCAGTGAAGGGTTCCTCGGGAAGTAATTCCACGTCACCAAGGGCATCAGCGAGGTATGTCTTGAGACCGTCTTCATAGTACCAATCCTCCTTTTCACCAGAAACCTCGTCCTGGAAAGTGATTCTCAATCTCGGGCACAGCACGGCTTTAGCGCGCAAAAGGTGCTTCAGGCGAGGAACAGAAAATGTGACCGAGTCGAAATATTGCGGATCAGGCATAAAACGTATCATTGTCCCTGTATTTTGCTTTCCTACCGTACCGACCACTCTCAAGTTCGACTTCTTCTCACCGTTTCGGAACGCCATGTGATATTCCTTACCCCCGCGCTTGACCCAAACCTCAAGTTTCTTTGAAAGCGCGTTGACTACGGAAACACCCACGCCGTGGAGCCCACCGGAAAATCGATAGTTCTTTTTCGAAAACTTGGCCCCAGCGTGGAGACGAGCAAGTATGACTTCAACGCCTGAGATACGCTCTTCGGGGTGCACATCAACAGGCATACCGCGTCCGTTATCCGCCACGGTCATCGAACCGTCCCCATGCAACGTTACCTCAATCTTCGTTGCATACCCTGCAATCGCTTCATCAACACTGTTATCAACTACTTCCTGCGCCAAATAATTAGGGCGTGTAATGTCCGTGTACATCCCAGGGCGCTTGCGTACCGGTTCGAGACCGGTCAACACCTCGATATCGGCCGCATTGTAATCTGTCCGGGCCAGCTCAGTGTCCTCCTTACAAACAGTGTCTTAACAAATGACCACGCAACTAATGAGTGTGTACGAACTCAGCAACACGGCACAATCGTGTTGAGCGATGTCGGGTTACATGCAAACGAGTGACTAATAGATCAATGATCGGACTGAACAAAGATATATATATACAACCAAGTGGTTTCTATCTCAGCCGGTGAAAAAAAGCAAGCCAAGAAACTAATGACGCAGTACATGGATTTCGTTATGCACCGACCTTTAGTCGAGGTCTTGAAGAAGTGATACGCGAATATCTTCTGCAATGAAATCTACCTGGTAGCAATAGTTCTAATGATCGATCCCCATGCTGACATGGACCCTTGCCTTCAAGGCAGCCCCCATAGTGCGCGTTAATTCAATGCGGAGAAAGTGCACGGACGACGTTTTGCTTTCGTCCGATCTATGCAGTCTTCGTCTGCAATTGCGAAAACAGGTTCAAAATCACCAACCATTACCCATACGCGATCTTCAATTCCAGCCAGCTTGGCGAGCGTAGCTTTTCGTTCTTCGACATTTTTATATGCCAGCATCAGAGGCGCCTTCCAGTTGCTGCCACCGGGTAGAATTCAGGATCTTGGCACGGGCTCGCGTCCCGCCGTTTTTATACTTCACGGCCTTGGCTCGCAGCATGAGGTGGGGAAAATCAACATTCCACGGATTTGGCGGCACATAGTGGCACTTGGTCATAAAACACAGATCACACAGATAACAGTGATCGACGACCTGCCAATAATCTTCCTTGGCCACACCGTCAATTTCCATGGTCTCCGATCGATCAAAAAGCGTTGGAAAGGCGTTGCAGAGGCTCACGCAACGCCGGCAGCCATGACAGATATCGAACACCCGATCCAATTCCTTTACCAGGGATCCCTCGTTATAGAAATCGGGATCTTGCCAGTTGATTGGATGACGTGTCGGAGCTTCTAGGCTCCCTTCGCGATGTCCGTTTGGAAGTTTAGACATGGTGCCTCACCTTACATTGGCCTCCCTTTCTGAGAACTGAGATTTTGACGCACAAAACGATGAAGCCGGGCACACGATCCCGGCTTCATATGCATCAGCCTATTCCGTAACTGCGCGCTATGCCATTATTCCAACGCGTCCAGGGCCTTCTTAAAACTGTTGGCGTGAGAGCGCTCAGCCTTGGCAAGTGTCTCAAACCCCTCGGCTATATCCGCGTTCTGGGCAAAATACAGAGAGCGGCGCTTCGCCTGCGATTCGCCAGCAAATGCCGCTCTCAAATTCTCCTCCGTCCGCTGCCTTTTAGTGTCATGGAACCTCGTCGCCTTGTTGTCAGGTGGCTCGGCCCGCATGCGCGAACCCGGTGGTAGTCTAGACTCATTCTAATACAGAGAAAAATTTATACCACAGCCTCTACCCCCTCAACAGCAACACTCCGTAGGATCGCCGACAGGATCCCATTCCCATCGGGGAGCGGTTCTCCATTGACCGGTTCTTACGGGGGCGTTAACGTAGACCTGAATCCAATGAGGACAGGCTGTGCCTAAGGAGAAACGCAGTAGCTTTCACTTCGAGCGCGCCCTCGGGGAGCTGGAGAAACTGGTGGAAAAGATGGAGGGAGGGGACTTGACCCTGGAAGAATCTCTTAAATGCTTTGAGCGGGGCATCGAGCTGACAAAGGCCTGTCAAAAAGCACTGGCTGATGCCGAGCAAAAGGTACAGATCCTGCTGGAGAAGGACGGCAAGGCAGAGCTGCAACCCTTCAACCCGGACGACGACATCGCTTAGTTCCCATGGCGCTTGCTGAACTTATGCAGGAATATAAATTCTGCGTAGAGACGGCGCTCGAGTACTGGCTTCCGCCGATCACCATACAGCCTACCCATCTGCACAGGGCCATGCGTTATGCGGTCCTTGGGGATGGAAAACGGATCAGGCCTATGCTTGTCTATATCACCGGCCAATCGCTTGGCGTGGAGACGGCGGCCTTGAACGGGCCAGCATGCGCAGTCGAATTCATACACGCCTATTCTCTGATTCATGACGATTTGCCTGCCATGGATAACGATGATTTGCGCCGTGGGAGACCCACCTGCCATAAGGCCTTTGATGAGGCAACCGCTATCCTTGCGGGCGATGCGCTGCAGGCGCTTGCCTTCCACGTTTTGTCCCACGATCATCACATCACTGTCGATGCACAACAGCGGCTCGCAATGATCGACGCCTTGGCGCAGGCGAGTGGGTCTCGCGGCATGGCCGGCGGGCAGGCGATTGATCTTGCCGCAGTGGGGCGCGACTTAAACATTGCTGAGCTCGAAAACATGCATATCCATAAGACCGGTGCGTTGATCCACGCAAGTGTGAAGCTTGGGGCGCTATCACTGCCCAGGGTTAGCAAAGATTGGTTAGACCACCTTGAGCACTATGCCAATTGTATCGGCCTTGCATTTCAAATACATGATGACATCCTCGATGTCGAAGGTGATACGGCCACCCTCGGGAAACCACAAGGTTCTGACATTGCGCAAAATAAGCCGACGTATCCAAATCTGCTTGGCCTAAACGGCGCCAAACAAGCAGCGAGGGATTTACATGAGCAAGCGCTAAATAGCCTTAATGCCCTAGGAAAGAGAGCTGATCCATTGCGATGGATTGCGGATTACATCGTGGAGCGAGATAAATAATCTGTCTGGCAACCCAATAGCTATTTATTCTGGAAAGCGGCTCCCGGAACGTTCATCCACTGTGGCAGACGTTCATGGAACCGAGTAAAATGCGACCGAGCTGGAACCGATGCAGATCGTCTTCTTGGTAATTGAGCAAGGCCCAATGGCACGAAAGGGACGTTAGTCCTTGAGGAACTTCAGATCATGAATCGGCCAATCCCTTTGATATCGCCGATCGCTGACCTGCAGAGCAGGACCGATACGCGGCAAATTCCCATCGACAAGGTCGGTATCAAGGATATCCGTCACCCAATCGTCATTGCGGATAGAGCAGGTCGCGAGCAACACACCGTCGCGACATTCAACATGTATGTGAATTTGCCGCACAGCTTCAAGGGGACGCACATGTCCCGCTTTGTCGAAATCCTTAATAACAATGAATACGAAATCACCGTCAAATCGTTCAAGCAAATGATCAGGGAAATGTCTCAGCTTCTAAAGGCTGAATCCGGACATATTGAGATGTCCTTCCCCTATTTTGTCACGAAATCTGCGCCGGTATCCGGAGTCAAGAGTCTGTTGGACTACGAAGTCACATTCATAGGGCAGACTGTGAACAACGAACCAACTGTCCTCGTTAAAGTCGTAGTTCCGATAACCACATTATGTCCCTGCTCTAAGGAGATTTCCGAATATGGCGCACATAACCAGCGATCACACGTAACAGTCTGTGTGCGCACTCGCGACTTCATTTGGATTGAGGAACTAATTGATATGGTCGAAAAGGTCGCATCCTGCGAGCTTTATGGCCTGTTAAAACGTCCAGACGAAAAATACGTCACCGAACGCGCCTATGATAATCCAAAGTTCGTAGAAGATATCGTTCGCGATGTAGCAATACAATTGAATGCCGATGATCGTATCGGCGCGTACTCCGTGGAGTCTGAGAATTTCGAGTCTATCCACAACCACTCGGCATACGCGATGCTGGTACGGGATAAAGACGCGGACAAGACCGAAGACCCGCTATAGAAATAGCGTCAAAACGCCCGTATAACCATATAGGCGATTATTCGATATCTCCCCATTGGCATAGAAACCGACCAACGGAATATTGCCCAGCGCTTCCTGAACCGTTTTCAATTCACGTGAATCCGGACCAAACTGGGCTCTGCCACGCCCGATACACGAATAGTAAACCCCACCTTTTGGTATCCCTTTGTCAGGCCTAATTTCTTCCAGCATTCTTAGCAAATCTTGATAGGCAGTGTCCGCATCGCGCCGGCAAAACATGATGTCACTGCCAGGCACAGCGCTTGCCCCAATGGCTAGGAGCTTGTTTGGCACATCGACACCTACAATATGCCTAACGAGATAATCACCTGTATCGGCACCCGCAACAGGTAAACCTACGAAAATGTAGCCACCGATCGTCTCAAGCTCATGTGAGAGAACCTCGCCAATATCGTCCTTGAAGACCTCAAGGGCGGGTTGCCCATCCAGACTAATTAAAATATTTCCGTCACAGGCAGTAATTGTATGTCGCTTGCCAATTGGCGAGCAGCCCTGAGTCAGCCTCGTCGAGACTACTACATCCGGCGAAAACAAGACGCCGGATATCCCTCCGCTGGTGAGGATATCGGCAATCTGAGGAAACTCGCCGCGCGAACTGGTAAGCCCGCCCACCAGAAATCCGCTTTCCATTGCCTGCGCCAGCTGAACCACCAAGTCTGGCACGTGGCCATTGCGTGGGTCGCCGTGCACGATCCCGAAAGGCGTCGGCACTGCGCTGCCCTCTGGTGGATGAAATAGTTCGAGGCGTGCAACATTAGCGTTAGGTGTGCCGAAGATTCGAAACGCATCTTCCGGAAATGCCGATAGCATGATCGCCATAGCTGGACAATCGTAATACTCGCATCCCGTGGCACAGATCCCCATACCCACAGTGCCAACCCAGTGCTGAATACCACACTGATTTTTGAGATAAACAAGAATCTCGCTGAGATGGGGGGCTAACCAATCTGTAACGTATAAAAAGCCGAGATTTGCCGTTGAAGCTGAGCGGCCCGTCTGTGACAGGCAAGCCTTTGCCGCTTCCTGCCAGCTACCGGCGCTCGCATGCCCGAAACGGAAGGCTTCCACCCTTAATTCTCCGCCCGCGCGACAGGGATGTTATCGGGACTCACAAAACTTACTTAGCTCGCATTCCATCATCGCAAAAGTAAAGACTGATTACGAGGCCGCGTTCGTTACTTGCTGCCTAGGCAAGGGCCTAAGGGCACCCTATCTTAGAGACGCAGCTCGTCGGGTCTTTGACCCCCTTGCGCCGTCGGATTAGTATCAAGCATCTATTAACCGGCTTTTTCGCCAGTGCGAACTACCGTGAACGGAGTGCCCAACCCAACCCCCAAAGCGGGCGATGCACTGATCGTCGTGGATCTCCAGAACGACTTCCTCCCAGGCGGTGCTCTTGAGGTTCCAGGAGGTGATCAAGTTGTACCAATCATGAACCGCTACATTACGCGTTTCCGAGACGAGGGGCTCCCGATCTTCATAACACGCGACTGGCACCCAGCGAATCACTGCTCCTTTGCGTTTCGGGGCGGGCCGTGGCCTCCCCACTGTGTGGTGGAAACTCCGGGAGCGCAGTTTGCACAAGCATTGATCATTCCAAAGAATGTCACGATCGTATCCAAGGCAACCCAACCAGATAAGGAAGCTTATTCTGATTTCCAAGATACTAATCTGGATCTAGAACTGCGTTCGCGAGATATCGCCCGTCTTTTCGTCGGTGGTCTAGCCACCGATTACTGTGTTCTCTACACGGTCAGGGACGCCATCAAGCATGGATACGACGTGGTGCTTCTAGAGGACGCCATTCGCGCTGTAAACGTAAACCCCGATGATGGAGAGAAGGCGGAAAAAGAGATGCGAGAGTTGGGCGCTCGGCCGATCCGATACGAGATGATGGCCTGATGCACCTTTGCAATAGCCCCCTGCTAACGGATCTTTATCAACTGACCATGCTGCAGGGCTATTTCGACCAGGGCATGACGGATCAAGCTGTGTTCGAGTTCTTTGTTCGCAAGCTACCTCCAAAACGCAATTTCCTGATCGCAGCGGGTCTTGAGCAGGCTCTTGAATTTCTCGAAGGCTTTGCATTCACTACCGATGAACTTGACTGGCTAGCAGATTGCGGTCACCACTTTAGCGAAGACTTCTTGGATTTCTTGGGAGACTTGCGGTTCACTGGTGACGTTCATGCCATGCCAGAGGGGACTATTTTCTTTCCAGATGAGCCCATCCTCCGCATCACGGCACCCATACCTGAGGCGCAGATCGTGGAATCGCGCATTATCAACTTACTTCAATTCCAGACACTCATCGCGTCGAAGGCAATTCGTTCCGTGCTCGCAGCGCCTAACAAATTCCTAGTGGATTTCGGCCTGCGGCGCTCCCATGGTGCAGAAGCTGGATTATTGGCTGCGCGTGCCTGCTACATGGTAGGCTTTTCCGGCACAGCTACCGTGCTTGCGGACAAGGTGTTCGGTATTCCCACTTATGGCACCATGGCGCATTCATTCGTGATGGCCCACGAAGACGAGGCCATTGCCTTTCAACACTTCGCAAAAAGCCAGCCCGATAATGTCACTCTGCTCATCGACACCTACGATGAGTCAGCTGCCATCGACAAGATCATTCGGCTGGCTCCGTCCCTGAAGCGGAGCGGGATTTACATCAACGCCGTACGGATCGACAGTGGCGATCTCGGTAAAACCGCCATCATGGTTCGTGAAATGCTCGATAAAGGGGGCCTTGGCGATACCCAGATCTTTGCTAGCGGCGATCTCGATGAGACAGCACTCGAGCGATTGCTTCGTGAGCGAGCCCCTATCGATGGCTTTGGGGTTGGTACACGAATGAGCACTTCTGAGGACGCTCCCTCTCTCAACTGTGCCTACAAATTGCAGGAATACGCAGGACGGGCGCGGCGCAAACGTTCAGCTGGCAAACAAACATGGCCCGGACGCAAACAAGTTTACCGCCTTTACAACGGGGCCGGCACCGTGGACCACGACGTCCTCGCACTCGAGGACGAACGACAGGACGGAGAGGCCTTAATCCAGTGCGTCATGCAGGGCGGTCAGCGAGTGTCATCCTCAGCCACGCTCACAGAAATCAGAGAGCGCGTCATGACCTCCGTGTGCCGCCTACCTTCGCAATTCCGACAGATTGATGAGAGCGTAGCCTTCAAGGTCCAAATCTCTCAACGCCTCCAAGAGCTAACCCACGCATTGGATCAAGAGCTGCATTGAGGGTAGATGCGCGAGGGCATTCTGTTACCGCCGCCCCAGAGGCCGCCTGTACAGAAAAGGCTGCATGCCGCTTTTTCTTAGGCTTGTTGTCGCTTCCATCGATGGGGGTCCCAACGAGCTCCACACGCGAGGTCAGACTAATTGCACCAGACAGCTTCCAGGCGAAGCCAATGTGTCGCGCTTCGACGCTTAGGATTGGTATGGAAGACCCGTATTGCGTCCCCGACCGGCGCCATTCCCGGGGATCGGTTACCGAGTTCGGCATGGCTTGATGGCCATGGAGATGTCGTTTCACTGGAGGGAAGCCAACCATCATCATTCAATATTAATGTAATCAGTTTAAAGAGTCCCTCAGAGCAGTCGCATAGTTTAGCCCTTGTGGCGCGGCCGTACCCAGTGGATCGGCGCGCCTTCGAACCCTTTTTGGCTCCGACGGCGTTTAAATCAACAAGCCCATGTAACGCCAAGGAGCGACTATGCACACGCGATCTTTTCTTTTAGTCCCCCTCATCACCGTGATCCTCACAGGCGCAGCTGCCGCCAAAGTGGATCTTGTCACGCTGCCTGAACGGGACCGGGTTCAATTGACGATTTACAACTCCGCCGACCTTACACTCGTTCGCGAGGAACGAACCCTGACTTTAAAAAAGGGCATCAATCGCCTCGAGTTCGGCTGGGAAGGCACGCTCATTGATCCCACATCCGTTCAACTGAGAGCACCGAAGCATTCGGATCACGTGCGTTTACTTGAGGTTGCATTTCCCCCAAAGATAAAAGGAGCCGCTGTCTGGACCGTTGAGTCCGATGTCAACGGCCCGGTCCCCGTTGAGATCTCATTCTTCACATCCGGCATCTCCTGGCGCGCGTTCTATATGGGCACATTGTCGGGCGATGAACAGACGATGCGGCTTCAGGGTTATGTGCGCGTAGAAAACCGAAGTGGCGAAGATTACGAGAACGCAGAAACCCGTGTGATCGTCGGCAAGATCCATCTGCTCGATGAGATCGCTGAGCTTGCCCGGCGAGAAACACCTTATGGTACGCCTGGATATCCGGAACCGCGCGGGCAAGGATTACTGATTACTGCCTCCGATGAACTTAAACAGAAAGCCTACAGCCAGATGGCCGCTGCCGAAGAGGCCGCTGATTACGCTGCGGCGACGAAATCAATTGTCAAGGAAGGGATGTCCGAGTATTTCCTTTATTCCATTGAGGGAACGGAATCCATACCGAACGGCTGGGGAAAGCGGTTACCATCGTTCGAGGTTGCTGCCGTGCCGGTAGAAAATCTCTTTCGATTTGAAGAAGAGCGTTATGGTTCCCTCGCCCACCGTCTTATCTATTTCCAGAACGATGAAGAGCATGAACTAGGCAAAGAACCACTGCCGGATGGAAAGATGAAAATCTTTCGCGACTTAGGGCAAGACTCTCACCTGAGCTATGTCGGCGAGGTCTACAACAAATACATCCCCATGCAACAAGATCTGGAACTCGACCTGGGCAACGCGACAGATGTAAAAGTCGAGCCCATCCTCATGGCAGAACATACTGAGAATTATACCTTCAGTAATAAAGGAGACATTACCGGGTTTGATCGAATCCAGCTTTGGGAAATCGAACTCCAGAACAACCGGAACATCCCGATTCGAACAGAGGTATGGCGGAATCTATCCCATGCTCACTGGAAGATCGACAACAATGCAAGTAACAAAGGAACTTATGAGAAAGTCGATGTGGATTCCGCGAAATACGTACTTGATGTCGAACCCAATTCGGCGGTGCGCCTCAAGTACACCCTGACATTATACGAGGGCGACTGTCAATATCAGCGATAAGGAGAGATCGATGAAACACTTAACGAGTTCGTTGGCCATAACAATCGTTGCAATACTACTCCAATCAGGCCCGGCGTACGCCCGAATCAAGCTCGTGGCGCTTCCCGAACGCGAAAATACAGTGGTCCGACTTGACCACCCAACAGTAACCCTTGTAGAGGAAGAGCGCGTATTGACACTGCAAGAAGGGGTTAATCAGGTCGACTTCTCCTGGAACGGGGTGCATGTCGATCCCGACTCCATCCGGCTCGCTGTCCTAGATCATCCGGACGATGTGAAGCTCATCAATGTCAACTACCCACCCAATGCACAGGCCCTAGTCTGGGATATTCACAGCCGTAGTGCTCAGCAAGAACGCGTGCGTATTAGTTACCTGCTCGCAAATATTGACCGAGTCGTCTCCTATGAGATGGTGACGGATAAAGATGAAACACAGCTTAACCTCGATTCGTACCTTGTCTTACGCAACTTTTCCGGGGAAGCCCTGACTCATGTAAATTTTCGTCTCGACTATGGCGAAGCATTCGAAAAATCTATTGCGGACGGGGAAACCAAACGAATGCTTTTCCTTGAAGCACCGGGACTTAATATCAAGAAACGCTTGACGTTTGATGCCGCTACCCAGCCCTGGGATCCTTCGAAACTTGACACCAACGTTGGAATTCCCGTGCATTATGAGATCGCCAACACCCCGGAAAACAGGCTCGGCAAGCATGCCTTATGGGGAGGCAAGGTCCGGCTTTTCCAGAAAGATACCCTTGGCAGCACAATATTCCTCGGCGAGGATAACGCGACATATACTCCGATAGGCCAGGACATGAAACTTTACATTGGCGATAGCCGCGATCTCGTAGTCACCCAGCGAAAGCTTCAAGAGAAACAGACGAACGTCAGGCGTAATCATAGGGATCACGTGATACTCTACGACAGTCTCGAAATCATGCAGGTAGAAGTTGCAAACTTTAAGGACAGAGATTCCACCATCACCGTTCTTGAGCCTATGCCAGGAGAATGGGAGATGATCAAGACGTCTCATCCATATGAACGTAAGAGTGCCAATAAGGTGGAATTTACAATTGAGATCCCCGCAAAGGACAAAGTGACCCTGATCTATCACTACGTTCGCCAAAACGTCAGGCCGGTATGACGAACCCAGCCTGCCTGCCTACCGAGAGGTAAGCACAGGCCGAAACCACTCAAGACATCTAAGTGGCAAGCTAAATGTTAGTCAGATGGCTGCAGCTCGCGACGTTTATTTGACGAGTAGTGGAACTAGCCGCCTCTCTCCGCCCGATAATCACGCACAAAGCGGTCGATGATTGTCAAAATATCCCCGTTGAGCTGTTTGAGATCAGTCTCGCGAGCGTAGTTATTTAATGCGTCGGTCCAGATCGCGGTGGAGCCGCGGGCGTTTTGGGTAACATTGACCGTTACCAAATACGAATAGACGCCTGTCGTAGTGTTGTAGTTCGCATGCAGCTTGATATCCATCAGAACAGCCATAGGCAAACCACTGGCTTTTTCATTGCTCTGCACAGTCAGCCCAGCGTCCTGCAAACGCTCAGTGATTTCATTCTTTAGACGCGTCTCATCGACACCGTACCGCCGATAGTTGTTACCGATCCCCGACATCTGGATAATGACCGTATCAGCGGATCCTAGGGTTACGAAAGCGAGTTTACCCTGCACCGGCTGCGTCGGCGCACTTTGCACTTCCCGTGATGCCGGATCGGCGGAGTGTAGCCGTCGTACCCCCTCCACGTGAGTATCTTTATTAGCTAATTGAACGGATTCTGATCGCAAAACGGCTTGCGTGGATCGCAACCGCTGAGGCAACTGTGCCTGCGTCGCAAACCGATCAAACTCTGGCCCCATCAAACCTTCGAGCCGCTCGATCCGTTCTCGCGGCGGCGGGTGGGTCTTGAACATGAGTGCAAATTCATTGTCCTGCGGATTGATGCCATTGAGCGTGACGAGAACGCCCACAAGACCATAGGGCACGTAGCCACCCCGCGTTGCGATCACCACGCCCATGCGATCCGCTTGAAACTCATCCTCCTTGTCCAAACCCCGGGCATAGAGCTCCATACCGACGCCAATAAAAGGATCCAGGTTATATCCCGTTTGATCTGCGGCGATCCCCACCGCATCCGAAACAATTCCCGCCTGAGCGTTCTTCTTGATAGCTGCAATATGGTGCCGCTTGATCACGTGCGAGATCTCATGGGAGAGCACGCCGGCCAGCTCACCTTCGTCCCGTAACCGCAAAAATAATCCCTTCGTGATGAACACATAGCCACCCGGAACGGCGAATGCGTTCACATCGTCAGTCTCAAGTACACCAAAGCGCCAGGGTAACTCTGGACGCTCGGTCTGAAGGGCAAGCCACATCCCTACGTCATTGACGTAGTCCTGGACTGGCTGATTATCTACAAGCGGCGCAGCCCCAAGCAGCGTGGAAGCCAGGCCAGAACCAATCGCCAATTCCTCCTGCTCGTCGATGGTGGTAAATGCGTACTGGCTCTTGCTCACGATCCCAGCCACCTTGTTGAGATCGAGGGTCGGGCCTCCTCCGGATGCACAGCTGGCAATCATGAAACCGCATAGCGATGCCACAATTCCTACATAAACATGATCTCGCGTGCGCCCCTTTTCGAAAAATAAATGCATATTCAAGTGCTAGTGCTCGTCAGATTGCCGATCAGACGGCTCCAGATAATCCAACTTAGTCGCCTTCAGATCTGCGGTCTGAGCCAACCGGCTGGCCCGCTGTATGCTGCTTTTGTACTTGTCAAGCTTCGCATACTCTTCGGGGGCGGGCTTTGCCGCCGCAAGGTCAGCCTCATCCATCCCACGGATCCCAATAGTGGACGTCACCTGCGGGCCATGTGGGCCGGGCTCACCGAACAGCATCCCTAGAAATCTGCTGAGGCCCGTCCCACCACCCTGTGGGGTCCGAGTGCCTTGCCCGCTCTGACGCACATCATAAGTGCTGACCCAACCTTCATCTCCTCCGCCGTCAAGCACTCGAACGTGTAACCAAGCCGCCTTGCGCTCAAGGATTTCGACTTGGGTATCCTTAGGGACTTGTGCGACGCTGGACGCATCCAAGTCGGGCGCCGTCTTGAGTTCGAGATCAAACAGGGTGACGCCGACCTCCCCGGCAGCAGACAGCGCCATGTTCACAAGGAAAGCCGCAGCGACGAGTAAGCGGATAAACCGACCCATGCGCGATTCAATGCAAAGGTTCATGCCCCTCCTTCACCATTGTAGCTCGCTGCGGAATCGGTGCCTAGTTGCTTGGCCTCTTCCCATAAGGCGTCCATTTCCTCGAGGCTCGCCCCTTGAATACGCTTACCGCGCTCTTCTAGAGCGCGCTCTATAAACCGGAATCGATGTTCAAATTTCGTGTTTGCCCGCCGCAAAGCGGTTTCCGGATCCACCTTTGCGTGTCGGGCAAGATTCACACAGGCAAACAGGAGATCCCCCATCTCACCCATGACGCGATCCGGATCTGTGCCAAAACGGAACTCATGCCGCAACTCGTCAAGCTCCTCTTCAATCTTGGCAAGTACCGGTTTAACGTCGGACCAGTCAAAACCGACACGCGCCGCGCGCTGCTGCAGCTTCTTGGCCCTGGTCAATGCGGGAAATGCCTTGCCAACCCCGTCGAGCGTGCTGGCACCGCCATTTTGCGCCGCCCCCGCCTGACGCTCTCGCTCCTTATGGGCTTCCCATGCTGCAGCGTGGCGATCCGCGTCCTGGATGGGGGCATCTCGAAACACATGCGGATGGCGCGTGATGAGCTTATCCATGATACCTTCCACGACATCGTAAAATTCAAAATAGCCGGACTCTTGGGCCATTTGCGAGTGAAAGACGACCTGGAATAGTAGATCGCCTAGTTCATTTCGCAGATCCACCATTTCCCCACGTTCGACGGCATCAGCCACCTCATAGGCTTCCTCCAACGTATATGGCACGATGGTCGCAAATGATTGTTGGCAATCCCAAGGACACCCCCGATCCGGGTCTCTGAGCCTTGCCATGATGTCGAGAAGTCTGCGAATACTTTCCATACCGTACTCCAACATTAGCTATCTGCCGCCCGCGCTTTTGGCGTTAATGACTTGATTTTGTGCGCATTATCGCATACAACATGCATGGCTCGAAGGAGGTTTTGCGGGCGCGAGCCAAGAAAAAACTCGATTGAGTGTTCACTTTATGCCTAAATGAAGACAGTAAAAAAATGCCACCGCTAATCTTACGTCTCGACTTAGCCGGCGCACCCGTCACGTGGATACCGTGGCAGGACGCAGTATGCCTTTATTGCAGGGATATGGTGGCCTGGACGGCGGGCGCCAGCGCGTTCACGTTTCGCGGTGGAATCTCGCGAATAACAGGGAGGCGTTCTTCCGTGACCGTGAATTCAATCATCGCCGTTAGGCGATCCTCCGTCCACAAACACGTAAAACGTACCGTACCGCCGCTAACAAACCGCGAACTATTTTTGCGGGATGGCCACCTGTGCATGTATTGCGGTGGGGAGTTTCGAGAGGATCACCTAACGCGTGACCATTTGATACCGATGTCACGTGGCGGCAAAGATCGATGGTCCAATGTCGTTACTACCTGCAGATCGTGCAATACCCGCAAGGGTAACCGCACGTCAGAAGAAGCGGGCATGAGCCTCGTCGCCGTGCCCTACGTTCCGAACTGGGCCGAGTATCTTGCGCTGTCAAACCGTCGCATCCTTGCAGATCAAATGGAGTTTCTAAAATCTCAGTTCACTGGAAGACGCAGGCTGTTCAATCTTCAGTAACCCCTTTGGTCGGCTCAGCATTGAGTGTCCTTCGCGTAGAGCCACTACCCCCGCCGCAGCCTAATCCAGAAAGCCAATTCAGACACAGGTAATGGCGTTTTGACCATGGATCGCCATTCGACATTCGGCCCAAGCGAACGCATGCAGGCGGTGCAAACGCCTATCATTCCAGTAGTGGGAGATCTCATTCGCCAACATCCGGGAACTATTTCACTAGGCCAAGGCGTCGCCTATTACGGTCCACCGAAGCCCGCCATCGACCGAGTCCGTGATTTCCTGAGTTCAGCCCAGCACCACGAGTACGGTCCTACCTACGGTATTAAACCACTGGTCGACTTGATTAAAACCAAGCTTGAACGCGAAAACGGTATTACTGACGATGACGCATACCGAATTGTAGTTACGGCCGGGGCAAACATGGGCTTTCTCAATGCCCTGTTTGCGATAACCGATCCGGGAGACGAAATTATTGTGCCGTTGCCCTACTATTTTAACCAGGAGATGGCAATTGGCATGGTGAACTGCAAAGCAGTGTTGATTCCCACTGACGACAACTACCAACCATCTCTGGAGCGTATTCGCGCAGCGATTACCGAGCGCACCCGTGCCGTCGTTTCAATCTCACCAAACAACCCGACGGGTGCCGTGTATCCGGAAGCTGTCCTTAGAGAGATCAACACTATTTGCCGTGAACAAGGAATCTATCATATCAGCGACGAGGCATATGAGAATTTTACCTATAACGGCGTAAAACACTTTTCACCAGGAACCATCTCTGGTGCTGCGTCACATACCATTTCATTATTTTCACTTTCCAAGGCCTATGGGTTTGCAGGTTGGCGAATTGGATACATGGTGATACCTGAACAACTGTATATGTCGGTATTGAAAGTGCAAGATACGAATCTCATATGCCCTCCGGTTGTATCACAGTACGCGGCCGTTGGGGCATTAGAGGCAGGCTCTGAATACTGCCGCGAAAAATTAAAAACGATTGCGGAAGTACGCGGGATCATATTGAATGAGCTTGAGCCAGTGCGTCCATTCTGTAAAATTCCCCCGCCGGACGGCGCGTTTTACCTGCTTATGAAGGTTCAGACAGAAATGAATGCGATGCGCGTCGTTGAACAGCTGATTAAGGAATATGGCGTTGCGGTGATACCAGGGGATACCTTCGGCATGCAGCAAGGATGTTACTTACGTGTTGCATTTGGTGCCCTGAATAAGGACACAGCGAGCCAAGGTATAAGGCGGCTTGTACGTGGGCTTAATGCGATCGTAGAAAAAAGGTCACAACGAAGTTGACGAATGCACGACCAGGAGATGCGAGATGAAATCATGGGTTAGCATTATGGTTGCACTTTGGACGACAGCGATCGACTGTCACGCGATGGATTCCGACGGCAATTATGCCGTCTGGGGAGCTGGCAGAAGATCGTGTTACAACTACAACCAAGCCCGGGCAGCAAATGAAGATAGAGAATTCAAAGTCTACATTATGGGCTATCTAACGGCCTATAACGTGCAAACCCCCGAGACATACGGGATCACGGGCAACACGGATTGGAATGGCGTGCTCGATCGGCTAGACGCGTATTGCCAGAAATCGCCGGTGTTGGCATTTGAGAGCGCCCTAAGAGATCTAACACAAGGATTCTATGCAGATCGACTAAAGCATGCGCCTGTATCGCGCACACCCGGAGAATTTCAGTAGGATGGAATTAAGCCGACTATCTCGGCAGGTCGACCACCATAGTCACGCAGATAATTCAACTATCCAGCGCGATAGCCGCACCCGCGACACCCACAGGGCTCAATCCATCCAGGTAAAGCGTATGGGCGTTTGAATCCTATGATCGGTGCGATTGCGGGGGATATCATTGGCTCGATTTACGAGGGGAAGCCTGTCAAACACAAGGAGTTCCTTCTCTTCGATCCGCGATCGACGTTCACCGACGACACCGTGCTTACAGTAGCCGTGGTCGAAGTTTTGCTAACGGGCGGCGATTACCAGGAGACGTTCCGGCGTTATCACGGTGCGTTTCCCGGTCGGGGGTACGGGGCTGGCTTTACCCAATGGATTGTGTCATCAGAGGCGCTTCCCTATAACAGTTTTGGGAACGGCTCCGCAATGCGTGTCAGTCCTGTGGGCTGGGCGTGTGATACGCTGGACGAGGTTGTCCACGAAGCACAACGTAGTGCCGAAGTATCACACAACCACATAGAAGGAATCAAAGGTGCACAAGCAACGGCTGCTGCGGTCTTTCTTGCCCGGGCTGGACATACCAAGCAAGTAATCAAAGATTATATCCAATCAACCTACCGGTACGATTTGGATCGCAGCCTCGACGCGATACGTCCCTACTACATGTTTGACGTCTCATGCCAAGGCTCCGTACCTGAATCCATAATTTCGTTTTTGGAATCAGCCGACTATGAAGATGCGATTCGTAATGCCATCTCACTGGGCGGGGACAGCGATACCATGGCTTGTATTGCAGGCGCGATTGCAGAGGCGTACTACGGTGGCGTGCCCCGCGATATTCAGGCCGCCGTCTTTGAGCGGCTTGACCCAAAGCTTGCGAAGACAGTGGAATCTTTTGCATTGAAATACCTCGCCTATAAGCCAATGCATCACATGCTGTAAGCGAGTGATCGACCATGTTTAACAACACCTTATTCGCAAGCACGCACAACCCAAGCGCGGCCGATAAGCCACCTAAAGCAATTGCGAAACTTGGGAAAATACGCCATTATTAGCCTTTCCGAACGTGGGACACCTCTAAGGGGGGCCCTGTCACAAAAAGACAAATGGGAGAATCAGCGATGCGACTAAATTTGATAAAAGTTTCAATTCTAGCGCTTTTATTAGGCCTGGTTGGTGGATGCGCAGTCACTCCGGAGCAGCTCCAAGAGGTTAGGGCCATTGCCGACTCTGCCTTGGCGGAGGCGCAAGCGGCCACTGTCACGGCGAATAATGCCCACACGGTCGCCTCGGAGGCGGCTTTTGCGGCGTCGCAAGCGGACGCCAATGCCACGGCTGCATTGGAATGCTGTAACGCGAATACTGACCGCATCGATCGCATGTTCAAAAAGGCGATGATCAAGTAATTTCGCTAAGAAAGCACAGCAAAAAGGCCCCGTGGCACGCCGCCACGGGGCCTTTTTGTCGCTTAAACGTAAATCCCCCCTAGGGGTTACCACCGATCTTGGTGTCCAGCCTAAGCTGTAGGCTGCTCACCGGACCTTTGACGCCGATCAGCGGTGCGAGTGGCATCGACTGCTGTTCGCCTCGTTTTTCCACGATTTGGGTATCTGCGCTCCGGCGCAGACCAATCGGGATGGGGATCCCTCTGGACTCAGACCAGACGAGCCTCACCTTGTCCCAATCTACCTCTTGAGATTTTTCTTGAGTCGCGT